>CAYOKH010000032.1:0-2410 GCA_964404505.1 uncultured Azoarcus sp.
GGTGGGGCTTGCACCCACTGGAAAGCGCCGCCTTTGCACGGCGCACGCCATAACCAGCCGTTCCGATAAGGCGAGAGAATTGCCTATAAGCAGACGCCACGACCGATGACCAACGCGACTGATCATGAACCGCAGGCATTGCAAGAGGAACAGAGGCGGCTTGGCTGGACCTTTGATGTGCGCGAAACTCGGCGCTACGTCATCTATGGCAGTGGCCGGCGTGCTGCGTGAGTCGTATGGCCAGCAAACTTCCGAAAGTATGCCAATCGATCATCAATCGGACTTTCGAGGAGAGAGACCAAGGCAACGTAGTTATGTGGGAGGTGCTGTCCGCCCCGCTTGCAGGACAGTGAACGGAAAACCGATCCCGTCGAAGTGATGCGCTTTGCTCTGTTCCCGGCCGATAAGCCGGGCCGCTTCATCGGACGAGCCGACAAAGCGTTGGATCAACTATCAAGGCGGCCCGGTGCGAGGCCGGCTAGTGTTCTCGTGAGCGCGGAATTCGACCCTGCCGCCGGCGTCGAGGGCGCGGTGCCGCCGGTTGAGCTTCGGCTCTCTGTAGGCTGGGTCGCAATGCCAGCGCCCACGCGTTGAGCGACGTGGCCAACTACTACCTCGGTGCACGTTCCCGCAGACGAGAGCGAGTTCGCGTGCGGCGCAAAGTCACTTCGCGGCCGCCAAGTCCCAAACTCAAGCGCCTGTTCCGTAAGTTGCTCGACGTCGATAGCGCGACCTTAGATCACTCTCCGGCAGGAGGCACGCGAAATGCGCGTCCCTCGAACTAGTGATGGCACGCATTTCCCACATGGACACAACAGGATCGGCGAGCGCAACATTTCGGTTGGAAGGTCCCACTCGCGCACTGGGGAGGTAGCGATGCGTCACGCTCGGCAACTCAGTCCTTGGACGACACCAATCTTCGTCTTCGCTATCGCGCTCTTCCAGCTGCCCGCGGTCTCAGCGGTTGGCCTGTAGCGAAATTGGAGTGCTGGCGACACAAACGGATGGGTGCAGAGTACGGCATCGAGCGTCGTCGTTCGCGATGTTGCCCTTGGCAACCCTTCCGGCTCGCTTGCCGTTCGCCGCGACTTCACCCCGCCAGGTCGGCATTCGCCTTGACGAGGGTCCGACGCATGCGCTCGGCATGGTCGACGTTCTCGCCATTGGATCGAAGACCCAAAGTCCTGAGATTGAATCGATTTGATTGGTCGTCTATCACTACTTGCCGGAATGCCGGCTCCACTCTCACCAGGCTGATCCGAGACCTTCCACCGGTCCAGATCGCCACCCCTCAAATACCTGCGGGAGGTGACATCTTCGTGGAAGCGATGATTCCCAGGCAGGGTTGCTATCTCGGAGAGTCGGGCTGCCCCTTCGAGTTCCCGTCGATGCGACCTCCGCCATTGAAGAATCGGACAAGACGAACAACAGTGTCAGCGGTTCCTGAACAGAGCGCCTTGCACTGCCTATCGATACAGCGATGACGCGCGTGAATATCGAGCGGCTGATAGAGACTGACCGGGCTCACAACCACTCGGGAATGCTTCGCTCCGTGGGCCAGGTAGAAACATAGGCATGCCGGTCTTCGTACGGTTGGTTCCAGTAGATGGACGCGAACACTGGCTTAGTAGGACTTGACTGTCGTTCCTGACGGAGTTCCGAACAGCGCTGCGTATGGAAACTCGATTGAGGGTTCAACACATGAAGTGACCTAAGTTGTTTCACGGGCGGGTCGCCAGTTCGCACACCGGTCATCTTCGGCGCGGCCCTTCAAGATCTTCCATCCATCATCCGACTTCATGAGGGAACATGAGCACTTCAACCCCTTCTTTGGCCGCCACAAAGGCAGTGTGGCGCACCCAAGCGATGTTCCGGGCCATGTCAGCTGACTATCTCTTGAGAGAGCAGTTCGCGACCGACCCCATCCAGATTTTTTATGACTATGTCCATGCGGACCAGGTGTCCGGCCTGGAGGCGGAAACCGCCAATCAGCTGATCTTCTCGGTGTTTTCAAACGTGACCCTATGCCGTTGGATGGGCACGTACTCCCGCCGGCTTGGCGGGAGAAGTCCGAGTCGACACGTGTTTGCTTCCCAATTTGCCGGCGCGATCGCCGCCTCGCGCGACCCGCTGGTGGCGCTAGCACTCGTGCGAGACGCGGCGGCGGATCGAAGCCAATTCGAGTTCCAAGCCAACTTCTTTCGGGCCGTGCTCGCGACCATGGGCGTGGGTGTGGTGGCTTCGGGAACTGAAATGAGCCCCGGGGGCGGCACTGAGATGAGCCCTGGTGGAGGCACCGAGATGAGCCCGGGCGCCGTTAGTCTGGCGGAGCGCGTGAATGCCGAAGTCAGGACCGCCAGCCGTTTCGCCGCCGAACTGCGAAGGGTCGAGGCCGCGGGTACGGAAATGA
>CAYOKH010000032.1:2510-20098 GCA_964404505.1 uncultured Azoarcus sp.
AGCCGTCGACCTGTTGAATGCGCTCACGGCAGCCTTGCGCCGCGCCGAGTTGTTCCTTGGCGAGGTAGCGCGCGCCGGGGGTACGGAGATGAGCCCGGGCACCGGGACGGAAGTCAGTCCAGGCGGGGGCACGGAGGTCAGTCCTGGCGAGATACTCGGCAGCCAGTGGGGCGTGCAATTGCCTGCGTATGTTGCGACGTCTCTGGGGGCCGTTGTCCGATATGCCACCCACCTGCGGCGACAGGGCGCGCTTTCCGTGAGCGGGCTGGAAGGCGAATGAGCGTCGACGCCGCCGTCCTCGAGGCGCCCCCGGATGCCACCGAAAGTGCACCCCGAGAGCGGCAAGCGCTGGACCTCGTGCGCCGCGGCCGAATGGAACAGGCGGCCAAGCTTTGCCGGGCAGTCTTGGAGGAGGATCCGAACGGCCGGCGCTGGCTTGCCGACGAGATTGTTACGGCGATGGAGGAACGCAGCCTCGCTTTCGCTGGCGATCTGGCTGCCGTCCTTACCGGGATCGAACGGGGCAGCGAATGGTTTCCAAGCTGGACAGGCACCGGCATCCGTCCCGTGCCCAATGCCCGCCTCTCACTTGGCAAGCTGCGCCACGATCTTGACCAGCTAAAGCACCTCTCGAGGCTCGGCGTATGCGACGCCCCGCTCGAGCAGATCGTACCTGCATACGAGGCCGTCATTGCGCGGCTGTCACACCTCGGCCCTAACGGGCGGGCCCCGCTAAATGCCGAGGACGAGCACACAATTGGGCGCGCGTTCGCGCGCCTTGTCCATGTCGCTCACGCCCCGCGACTCGAGCGTGCGCTGTCGACGTCCTGGAACCCGTCACGGGTGGAGCACCGCTATCTTGAAGGCAGACCGAGCGTGGTAGTGATTGATGACTTCCTTACCGGCGAGGCCTTGGACAGTTTGCTTCGGTTCTGTCAGGAGTCGACGATCTGGGCAGGCAATCGATATGCTAACGACCGACTGAGCGCCCTCTTCTTCACGGGCTTCAACGCACCGCTGATTCTGCAGATCGCCGAGGAGATTCGCGACGCGTTCCCTTCCCTCATCGGTGACCGCCACCCGCTGAGACAGCTATGGGCATTCAAGAACACGGACTTCCTGCCACCTCACTCCACGATCCACGCCGACTTCGCAGCGATCAACGTCAACTTCTGGATCACGCCCGACGCCTCAAACCTAGATCCGTCTTCGGGCGGCATGATCGTATACGACCTAGAGGCGCCACTTTCTTGGGACTTCCGACAGTACAACGAGCGACCGGACCTGATCCGCGAGCTGATTGCTCGGCATCGACCCAAAAGCCTCCGCATCCCATATCGGCAGAATCGCGCGACTATCTTCAACTCCGACCTCTTCCACGCGACGGAGGCGGTTTGTTTCCAACCGGACTACCTCGGATGCCGCATCAACGTGACCATGCTCTATGGAGACCGCAGGCTTGACGAGCGCCACGTCGAGCCGCGCCAACCTACTGGCGAGGCACCCGCGTCCGCCGCGTGGCGTTCCGCTGCTTTTTCGCGCCGCAGGCGCTGAGACGAAAGCGTGATCGAAGCGCTGGCCAGCCATTCGTACCAGGGTCAGGACCTGTTCGTGGTCGAGGCGCTCGGCGGTCTCACCGGCGGCTACTTTCTGGATTCCGGCGCGTCCGATGGGCGTAAAGGCAGCAACACGTGGCTGCTGGAGAACGTGTACGGCTGGAGCGGCATCTGCGTAGAACCGAACCACGAGTACTTCCTTCAGCTAAGGGCCAACCGCGCTTGCATCTGCTTGGACTGCTGCCTTTACGTTCAGGAAGGAGCGGTCGAGTTCCTAGAGGCGGCTGGCGTTTACGGCGGGATCATCGATGAGTACGACCCGACCCACCTTCAATTCACTCGCCAGGTGCTTGTTCGCAGTTGGCCCGAAGGTGCTCCCCCGCCGACGGTGCGCAAGCATGCCCGCACTATCCGCTCGGTTCTGCGCAGCGCCAGCGCTCCCAGGATCATCGACTATTGGAGCCTCGACACCGAGGGTTCGGAGCTGGCTCTCTTACGCAGCTTTCCGTTCGACGAGTATCAGGTTCGCGTGCTGACGGTGGAGCACAACAACCGGCCGGTCCGCGAACAGATCTGGGGGTTCTTGAGAACCCGCGGCTATGCGCGAGCGCGGGACCTCGGCATCGATGACGGCTATGTCCTCGCGGGGAATACGAGCGGCGTTAGGATCGGTGAGGCGATTGGCACGTCCTGGCGGAGTGCCGCGTGGCGCAGTCGTCGCCGGGCTGGTGGACGGACCACATGACGCCCGATCTCTCCCAGCACCAACACGTCGTTATCCGACGGCTGATCGACGAGCGCTTGGCGCGGGTGCTCTACAACGTCCTGCTCTTGAGGAGTTGGAGGGGTGAGGCCAAGCATGACGGTCAGGCGCCAGCCGCCGACAGCCATTGGGGCGACTGCACTCTGGACGCAATGCTCATCGTGCTGCAGCACGAGATCGAGCGCGTCTGCGGCTGCGCACTCCTACCAACCTACGCCTACGCTCGCCTCTATTGGTATGGCGACAGCTTGCCGCGGCATCGCGACAGAGCGGCTTGCCAGGTGGCCGCGAGCATTCATCTCGGAGCCAGCGGTGGCGGGGCACCGACAATCTGGTTCTCGCCCGATGTTGCCGTCGCTCAGCGAGCCGGGGACGCGGTGATCTACCTTGGCGACCGAATAGAGCATTGGCGCGAGCCGTTTCGTGGCGAGAACTTCGGTCAGTTGTTCCTGAACTATGTGTTTGCCGAGGGCGAGCGACGAGATTTGATTCACGATGGACGGCGCGCTGCCTTTCCGCCGTCGCTCTCCCGGGACTCGAGCGCGACACCTTCATCGGATCACATCGGATGAGCTCGATCGCACTACGCCAGGACGGGCTGATCATCGTCGACAGTCTTCTCGGAACGAGCGCTTTCGCCACGCTGCGCGATCAAGTCGCGATGACCGACTATCGTGGTGTGCACGAACAAAGGTGGGACCGGGTGTGGCGGCTCTGGGACGGCCATCCCCAGCGCGGGCCGTCCGTCTACTACGATCCCGACCGGCGCTTCGAGAAAAAGGGTGCGGTCTATCCGACCGGCAAGCCGATCGACCAACTTATCGACGCCGTGCGGACTCTTTCCGCGCTCCATCCCGAGATCGCCGGTAACGAGTGCATCGATTGGGTCGCCCTTTATCTTTGTCCCTGGCTCTATCCAGTGGGTAGCGCGCTTTCACTTCATCAGGACTCGGCCAAGTACAGCGGCTCCTTCACTTACTTCGTCCACTCACGCTGGCAGCTCCACTGGGGTGGCGAGCTCATGGTCTATCCGCCCGCGGATCCGGCGCGCGCCTCCACGTCGTTGCCGACAGCTTCACACGATCAACCTTGGATGTCCGACGACGGAACCGGCGAGGAGTCTTTGATTGGCGACATCGCTGTCGCGATATCCCCAAGCCCGAATCGGCTCGTGCTCATTGGTGAGGACCGGCCGCACCGCGTGACGCGGGTGGACCAGAATGCTGGAGCTCACGTGCGCGCCAGCATCGCCGGTTTCTTCCTCCGTGCACCATGACGTCAGTCGCGGACAAACAACCGATTGTTCGTCTGAGAAATGGCACGCCGATACCGCAGTTCGGACTCGGTTTGTGGCGCACGTCCCCGCAAGACGCTGCCGAGGTGGTGCGGACAGCCATCGACGCCGGCTATCGCCTGATCGACACGGCCGCCGCCTACGGGAACGAACGTGGCGTAGGTAATGGCCTTCGCGCGGCAGGGCCGAACGCAGGAAACGTATTTGTCGCTACAAAGCTCTGGAACGATCAGCAAGGCTATGACCGCACGCTGCACGCTTTCGATGCAAGCCTCAAGCGCTTAGGGCTCGGCGCCATCGATTTATATCTGATTCACTGGCCGTCGCCAGTGCGCGGGCTTTACGTTGAGTCCTGGCAAGCGCTGGTCAGGCTTTACCGTGAGGGCAGAGCCCGCTGCATCGGCGTGTGCAATTTCGAACCAGAGCACCTGCTGCGGATCATCGGCGAAACTGGTGTCGCACCGGCGGTAAACCAGATCGAGCTGCATCCGAGGTTTCAGCAGAAGGACTTGCGCACGTTCCACGATCGCCTCGGCGTACGGACGCAATCATGGAGTCCTCTTGGGCAAGGCAGCGTTTTGAGCGACCCCGCGATCCGTGAGATTGCAGCGAGGCACAACAAGACGCCTGCGCAGGTGATCATCCGCTGGCATCTGGATAACGGGTTGATTGTCATTCCCAAATCTGCCAACGCTGAGCGGATGCGAGAGAACATCGACGTCTTCGACTTCAGCTTGAGCGGCGAAGATCTGCAGGGCGTCGCAGATCTGGACAAACAGGATGGTCGCATTGGTGTGCATCCCGCAACTGCGCAGTTTTGAACCGTGAAGTCGCCTCCATAGGTTAGCGGATGGTAGAGCGCTATTACAGACGAATGAAAAGGGTTCAAGCTCCTCCTAGCCATGTTGTCCCACTATTACTCCAAGCCGCTCGCGGCGCCAAGATCGCACCGTCGTTCGCCACCCTCCTGCGATTGCGGACGGATAGCCGATTGGCCAACCCCTGGTGGTTACGCTAGCGCTGCGTGCGTCAGAGTGCTGCTCGCGCACCAGCGGGAACTTGAACCGCATGAACTCGACCCGGGCGAGTGAAACGAGCGGTGCGCGTACGCGCTCTATCAATGAAGACGGCCCGTACCATTTTGGCGGGGTAGCAATGCGCGCGACGCGGCAATTGGCGCATAGTGGAACAGCAATTGGCGATGCAATGCCGCGCGAGTTGTACAGGGAGCACCGAGGTTCGCATCGCGTCCGGTGTGATGTTCCGGCCGCCGATGCCACAGCGTAGCCGGGACGCACCAGAAGAAACGCGAGGGAACTATGCCGAACGCGAATGCCGTCGTCGCACGCGTCATCCGTATTGCACCGTCTGCCGCAGAGGCGGCAGCGTCGGCTGCCACTACCGTTGAATTCGAGGGCGACCGCACGGCCATGCTGCCGCCAGGCAAACGGGCGACAGGATGGCGGGGGCTGCTCGAGCACGCCCAGCGCTTCAGCATCCCTGCGTTTGTAGAGACCGATCCGGAGACGAACGTCATAACGCGGGTTCTGATCCCGCTACGCGGCCGGGTGGTCGCGCTCGACCCGACCGTTGATGGTGGCTACGACGTCAGGTTCATTGAATCGCATGCCGGCCATCACCTGCTACGTAGTCATGGCGATTTCCTCGAGATGCTCAATGCGCTTGAGGCTGCGCGCACGACGGGGACCGCTGTGTTTGTGACGTCAACGCGTGACGAGCACGAGATCATTGATGTTCGCCCGGCACCGCCAGAGGCGACCGAAAGCCCTTTACTTGAGGGCGGCGGCGACCGTGAAACCTCGGCATCTGTGGTGAGCGAAGCGCAAGCCGCTCAGCTCTTCAACGATATGGCGGCGACGAGTTGCGATCCGTCTGCCGTTCCGCCGCCCTGTATCCCATTTCTCTTCCCAGACGACGGTTGCTACGCCCGCGCCCACGAAATGATCCGCCTCATGCGACTGCAGGGGATCGAGGGCGAGAAGATCTGGATCTTCGCGAGCGGTAACAGCAATCTGAAGCCCGCCACCTCGAATCACCCGGACTGCCAGGTCGGTTGGTGGTATCACGTTGCACCAACCTTGCAGGTGAACACGGTCTCCGGCGTCGAGAAGCGCGTCATCGACCCGTCGCTCATGAATGGCCTGGCCACCGCCAACGCATGGCGGGCGCGACAGAACGATCCGACGGCGACGTTTCAGTTCACCGACGCGCAGCCCTTCTGGCCAAACAACGGCGGCAATGACGACACCTACACGCTAACGAACCAGTACCTCGCCGAAAAACGCGGCTACCTGCAGGACAGGGTCACTGAGTACGGGCCGCTACCGTACACCTGCCCCATCATCAAGCGGCTTGAGTTCATCCTCGACCGCAGCACATTCGGTCAGGACGAGGCGACGACGATGCTGCAGGCGGCCAATCCCGCCGTCATTCAATCGGCGCTGTTCGTAACGCTCGACGGCTTCAAGCCGCAAGAGTTGGGCATTACCGCATCCACCCCGACGACACCGCCCTCCATCAAGCCGACGATCGCACTGGCGCCGGCCCTGACAGAGCTGGAGATACGGGTCGTGCACCTCGGCCTGGAGGATCCGGCGCACCTGAACCGCCGGCAGCGCATCACTTGGAATTGCGATGTCCGCTTCACCGGAACGAACGACTTTGTCTTCGCCGGCGACACGCGGACGGTGTCGGTGAGTGCGTCGATCAGCGGCCAGTCGGCCAACGCATCGCTACTGCTAATCAAGCAGCCCAACCCCTACCAGATCGATGGCGCGACGAGCTGGCTTAGCACGGACTTGCGTGTCTTCCAGATCCGCGCCGGGCAACAGAGGTTCAGCGCAACCATGGGCGCTACGGCCGCGCAGGCCCCCGCGTTCATCCAGCAGGTACTCGCCAACCTTAAGTCCGGCGCGACCGGTGGACAGACCTTTGACAATGACCTTTCAACCGACCAGCAGACGTCCCGCCTCGAGCTCTCGGAGTCGGTGAGTGGCACAAAGGTCTTCAATTTCGCAGTCGCCCGCGTGCGCTACATCGGAACGCTGCAGGCGCAGAACGTGCGAGTCTTTTTCCGGTTGTTTCCAGCTTCGACCACGTCGCTTGCGTTCGACCTGTCAAGCACCTACCGGCGCGCAACTCAAGGGGGCGTGACTATCCCGCTCCTCGGTTTGCAGAGCAACCAACTGGTGACCATCCCGTGTTTTGCATCGGCTCGCGTCGACTCGGCGACGACCTCGCTCACCGCGCAAACGGATGCCCCCAATGTGCGCGACATTGCCGCGAGCGCGACCGAGCGCAAAGAATACTTTGGCGCCTGGCTCGACTTCAATCAGACCACGCTGCAGTTCCCGCTCAACGCGATGCCGGCGGACGGCCCGTGGGCGGCGAACCGCAAGAGTATCCAGGATCTGGTGCGCGGCCAGCACCAGTGTCTCGTCGCCGAGATCGCCTTTGATCCGACCGCCATCCCCGGCGGCGCCACCCCGGGCACGTCCGACAAGCTAGCCCAGCGCAATCTGGCGATCGTCGAGTCCGCCAATCCGGGCGTCGTTGGCTCACGGCGTATAGCGCAGACATTCGAGCTCCGCGCGACCGCCGCCCAGCTGCCGGAAGGCGCGGAGCATGACGAACTGATGATCGACTGGGGCGCAACGCCAGTCGGCAGCGTGGTCAAGCTCTATCTGCCGGCCGTGAACGGCGAAGAAGTCGTGGACCTGGCCGCGCGCACGAACCGGAGCAGCAACCTCGCGCTTATCGATGAGCACACGCTACAGCTGCGCGCCGGCGGCATGAGTTGGATCCCAATCCCGAAAGGCGGGGACACGAACTTGACAGGACTGATCACGATCGACCTGCCGCCTTCGGTCGTCGCCGGCCAGGTGTTTACCGTCGTCGTACGTCAGGTGACCGGCGGCCATCAGCGCGTCGCCGATGTTGCCGCGGTCGCTCTAAAGCGCGTCGGGCGCCGGACCCTGGGAAGCTTCCAGATCACGATCCCCGTGCGAACGAAGAATGTCATCCTGCCGACGGAACAGCGGCTCCTGTCCAATCTGCGCTCGATCGAACGCTCGATCCCACCGACGGATCGTTGGTTCCCCGTTTTCCGCCGCTACGTCACCCAAGTCGCCTCACGGGTCGACGGGCTTGGTGGCGACTCGACCCAGGTTGCGCCGTCGCCCTCCGGTGATTGGCAGCAGCCCGCCGCGACCACCTCGGCGATCGGCGCAGTCTGCACATCGCTCGCGCTGACGGTCGCCGCATTGGCGGCGTTGTTCATCATCCTTGGCGCGACCAGCGGTACGGTGCGCCTGGTCCTTGGCGTCATCGTAGCCGCGGTGTTGTTGATGGCGGTCAGTGCCTGGATCCGCAGCTGTCAGCCAAGCCTCGGGCGATTGTTGTTGACCATCGGACTGGGCACTCTGGTGGGGCTGCTGATTCTGTTGCTGTTATGAGCGCGGCTTCGTCGCTGCACATCGTCAGGATTACGCCAACGCAACAATTGAACAGCGACGAGTACTTAGCGTCGCGCTGTTCACCAGCAAAATCGCGATCATCGTCACAAGTATCGCAACTTCTGATTTGCGACAAGGGTTAGCTACTTCAGCTGTCGTTAATGAAGAGGGGAATTCGGAAACCGGCGAGAGGCTTGTTTGCAGCGCTGAGTTCCTGCGCGCGGTTCTCTCCGTAAAGAAGCTTCGCGTTGCGACCCCATGCTTCGGAACGTGCGAGCGGCTTCCCGCTTGCATTAACCCAAGCCCGTAGGAATACGTCACTTGGTCGCAGCGAGCCAAGCGCCTTCACACTCTTTGTAAACCGCAGTCGCCGCACGACGGAATGCGCTCCGAGCGGGTCGGTATCGTCAAGCCGAGCGCCTGTGGTCGGCCTAACAATCCACGGCGTGACGCCTGGCCTCTTGTTCATGCAGTGTTCTTCGTCGTCCTCGTCGCCTTCTGCTGACGGGAGCCATGCCTTTCTGGGCGATACGAAAGCGGACGTGACGAAGACCCCTATGCCGTCATCCGAACGCCAGTGACCGCCAACGGTTAGATCGTCTCCGATTGCGGTTCCGCAGATACAGCCAAGTGGTATTCATCGCGTCATCATCCGAAGGTCTTGAGGTTGCAAAGCAAGGTCCGTGCGCTCCTGCTGCTGGGCCGCTGATCAGCACACCGGCTACCGTGCTCACCCGGAATGTTGGCGGAGTAGGCGGGCTGATGAGCCGTCCCCGGGGCGCGGCCGTCTGTGATCGTCCACAGTCGCACCACGTATGTTGACCGACGGAGCTGGGACACGAAGGGGACCCCAGCCTTCGTCGGGATACGGTTTAGGGCGATGCTGCGCCGTACTGTAGGTTGGTTAGCCCGAAGCTATGCCAACGGCAGCGACACAGCGTAAGCACGTAGAGGTTGTCGAACTCGTTGCCGTCGATCGTGACGACCGGGCCACCGAACTCGGCGATGATCTGCGGCACAGTATTGCTGTGCCCCACCACGAGAACCTTCTGGCCGTAGTGATTGGTACGAATGGTGCTCACCAGGCCTGCCACGTCGGCTGCCACTATGGCCACTGGCGTAATGCCAAGCAGGGCGGCGGTCGGCGCCGCGGTCTGCTGGGTGCGGGCCGCTTCGCTCGTGTAGATCGCGCGGATGCCCGATTTCTCCATAACGTGCGCCAGCTCCTGGGCGCGCGCGGTGCCGGCCACAGTGAGGGCGTCCACCCCGTTCTGCCGGTCAGCATGGCGCAGCAACAGAACGGTGGTCGGGTTTCCCCAGCACAAGTACCACTGGACCACCGCGACGGCGACCAGCGTCACCGCGAAAATGCCGGCGTAACGCCAGCGTACCTTTCGTGCATCTTCGCTGTTCATGCCGCCACCATCACGCCGTCTTCTCCCGCGGCTGCGTCCGCAGTTCGCCCGGCTTTACCACGTTAATCTGCACCGCCACCCCACCGACGATGCGCTTGACAGCCAGGCTGCGCTGGACGAAGTGCAGTCGGATCACCTGGCCTGGCTCGGCCCTCGTCGGCACCGCAATCTTGAGCCCGACCACGGTCTGACTGAAGGGCAACAGGTCGAGGGTGAGTTTCGCCGCGCCTTTCGGAAACGCCACCTCCCAACTCTTCGGGTAGCGTTCCTGGATAAGGTCCAGAGAGGCGGAGGTGAGCATGCGGCCGCGGTGGGCATGGGTGGTGCCGGGGATGTGGCCGCCGCACTCTAGCTCCACCTGCTCTGGCACGAACATCGGCCTGTCGGCGAAGGGCGTGAAGGGCTTCGGCCGCATCTTGGCGCCAAGGAAGATTTCCGGCGTCGGGTGGATCACGCTCGCCTCGAATCCGGCGGAGTCGCGGATCCGGATCACCTCCAGCAGGAACTTCCGCTCGAGGCGCGCGTACCAGTTGGCCACCACCACCGGCAGGATCAAGAAGGTATTGGGGAGCAGGTCGACGACGGTGAGGTTCTTCTGCGCGAGGTTGTTGTGCTCCCATACATGGCGACCGGCGGGCGGATGATCGGAACGTGTGAGCACCGCGGCAAGCAGGCACGTGTGGGTGCCCTCGGCCGGAACCAGCGAGCGCGGCCACCGCGCCTTGACGATGCGGGTGGCGCCTGGGGCGAGTTCGAACTCCGCACGCGCGCCGATGCACGGCAGGAAGTCGCCTGGATACTGGAACTGGGTGCCGGCGAATCCCTTCGAGTGAAAGGTGACGACGAAGTGCTGGGCCGCGCCCGCGGTGCCCTTGTTGCGCACGCGTGCGTGAAACCAGTTGTCCTGGCCGTACTCGGGTGACTGATGCGTTGTGCCACCGTCGTCGGCATTGCGAATCCACAAATCCGGCGAGTCCCAGAAGGTGCCGCCCCACGCGTCGGCGCCAGTGTCGGCGGGGTCGTCGCGTAGCCACACGTCGGGCACGGGCGATGGGTTGGGAAGCCCGTAGACAAAGCGGTGGAACGCGTCCACCACTTGCGCATTGCCGGACTTGCAGAGCAAGAACTCCTCGATCATGGCGGTGGAGACCGGGCGGCCCCGATGGGCAACATAGAGGTCTCGCATCAGCGCATTGAGCTGCGCTGTCCCCAGCATCGCGGCCAAGCCCCTCCAGACGCGGGAGCCGTCGGCGTAGGAGTTGCCGGGGGTGTTGCGCTGCCATGGATCGCGCGAGCAGAGCAGAATCGGCGCGTCGGTGAAGTCGAAAGGTTGTGCGTCGTCAGCGCCGGCGTCGTGGAAGCTGGTGAAGCCCTCGTCCCACCAGCCGTCGGACTGGGCGGCAGGCTTGATGCCGCGCGCGTACCAGCTGTGAAAAGTTTCGTGCAACAGCGCGCCGACGGAGGTGGTGGTGCCGCCCTCATACTCCATACCGCCGCCGCCATTAAAGAAGGCGACAAAGCGATTACCGTGCAGGTAGGGGCCGTAGCCATTCTCGTTGTCGGCGAGCAGCGTCTTCAGCGTGTTGAGCTGACCGGTGAGGTTCACGACGCTGCCGACGGGCCTCCAGGCTTCCAGGGTAACGGTACTGCCGGAGATTGGCAGGACAGTCGTATCAGCCTGCAGCTCCAGAGTGTCGCTGGCGCGGACTTCCAGCAACGGCGAGAGCGCGCTGAAGCGTGACGGGAACTCGAGGCGCCAGTGGTTTGCACCCAGCACGGTGACGAGGCCATTGGTGATGACCGAGTGCGCTGCCACGGTGTTGACGAGCTTGATCTCTAGGGTGATGGCGAACTGGTCGAAGATCAGATTGGCGGGCAGCCAGGCCTCGGCGTAGCGGGCGCGGTTCAGGTCCGAGAGGCCGAAAACGAAGCGCAGGCGCGGGCCCGAAGTCCACTCGATCGCAGGCAGATAGCTGCCGCCGAGCTGCGAGTTGGGCATCGCGAGCGGATACTGCACGCGCAGGGTGTGAACCGAGCCGGCGGCCTGCACCGACTGGATCACCCGCAGATCGGTGAAAGTGCCTGTGCCGAAGCCGTGGTGCGCAAGCTGCGCCACAGGAAACAGCGCGCCGTCGAGCCAGGCGGTGGTGATGTCCTGACGCAGATCGAAAATCGGATTGCCCGCCGTGGGCCCGACCGTGTAGGTGGCAGTGGCGTCGGCGGTAGCCGCCGAGGCGGCGCCGTCGAAAGTGAAAACGGCGTTGATCGTCTGAATGTCGATAGGCACCGCCGCCAACCCGTCCACAGTCTTGGGCGGCGGTGCGAGGTGAAAGTTGGTGGCCATGACCGTCCTCGGGTCGCTTGCGCGGCGCGAGCCCCCCTCAGCAGCAGTCGTTCTTCTTGACCTTCAGACTCACTACGATCTCTTTTACGCAGACCTGTCCGATCTCCCGCTTGATGCCCAGACAGTCGGCCAGACGTTGGGCCTCGTTCAGGCAATCCTTGTCCGTCGGCCGATCAACGTTCCAAGGCCGCGCAAGATCAGGGTCGAGCCGATAGGTCATGCCGCCGATCAGATTGTCGTTGGCCAGCACGTCGATCCGGATGTCGCGGTCCTTAGACGCGTCCACCGCATCGCGCGTGAAGGCCTGGCCCGGGTGCAGCTTGATCAACACCTCACGCTTGGCGCCCGAGGCCAGCGTGAAGCCGCCTCCCACGTCGACGAGCTCCAGGCGCCAGCCGAGCTTGGACAACAGCGCAGGCAGAGTGACATTGAAGGTCATCTTGCCCCGTCGTGGGTTCGGATTGCCGACCTGGAAGCTCATCCCGTTGAGCCCCGCCATCAGCCCCTGGTTGCCACCCCCGCCGGGAACCGGGATCACATTGCGCTGGCCAACGTTGTTGTCATTCGGCACCAGCCGCCATTCGGGCACCGTCTCACCGGCCGTGAAGTTGTCGACGTTCGATGCGTCGCCGTCTGCCTTGACTACCATCAGCATGCAGTCGTGACCATAGGCATTGATATTGGGCGTCCATTCGAACGGCCCGACCACGGCTTCCTGTGAGTTGTTGGCGTTGACGGTGCCAACATTGATCGACGCGGTCGTGAACGGGTCGAAGTCCGCGGGCCAATTCAGTCCTGCGCCGGGCTTGGTGTGGTAACCGTAAACGACCACGTTCTGCGCCTGCTGTGTGCCGCGGTTCTTGACCTTGACGTAGGCATAGTTGGTCGAGCCCAACTCCGGCTCCTGGTGCGCGTCGACGCCGTCGGCCGCGCGGCGGTTCCAGATCGTGGTGGTGTGCCAGTGCACATGTTGGAACGGGTACTCGCCCGTGCGCCCGTCGTCGATGTAGACATCGATCAGCGGCGGATTGCCCGCCGTGGTGATCGTTCCGTTCGCCGGGCTGCCGTTGGTCACCAGCGGGGTCTGGTACTCGCCTTGCTTCTCGAAGGCCCAACGAATCACCTTGTGGTACGCACCGCCGAAAACACCCTCGCTGGTCCAGTTGAGCGCGTCCGCATCCATGAGGGCGGTCGCAAAGTCCCTGGCGTACTGCGGGTTAGTGGCCGGTGTCAGATTTCCGATGGCGCGCAGAATCAGGTACATCGCCATGCGCGAGGAAAACTGCCGCCGTCCGAGATTCGGATGATCACCTCCGATGGATCGGTAGAAGTTGAAAAGCGTGGTCGCGAGGATCTCCTCGGAACCATAGCCACCGTTGTCGCGCGACCCATTCCAGGCCCAGCCGTCAGCCACGTTCCGGTCGCACCGCCGGTTGAGTGACGGGTGCCAGGGCACGTAGGTGAAACGCAGATCGCCCGGCTTGCCCACCGCCGTGCCGTCTACCCCCTTGCATTGCGAGTCCGGGTCGAAGTAGATCAAAGACAGCGAATCGCCCGCGCTGTGGGTAAAGCCCATGTTGGGGCCGTCCACCGCCTCGTAGAGGATCCCGTGGCCCAGCACCTCGTGCAGGTGCACCCGCGGATCGCAAGCCCGGCCGAGCGGGTTGGCGAGGTCGGTCGTGTCCATCAGGCCGTAGCCTGTGTGGCCAATCCCGCCCATTCCGTCGCCCACGCAGTGCGCGTTGATCATGTCGAAGCAGCGAATATCCACCGGAACCGGGAACACGGTATTCGACATGTAGGTGCCGACATTGAAGCCCAGATCCTGCATGGTGCGGAAGATCCGGTCGACATGGAAATATCCACTGACCGAGGCGAAATTGTTGGTGCGCACGTCGTAGTCGAAATCAGTTCCCGTCGCGGGTGTCGGCGGCGCGATGTTCGGCCCCTCGACTTGTGCCACTACGGCGAAGCTGCCGGACAGGGACTGCATGCCTCCCGCGGGAGGATCGAGGTTCTGCAGCGTTACGTCGTCACGGTGCAGATTCAGAGTCGCGTTGTTCGAGGCGCTCGTGGGTGTCGTGGTCCCCGACTTCGTGATCGGATCTCGCTCGTAGACATAGCCGTTCACGTTCGCAGACATCGTCCGCAGGTAAAGGATCGAGTTCGTTTCAAGGTCCACCAGGATGCGCCACACGTTGCGGTCGCGGCCGACGAAGGTCTCGAAAGTAATCTCGGCGACCATGTAGTACGCGCCGTCTTTGATCTTGGAGTCGACATCCGGAAGATCAAACGGCGGCGCCATGTGCGGCCCGTGGACCTCGCGCCCGCTCGTCTTGCGATCGCGGCGCGACCGGGTGGCCGGCTGCTCTTTGACGACCGGATCATCACCGTCCTCAAACTTTTCCAGGCGCGCCGCGGCGTCGTAGCGGTAGATCCAGAACCGGCCGCGGATCAGTCTCAGAGCGACTTTCCGCTCCTCGGCCTTGTCCTTGAAAGAGATCAATCGGCGAACGAATGCCTCGCCCGCGCTGTCGGCCTCGGTTTCCTGGCTGGCGAGAGGCGAAGCCGCCCGTAGGTCGGTGTACCGCATGACCGCGCGGCGCTGGATGGCCGCGCTGTTGGATGCTATGAACACCTTGCGGTAGCGGTCGACGGCCACCTTGGACGGCATCTTGGCATCGACCCCCGGCTGGGTTGTGTCCTCCGACCCGATCACGCGGTTTGGACCTTGCTTGAGCGTCACCCTCAATCCGGCCTGCCAGACGGGCACGTTCAAGTAGGTCTGATAGAAACCAAAGGTCTCAGAATCGAACTGGCGCCGCTGCTCCGACAACCGGTATTCCTCCTCTTGCTCCTGCGGATCGAGGAAGGTCACCTCGGTTTCGAGTCGGTCCAGTTTTTTGGTCGGGATCTCGTAGACGCTGGCAAACTGGCGCAGGTAGGCCACTGCCGTCGCCAGGCCGCCGCCGGTGGGACTCTCCCAATACTCCTGGCTATGTCGGATGGTGCGCACCCGACCGGTTGCGTCAGTCAGCAGGTGGGCCTTGAGGTCTGGCCGATAGTTCTCATTCATGGCAATCGCTCTCCTGTCGCTTATTGGGACATGTGGAACGGGGCCAATCCCTTCGATCGTCAAAAGTAGATCTTTGGCCGTGGCAGGACCGACTGGCCCCTGAAGCGACCAACCGGTCTTGGACAAATTGCGACGTCCTCGCTGGCATGGCAAGCAGAAGCAGTGCTAGCCGTTGTCTGCGTCAACTTGCTCCTCAAGGCAGAAGCCCACGCTCGCTGAGTTCCACCAGCCTTGGGACTGGCTTGCGACGATGGTGCGGTCACGCACGACAACTTCGGCGATATAACCGCAGCCCTTCATCCCGGTGGTGTCCAGTGTCCAGGCGTCCCCGCCCACGGCGGTGTTGACCGCTCCGGACGATGGCACCGTGATGCCTTCGCCCGGGTCGTTGATGCCCGGCGGCTTGATGCCTATGCTCCAGGACAGCAGGCGCTCGTCGCGGGCGATGAACGAGCCGGTGATCGTGGCCCCGCTGGGGAACTTGCCGCAGTTGCCGGTACCACTCGTGATGTCGATATAAGCCTCAGGGACCTTGTTGTCCAACTGGATCAGCTGGCTGTCTTCCCCCGTCTTGGTGCCGCCGACGTCATAGGTCGAAAGCGTGACGATCCAGCGCTCGTTGCCGCTGGAGCTCCAGTGCGCGAGCAAGCCGTTGACGTTGTCGCTGAACGAAACGTAGTTGAAGCGTTGCGTCAGCGGATTGGCGTTGTGCTTCCAGGTCGTGCCGTCGCCGCGCGTGAGTGTCAGTTCGGTGAGGACCGGCGCGGGAACGCCACCGAGCTCGGGGCGCACCTCCACCTTGTAGCTGTACCCCGCGGGCAGCGGTGCACCTTGCAGCGTGACCGCGGCGCCGAACGGGCAGTCCGCGCCGACTGGGGAGTTGTTCAGAGCGAACACGGCGTCGGCCGTGGTGGTTCCTGTGATGTCACTGATCATGCTGACCGGGATGCCGCCCAGGATGGCGATCTTGCCGGCCGGCGCATGCACGGCTCCGGTGGGAACTACGAGTACGACTGTCTGTTCCCGGTTGCCCCAGGTCGGCACGGTGCCCGGAGCGTTGCCGGGCACGGGCACAGCCCAGGACAAGATGGCACGGATCGGCAGCAGCACCGGGCCCTCGTTGCAAGGTTTGCGGTACTTGATGAAGTCAACCGGAAGACGTACCGCAAAGTGCACGCCGTCGGCCGGTAGGCCAGCAATATCGTAGACCCGCACGCTGGAGATGCCGAGGAAGGACTCAAAGCTCCCGTTACCGTCGGTATCGGCCCACCATGACACGTACTCGGCACTGCCCGCAGTGCAGGGCCCGCCGCTGAAGCCGGAGGATCGCTTGAGCTTGATGACACCGACCAAGGTATCCGGCAGATTCGGATCCAGGCCAATGCAGGTGAGTTCCTCATAAGACGTGTCGCCGTCGGTTGGGAACAGGACGCTTACCAACGTGGCGTCGAAGCCAAGGCCGGGAAGGGCGACGGCGGCCTGTTCAGCGCTAAACCCAGCGGGGCCACTGGCCAGCGCATGCAGCTGCGGGAAGGCAAATCGGCTTGCGGGCACCGCGCTGCCCTCATACAGCGCCGTCAGTTCGGGCACGGTCAGGACCGGCTTCTTCGCTGTCAGCGGCTGCTCAATCGCCACCAACTGACCCACGTTATTGGGCAGTTTGACCTTCAAGGCATCGAACAGATCCGGCAGCAGGAAGTGGCGCAGCGGCTCCACCAGTATCGTTGCATCGCGACGGTTGCCCCAGGGCGGGTTCCAGTTCGGTTGGTTGGCCGGGGGCGGCGCGTTCCACGACAGGATCGCCCGCACCTGGATCAGCTTCGGTCCGAAGAAGCAGAATTTGCGCGCAGGATTCACCTTGAGCTGCGCGGCGTACTCCAGCCGCTTGCTCCCTTCCGTACCCTGCGGCACGTTCCACACCTGGAAGCTGGTGAGGCCCTGGTCCAACCAGGTCGCGCCGTTGTCGAACGAAAGATAGAAGCGAACATATTCCATGCTGCCGCCGCCGCAAAGCCCACTGCCGTAGCCTGAGGGCTGGTAGACGTAGACGACGGCTTCCAAGCGCTCTTCCTGCGGGTGGTAGCCAACACATGAAAGTTCCTCGTAGTAGGTGTTGCCAGCTAGCGGCAACACCACTTTGAACGGACTGGAATCCAGCGTTCCGAAGTAATTGGGATTGGCCAGCAGCAAGGCTTTGTACTGGGCGCGCTCCTTCGGGTAGGCACCTTTAATCGCGGCCTGCGATTTGCTGACCGCTTTTTTAAGCTCGTCGTTCATGGTGGGCCCCTTCGAGGTGACAACGGCGTGCCGCTCGAATGAGGGCACGCGTCTCGAGTCACACAGCTGCGCTTGCCGATGAATCTAGACCTAGCGGCATCGAAGCGGAAGAGAAATGGTCGACAAACGAGCGGGTGTCCCAAGAAGACGGGCGGTCCCAAGAACCCGCCAGGTCAGCGGAGCTTCATTCATACGCGTGTCAAGGGAACCCTATTCGCGCAGGAGGACATCATGCCTGCCTCGCTCTGTTGAAGATTGGTCTTACGGAGGACGGAAGGTGATCGCCTTCTTCCTGTCTGTCCGTGAGCGGCGGACCAGACCGATGTCGGCTTTCGGTGTGAAATCGACGGCCGCTTTCAGAAGTCGTCGAGGACAGTAACGGGTCGCG
>CAYOKH010000033.1:0-19976 GCA_964404505.1 uncultured Azoarcus sp.
GATCGCATTGCTGCGCGGCGAGGCGGAACTCCATCTTCGCCTGCCCACGGAACGCCGCCGCAGCCGCGCCGCGCGCCGCCCGAGCGCCCGCCTGGGCATCCCCGGCGGCGTGCCCACCACGCTGTTCGACCGCCTGCGTGCATGGCGCGGCGAGACCGCCAGGGAGCGCAACGTGCCCGCCTACGTGATCTTCCACGACGCCACCCTGCGCGAGATTGCCATTGCGCGCCCCGCAACGCTGGTCGAACTGGCCGGCATCTCCGGAATCGGCGACCGCAAGCTGCAAGCCTACGGCCACGCGATTCTGGCGTTGCTGACCGACGCGCACTAAGCGCGCCCCGGGTCAAAGGATCCTGAGCAGCTCGACTTCGAATACGAGCGTCGCGTTGGGCGGAATCACGCCGCCTGCGCCGCGCGCGCCATAGCCAAGCTCCGGGGGGATGGTGAGCTTGCGCCTGCCGCCCTCCTGCATGCCCTGCACGCCTTCATCCCAGCCGCGGATGACATGGCCCGCACCCAACGGGAACTGGAACGGATCGTTGCGATCCTTGCTCGAGTCGAACTTGCGGCCGTCGGTGAGCCACCCGGTGTAATGCACCGACACGGTCCGGCCTTTCACCGCGACGGCACCACTACCGGCCTCCAGGTCTTCGATCACGAGCCCGCCGGGAAGGGTTTGCTGGGTCATGCAGGGATCTCCATGCCGCGCCGGAACGCAGTCCGGCCGGGTTCAGTCGGGTGCCCTCCGGTAGCACCGGCATGGGCGAAGTCCTCACTTGCGGCGCTTGCGCCGGTTCGCGAACCTTTCGCGGAACTTGCCGATCTTGGGTGCAACGACGTACTGGCAGTAGGCCTGATCGGTGTTTTTCTCGAAATAGTCGTGATGGTACTCCTCCGCGGGCCAGAACGTGGACGCCCTCTCCACCCTGGTCACGATTGCGGACGGGAAAACCCGGTGCTCGCCCATCTCTTCGATGAGCGCGAGCGCATCGTGCAGCTGAGCTTCGGTGGTCGGGAAGATCGCCGAGCGGTATTGCGTGCCGATGTCGTTACCCTGACGGTTGAGCGTCGTCGGGTCGTGAATGACGAAGAAGATCTCGAGCAGATCGCGGAAGCCGATCACTTCCGGATCGAACTCGATACGCACCGCTTCGGCGTGACCGGTTCCGCCATCGCAGACCTCGCGGTACGTGGGTGCTTCGGTCTTCCCGCCGCTATATCCGGGCACCACCGAAACCACGCCTTCGACGTCCTTGAAAACCGCCTCGAGACACCAGAAGCAACCGCCAGCCAGAATTGCGATCTCGTATTGCACATCATTTCCGACCATGGACATTCCTTACCCCTTCCTGACAAATCAAGCGAAAGCTGCCGCCGTCCACACCGGTTGTCCCGGGCGCGAACGGCCGACTCCCATAAACATCGACAGCGCGGAGGTCCGAGCATTCCCGACTACCTGAACGACACCGTGTAATAGATGTCGGCGGAATTGTCGGTTCCGCCCCGCGCCACGATGGACACCCTGCGGCTCAACTGGTAGCTGAGCTTGACCAGACTCTCCGCCCCGCCGAGGCTTTGTTCGAACGACAGGAACAGATCCGTGGACAGGCGCTTGCCCAGCGTCAGTACCTGTCCGCTAACGGTGCCCTCATCGGTGACCGTCGTGCCGCTGCCCACCACGCGACTGGTAGCTGTCCGCCCGACACCGCCGAGCTCGCCGTGACCGATGGCGAACGTGTCCAACCCGAGACTGCGCGAGAGCTGGTCGGTCATCCCCCCGCCGCTGCCGCCGAACAAGGCTTGGGCGGCAGGCAGCAGCAGGCCCAGGTCGGCACCCGCGGCGGCAGCCGGTGGACGGCCGAGTACGATCCAGGAAAGTTTCTCGGAATCCGGCACGTTCGGCTCCGAAACGAGCCGGATCAGCGGCCGACGCACGCTGCCGAGAATGGATATGCCGGCCTCGACGGGCAAACCCTTGCGCAGGGCCACGACGTTCAGTCCGGGATTGTCGAGCGGCCCCTGAAAATTGATCAATCCGCGATCGAGCGCGAGATTCTGCCCGTAGCCTCGAAAGATGCCCCCTGCAGTTGCGATCGTCCCGACGGCCGTAAGCGGCTCGCCGTCGCGCAAACGGATGCGCAGTTCGCCGGTGAGGCGAGTATCCAGCCCCAGCCCTGAGAGATAGAGTTGGTCCCCCAGCGATACCAGGACATCGGCGGCGACCTTGAGCCCACCCTCCCTCGGCGCCTCCTCGCGCCCGAGAATCACGACATCGCCGGACAGAGTCGGCGGCGGGGAATCGGCCAGTTCCACGTATCCCGCATCAGCCCGGAACTTCGCGCTCAGGTCGAGGCTGGTCCAGGTGCTGGTTGCCGAACCTTCACCTGACATGATCAGCCAGCGGTCGGCGCGCTGCAATATCGGCAAGCGGTCGGCGGTAAAGGCGAATGCCCCAAGCCCTGTATCGAGCGCGATGTCGCCCGATGCACTCAATCGCCCGGGCGTCACTGTAAGTGCATCGACAGGGACTCGCGGATCGCGCGGTCGCACGCGGTTCGGCGAGTGGAACTCGAGACTGGTCAGGCGCAGCCTGTCACGGTCGAACTCGGCGAGCAATTCTCCGCCCGACAGCTGCAAGCCGTGGTCCACCAGCAGAATGGAAATATCCCGCCCTCTGATTCGTCCGACCGCGAGCGGATCGGCAGGTGTCCCGGAGAATGAAAAATCCGCCGACATACTGCCTCCGAGGACTGTCTCCTCCTGCACGAGGCGCGCAAGCCAGGCGATCGAGGACATCTCCATGCGCGCCGAACCGAGGATCGCCGCATCCGGTGCGAGGCGCCAGCCACCCGCGTCAGTACGTTCGACGAGGGCTGTCAGCGAGCCGGTCACGACGCCCAACTCCGTGCCGCGCGCGCTCACCGCCAGTGCGAGGCGATTGGCAACCAGGTTCAGCTGCGCCTCCAGATGCTCCAGTCCCAGCCGCGTCGTGAGTTCCCCGGGAACCCTGATATCGCCCGATTCGCGAAACAGCCGCAACTCTCCCTCGGCTGTTTCACCGAGGCTCAGATCCCACTCCGCGCCGAGCGTCAGTGGCCCGGGCCCGCGACGCGACGGGCGACGCTCCCGTTCCCCGCGTTCGGCCAGGTCGACTTCGAGTCCCGTAAGTCCACCCCGGACACGAATCAGCTCCGGAGACCACATCGCCTCGTCGAGGCGGATGCGGCCGTTCTCGCCCGCGTCCAGTCGAGCCCCGCCCAGGACCACGCGCTCGCGCGCCACGGTCATGTCGGTGGACTCCGACAGCTTGAGCGGGAGACGCCCCCCCAGATCGAGCGCGACGAGTCTTCCGCGCCAGCGCGCGTCGTCGAAGGCGCGTGCGTCTGCGCCGGTCGAGCCTTCCAGCAGGGCACCTGCAAGCCGAAGTTCGAGCGTGTCGGCCTCAGGCGTTCTCAATGCGATCTCGATGTCGTGCGCATCGCGCCGGCCGCTCACGGTCGCAGAGGCATTGTCGAGCCAGGTATCACCGGTAACCTGGCCAAGCCCGCTGATTCCGAGGGCGAAATTGACCGGACCGTCCAGTCCCGCTTCGAGGCGGCCGGTCGCATTGAGTGCGTCGATCCGGACGTCACCGGGCAGGGCAAGGGCCTCGGCGAAGAGGCGAATGTCCCCCGACGGTTCGGAACGGCTGCCCGAAAGTGTCCCCTCCGCGCGCGCGCGCCCCGCAAGCTCGTACCCGAGGTCGCCCAGATGGCCAGCATCGATCTCGAAGGCGATGACATCTCCCGGGCGCCCCCAGGCGCCCCGTGCGGCGACGACGTTGCCGGCGACATCGATCAGGACATCCGCATCGACAAGATGCTCCCCTTCAAGGACGATCCGGCCCTTGCCCCCAAGCGCGCGCCCCGCCACGGTGCTGGGACGGAATTGCCACGCGAAGCGCACCGTCGGAACGTCGCCGAGACTTCCGTCGGCGTCGAAATCGAAGTTGAGATTTGCGCGCGGCGCATCCACGTGAAGCGTGGCCGGATCGAACGAAGAAAGCGTCCCCGCCACTTCGAACACCGGTGCGTCGTCGCCATCTGCAATGCGCAGTTCGCCCGCCGCCTCGATTCGTGCCCCGTCGATCCTCAGGTCCACGCTCGCGCTCTGCTGCGTTTCGTCGCCGGCTGCATCGATCTGCCCGGAAAGCGTCGCCTCGGGCAAGCGTGAGTCGATGCTCCGCGTGCGAATCCCTGCAAGCTCCACCAGCGCCGACAGGCGCCCGAGCGAATTGCCGGCGGCATCCGGGCGCCACTCGAGTGCACCGGTGATCAGCCCTTCGTCCGGAAGCGTCACCGTCAAGGCGTCGATACGGGTTTCCCGGGCGCTCCAGCGCAGGTGCGCATCCACGCTCACGAACGGGATGCCGTGGTTGTCGACCGTGTCCGGCAGGCGATTGTCGATCCGTACCGGACCCGAGAGAATCCATTCGTCGGCTGACTCGGGGACCAGTTCGGCCGTGAGCGTCAACGCGGCACGCGGTGCGTCCGCGTGAAACGCAGCAGGATCGATCTCTCCCACGCTGGCAGTCAGGTGTCGCAAGGGTACCGTTTCGAAGGGTGCGGTCACGATCTCGGCCTGCCCGGACATTCCGGCTCCGTCAGCCCGGATCCGCAAGCGCGGCTCGAGAACGTCTCCGTCCGCATCAAATGCGATCGTGAAATCGCGTTGTTCGTACTCGCCGGCCAGCGTGCCACGGGCAGTAAAGGCAAAAGGCGCCCGGTTGCCATCGAGTTCGGCGGCAAGCGTCGCCACCCCGAACGGCAACGAGACCCGGAGTCCTTCGATGCGGTGCACGCCACTGTCGCTGGCCAGTGCGAACACCAGATCGTTCAGTTCGAATACGGGTTCGACCGGAATCAAAGGCGCTTGGCCCCATTGATTCCATTCGTGGACGGTAATACGTCCGACGGCCACATCCTGCATGAAGAATCTGCCGGGAAGCAGGAGCGCATCGGGCAGGGCCGGAGTTCCGGTCCCTTCGGCGCCGGGCTCGCTCGCGACATCGATGCTGCCGATGGTCAGGCGAGCCACGTCGAGACGGCGGTCGAGCAATGCGGCGAGCGTCCACTCGAGCGACAGGTCGGCCATATCCAGTTTCAATCCGGACAGATCAACCCGGATTCGCCCGACATGCAAAGGGCCGGCGAGACGGCCCGCGGGGGCATCGACACGGAGCTGTCCCGCGCTGATTCGCTCGATTCCACCCACGGCCGTGCGCAAACCGGCCTCCGTGGTCACGAGCCAGACAAGCGCGGCGAACGGAACAAGAACGACGAGCAGCAGGACTCCGACCAGCCAGGGCCAGCGTTTGCGACTCCGCCCGCTTGCTGCTTGCCCCTGCATGCTCATGTGACCACTAGCCGAACAACGCGCGCAAGCCCGCTCCCGGATCCTCGACTCGCATGAAGGCTTCGCCCACGAGGAAGGCATGGACGTCGCGGGACCGCATCCGCGCGACGTCCTCGGGCGCAACAATGCCCGATTCGGTCACGACAGTGCGCGCGTCCGGTATCCGGTCGAGAAGATCGAGGGTGTTCTCCAGATTCACCTCGAAGGTGCGCAGGTTGCGGTTGTTTATCCCGATGAGCGGAGTCCGGAGCATGAGGGCGAGCTCGAGTTCGGCGGCATCGTGCACCTCGACCAGGACCGCCATGTCCAGCTCCGCCGCAATCGCCTCCATCTCGCGCATCCGGCCCAGATCGAGCGCGGCCGCGATCAGCAGAATCGCATCCGCCCCCATCGCACGCGCTTCGAACACTTGCCACGGATCGATCATGAAGTCCTTCCTGAGCACCGGCAGGGTGCACGCGGCACGCGCCGCCTGCAGGTACTCCGGGGCTCCGTGGAAGAATTCGCGATCGGTCAGGACCGAAAGGCATGCGGCGCCTGCGCGCTCATATGCGATCGCGATCTCGGCGGGGCGAAAGTCTTCACGGATGATGCCCCTGGACGGACTCGCTTTCTTGATCTCGGCGATCACCGCCGTCTGCCCGGCCGCAATGCGACTCCGGATGGCACCGACGAAATCACGCGTTGCCGAAGCGGACTCGGCCGCTTCGCGAATCACGGCCAGCGGACGCGCCGCGCACGCGTGCGCGACTTCGTCGCGCTTGACCGCAAGGATCCTGTTCAGAATGTCGCTCATGTCCGCCTTCAGGAGAATCGTCGTGTGTACTGCACGAACTCATCCAGTTTGGCACGCGCCGCACCGCTTGCAATGATGTCACGCGCCTTCGGAATCCCCTCTGCGATGGAATCAACCAGGTTGGCCGTATAGAGCGCGACCCCGGCATTCAGGATCACGATCTCGCGCGACGGACCGCGCTTGCTCTCGAGTGCGGCGAGCAGGGTCTCCCGGGATTCCTCGATGTTGTCCACACGCAGATTGCGGCTGCCGGCCATCGCGAGGTCGAAATCTTCCGGATGAATCTCATATTCGAGGATCTCGCCCTCCCTCAGTTCCCCGACCATGGTTGCAGCGCCCAGACTGACCTCATCCATGCCGTCCAGACCGTACACCACCAGCACATGATTAGCCCCGAGCCGTTGCATGACCCGCGCCTGAATGCCCACCAGATCGGGGTGAAAAACCCCCATCAGGGTGTTCGGAGCACCGGCCGGATTGGTCAGTGGTCCAAGGATGTTGAAGATCGTCCTCACGCCCATCTCGCGACGCACCGGTGCGACGTTCTTCATCGCACTATGGTGGTTCGGCGCGAACATGAAGCCTATGCCCGTCGCGTCGATGCACTCGGCCACCTGCTCGGGCGTGAGCGCGAGGTTTACCCCCAGCGACTCAAGCACGTCGGCGCTGCCGCTCTTCGACGACACGCTGCGGTTGCCGTGCTTGGCGACCCGCGCGCCGGCCGCAGCGGCGACAAAGATCGTGGCGGTCGAGATGTTGAAGGTGTGGGCACCATCGCCGCCGGTTCCGACCACGTCGAGAAAGTGTTCGTGCGGCGGCGGTACATGCACGCGGGCCGACAGATCGCGCATTACGGTGGCTGCGGCCGCGATCTCGCCGATGGTCTCCTTCTTCACGCGCAGGCCGGTAAGAATGGCCGCCGTCATGACCGGCGATAGCTCGCCGGCCATGATCTGACGCATCAGCGACAACATCTCGTCGTAGAAGATTTCACGGTGATCGATCGTGCGCTGCAGCGCATCCTGGGCAGTGATGGTCATGGCAATGTTTCCGTTCGTCGGTGATCATGGGCCCCGGTCGGTTTCCCCGCCAGGTTCCGGGTCAGAACCCGCCGCGGTCGCAGGTTCCGGTTTCGCAGCTCGGTTCGCGTGGCGCACGGCTTCAGGCGGTCGCCGTCTCCTCCAGAAAATTCCGCAGCAGGTCATGGCCATGCTCGGACAATATCGATTCGGGATGAAACTGCACGCCCTCGACAGCGAGCGTGTTGTGGCGCACTCCCATGATCTCTCCGTCGTCGGTCCAGGCGGTCACATCCAGACACTCCGGCAGGCTCGCGCGCTCGATCGCGAGCGAGTGGTAGCGCGTGCACACGAGCGGACTCGGCAGATTGCGGAAAATGCCTTCCCCCTTGTGATGGACCGGTGACGTCTTGCCATGCATCAGGCGTTGCGCATGCACGATCCGGCCGCCGAATGCCGCAGCAATACTCTGATGCCCGAGACAGACGCCCAGGACCGGAATCGCGCCGGAGAACTCGCGAATCGCCGCGACCGAGATTCCGGCTTCCGCGGGGGTACACGGACCGGGCGAGATGACGAGCTGATCAGGCTTCATCGCGGCAATCTGCCCGAGCGTGATCTCGTCGTTGCGAAACACCTTCACGCTGGCCCCGAGTTCCCCGAAATACTGGACCAGGTTGTAGGTGAAACTGTCGTAATTGTCGATCATCAGCAACATGTTCAATCCCCGCTGCTATCGGGCGCCCAGGCCGAAGCGTCGCCTGGCGTCGTCCGGACTCGCCGACGCCGTGCCCAGATCGGTCAATACCCGGGCCAGGCGTCCGACCTGCTGCGCATTGCTCTCGAGCGGCGTCCCGTCCGCCGCGACGATGTTGTTCTCGAACCCGACCCGGCAGTGACCACCGGCTATTGCAGCCTGCACCACGCAGGCCAGTTCCGGCGGCCCGAAGGCGCACAACCCCCACTGCCATTCGTCCGGTATGCGCGGCAGGTAGCCGATGACATCCATCGGCCGGCTGATCGACCCTGCATGGCGCCCCAGCACGATCAGGATGAAGGGCCGCGCCTGCTGCAACCAGCCTGCCTCCCACCAGTGTCTGAGCATATCCACCTGCGCCTCGCTATAGACGATGTACTGCGGGACCGTCCCGGAAGCGCCGATCTCCACGAGGAAGTCCTTCACCCGGGCATGCTGGGCGGCATCGTCCGGGTCGAGCAACTCGTTCAGGTTGAAGGTGATCATCTCGGGGCGCAGCGCACGAAAGACGCCCATCATGTCGTCCGGCGAGAAGATGCCAACCCGTTCGGTGGTCGGCTGGATGATGATGTCGCAGGCGTCGCGAACCGCAGCGATCGCCTCCCGATAGCGGTCCGCATCCAGGCTGTGGCGCCCGTCCCCATCGCGCACGTGCAGGTGCAGGATGGACGCGCCCGCGTCGCGACAGGCTCTGGCCTCGGCGGCGATCTCCGCCGGGCTCAGGGGGATCGCATGGTGATCGCTCTTGAGACGGCGAGCCCCGTTGGGCGCGACCGTGATCGACACGAGCGCGCGGCGATCCCCTGTCAGACTCATGCCGCCACCTTCGGCTGCACGGCCGCGACCGCTGCATCGATCGACCTGACCAGCAGCGCGACGAGGCGCCCGATCTGCGCCCTGGTAATGATGAAGGGGGGCGCTATGAGCGCGTGGTCGCCGCGTCGGCCGTCTATGGTCCCGCCCATCGGATATATGATCAGCCCGTTCCGGAAGGCAATGTCGCGCAGTACCCGGTGAAAGGCCAATTCGGGCTCGAAGGGCGTTTTGGTGATCCGCTCGGCGACGAACTCGATGCCCACGAAAAGCCCCTTGCCGCGGATGTCCCCGACGTGGGGATGCTCGTGCAGGGCCTTCCCGAGTCGCATGAGCAGTTCCTCGCCGAGTTTCCTGCTGCGCTCGACGAGTCTGTGCTCCTCCATGTACTTGATCACCGCCACGGCCGCGGCCGCCGCCAGCGGATGGCCCATGTAGGTATGACCGTGCTGGAAGATGTGGCGCCGATTGTGGAAGGTGTCGACGATGCGGTCGTGCACCAGGGTTGCGCCGATGGGCACGAAGCCCGCCGCCAGGCCCTTGGCCAGACAGATCATGTCGGGCACCACGCCGTACTGTCGGATCGCGAACCACGAACCGCAACGCCCCATTCCGGTCATGACCTCGTCCGCTATGAACAGGACGTCGTACTTGTCGCAGATCTCGCGGATGCGCCGGAAGTAGTTCGCGTGCGGCACCAACGCACCCGCCGTGGCGCCGACGATGGGTTCGGCGATGAAGGCGGAGACGTTCTCCGCACCGGCCTCGAGGATCGCGCGCTCGAGGTCATCGGCGCATTCGATCGCACAATGCGCCGGATCCTTGTCGAACGGGCAGCGATAGCACGAGCAGGGCACCACGCGCGGCGCCTTGAACAGCATCGGTTCGTAGATAGCGCGGCGCCAGCGGTTGCCGCCGGCCGCGAGCGCGCCGAGGGTGTTGCCGTGATAGCTCTGCTCACGACCGATCACCATCCACTTGTCCGGGCGTCCCATCTGCACCCAGTAGCCACGCGCGAGCTTCATCGCCGACTCGACGGCCTCGGAGCCGCCCGAGACGAAGTACGCATGGTTGAGCCCCCCGGGCGACCGATCCGCCAGAAGCTTGGCCAGCTCTTCCTGGGCGGTGTTCGTGAACTGGCTGGTGTGGGCAAATTCGACACTGTCGAGTTGGGCCTTCAGCGCTTCGACGACCTCGGGCACCGAGTGCCCCAGCGCCGAAACGATCGCGCCACCGCAGGCGTCGAGGTAACGCTTGCCCTTCTCGTCGTAGAGATAGGGTCCCTCCCCCCTGGAAACCACCGGATAGCGGGAAAACGGATTGCGGTAGAAAACGTTGGTATCGTCGATGTAATCCATTCCGGTCTCCTCGCCGAAACCCGTTCTTTCGGCAGTATCGGGCTTGCTTCAGTCCAGATTCAGTCAGTTCGGGTATCGAGCCCCGATTCCGCCATTTCGGCCGCCCGCAGCATCGCGCGGGCCTTGTTGCGCGTTTCCTGCCATTCGGCTTCAGGGTCGGAATCGGCAACGATGCCGGCACCGGCCTGGACGTGGATGTGCCCGTCCTTCAACACCGCGGTGCGGATTGCGATCGCCAGATCCATGTCCCCGTGAAATCCGATGTAGCCCGCTGCACCGGCATAGATGCCGCGCTTGACCGGCTCGAGTTCATCGATGATTTCCATCGCGCGCACCTTCGGGGCGCCCGAAACCGTGCCCGCGGGAAAGGTCGCGCGCAGCACGGCGAGCGCATTGAGTCCGTCCTTGAGTCGGCCCTCCACATTGGACACGATATGCATCACGTGCGAATAGCGCTCCACCATGAACTGCTCGGTGACCCTGACGGTGCCGATCTCCGATACACGCCCGGCGTCATTGCGCCCGAGATCGAGCAGTTGCAGGTGCTCGGCCCGTTCCTTCTCATCGGCCAGCAGATCCTGCTCCAGCGTCGCGTCCTCGGCCGGACTCGCGCCTCGCCTGCGCGTCCCGGCGATGGGCCTGACCGTCACACGGCGCCCGCTGCCGTCGTCGTCGAGGCGTACGAGGATCTCGGGTGACGCACCTACCACGTGGAAGTCCTCGAAATTGAAGAAGAACATGTAGGGTGACGGATTCAGCGTACGTATCGCGCGATAGAGCGCTAGCGGGCTGGCCGCGTAGGGCTTGCTCATGCGCTGGGACAGGACGACCTGCATGACGTCGCCGTCGACGATGTACTGCTTGGCGCGCCTGACCGCATTCTTGAACGCGTCCTCGCCCAAGCTCGACACCTCGGGCTGCGGCTCGCCGTGGGTGTCCTGCGGGATCTCGACGGGGGAACGCAGGCGCGCGAGCAGTTCATGGAGCCGCTTGCGCGCGCGCTTGTACGCCCCGGGAACTTCGGGCTCGGCGTAGACCACGAGGGTGAGCTTGCCCGAGAGATTGTCGACGATGGCGATCTCCTCCGACAGCAGGAGCAGGATGTCCGGGGTTCCGAGGGTGTCGCTCTTTTCGGTGCGGGCGAGCCGGGGTTCGATGTAGCGCACCGTGTCGTAACCGAAGCAGCCCACCAGACCGCCGGCGAAACGCGGCAGGCCGTCGCGTGGCGGCACCTTGATGCGGGCCATGAACTCGGCGACGAAATTGAGCGGATCGCCGTAGTCGCGGCGCTCGACCAGGCGGTTGCCGGTCAGCAGCAGCGCGGATCGGCCATACACCTCGATCCTGGTCGAGGCCGCCAGGCCGATCATGGAGTAGCGCCCGAACCGCTCGCCCCCCTGAACCGACTCGAGGAGATAGCTCCAGGGCTCGTTGGCAAGCTTGAGGTAGATCGAAAGCGGGGTATCCAGGTCGGCGAACGTTTCCAGGGTCACCGGGATACGGTTGTAACCCTGAGCGGCAAGCTCGCTGAATTCTTGCTCAAGCATGAGGACTCCACAGGCACGGTCTGATTCAGGCAGGAAATGCGCGGGAACATTGCTCCCCGCGACAAGGGTTGCGTCTCAGAGGCCCGCAGGCCACGAACGCCAGCGCCACCAGCGGAACGAATCCGCGTCGTGGCCGTTGAAGACCCCATTTGATACCCGTTCCCTGTGAGTCACGATGATCGGCACTATGTGGATGCGTTCAGGATGGGAAGCGCTTCAGACCGCGACGATGCGACCCAGCGCTTCCGATGCGTTTGATAGTAGCCCATCGCATTCGATGGTGTCCACAGGTTGACCTTCACTGTACCCGTATGTCACGAGCAGTACCGGAATTCCGGCGGCACGCGCCGCCTGCGCGTCGTTGATCGAATCGCCGACCATGAGGGCGCGCCCGGTTTCGGTCCCGAGCATTCGGCAGGCGTGGCGCAATACCTCCGGGTCGGGCTTGCGTACCGGAAGCGTGTCGCCACACACGACTGCCCCAAAGAACCCGGCGAGACCCGTACTCTCGAGCAGCGGCAGGGTGAAGGGCGTGGCCTTGTTGGTCACTACGGCCAGTCGCAGGCCGCGCCGTCGCATCGAGTCCAGGGTCTCGACCACGCCGGGATATATCCGACAGCGGCTGCCATTGACTTCCGCATAGTGTTTCCGGAAGGCTGCAATTGCGACCTCGATCTCCCCATCCGATGCCTCGCTGCCCTCGGTCATGCAGCGCATCACCAGGTGCGGAATGCCCTTACCCACGAAAGCGCGGATCTGATCGAGCGAGCGCTGGGGACGGGCCAGCTCGGCGAGCATCCGGTTGGCCGCCTCGCCCAGATCGTTGACGGTGTCGAGCAGGGTGCCGTCGAGATCGAACAGCACCGAGTCGACACGGAAGCGCGTACCACTCACGGAGTCGACCTCTCGAGTTCGGCGCGCAGCGCCGCAATGACGCTGTCGTAGCAATTGGGGTCGGAAGGGGATCCGGCCCCGAAAATCGCCGACCCGGCAACGAAGGTATCGGCCCCGGCGCGTGCGATCTCGGCGATGTTGTCGACCTTGACACCGCCATCGACCTCGACCATCACCTTGCGCCCGCTACGGGCTTCGTAGGCATCGAGGCGCTGGCGCACGGCGCGCAACTTGTTCAGCGTCTCGGAAATGAACTTCTGCCCGCCGAAGCCGGGATTGACGCTCATGAGCAGCACCAGGTCGAGCTTGTCGAGGACATGATCCATGTAGTGCAGCGGCGTGGCCGGGTTGAAAACCAGCCCGGCCTGGCAACCGGAATCGCGAATCAGGCCGAGGCTGCGGTCGATATGCTCCGACGCCTCCGGATGAAAGGTGATCAGGTTCGCGCCGGCCTTCGCAAAATCCGGAATGATGCGGTCGACCGGCTTGACCATCAGATGGACATCGATCGGTGCGTTCGTGTGCGGCCGGATCGCCTCGCAGACCAACGGGCCGATCGTCAGATTCGGCACGTAATGGTTGTCCATCACGTCGAAATGTATCCAGTCCGCTCCGGCTGCGATGACATTGCGCACTTCCTTGCCGAGGCGGGCGAAGTCCGCTGAAAGAATACTCGGGGCAATCCGGAACATCGGCATCTCCAGTGAGGTTATCCAGTCAGGCTGACCGACGGAATCGTACACACGCTGCGCATCCGGTTTTCATCGCACGCACACTCGTCTGACCTGAACCATGTCAGTGATGCCGGCCAGCACTTTCTCGATGCCGTCCTGACGCAGCGTCCGCAAGTCCTCGGTCAAGGCCTGGGCGAGAAGCTGCGCCACCCGCGCACGTTCCTGAATCAGCCGCTTGATTTCATCCGAACCCAGCATCAGCTCGTGCAGGCCGACCCGCCCCTTGTAGCCCTCGTTGCATTCGACGCAGCCGACAGGCCGGTAAAGGGTGAAGTGCCCGCCGTCGTCGGTGAAGCGCGAACGCCACTCCGCCAGGATCGCCGCAGACGCCGCCACCGGATCGGCGACGAAACCGGGGGTATGGTGCATGTCCTCGCAGTATTCGTGCAGCAGCCGCCCGACTTCGTCGTCGTCGGGGTGAAATGGCTCGCGGCAGTTCGTGCACAGCCGCTTCGCAAGGCGCTGCGCCAGTACGCCGATCAGGGCATCGGCGAAGTTGAACGGGTCCATGCCCATGTCGAGCAATCGTACGACGGACTCCGCCGCGCTGTTGGTATGCAGGGTGGAGAAGACCAGATGGCCGGTCAGGGACGCCTCGATGCCGATCGTGACGGTTTCGGCATCGCGCATCTCCCCGACCATGATGACATCCGGGTCGGCGCGCAGGAAGGCCCGCATCATCGTTGCAAAATCCAGACCGGCCTTGCGGTTGACCTGCACCTGACGCAGTCCCTTCTGGGTGATCTCGACCGGGTCCTCGACCGTCCAGATCTTGGTCCCGGGCGTATTGATATGTCCTAGCAAGGAATGAAGCGTCGTGGTCTTGCCCGCGCCAGTCGGCCCGCACACGAAGAAAATCCCGTGGGGTCTGGAAATGGCCTTCGCGAGACGCTCCAGGTTGCGTGGCGTCAGTCCGAGCTGGTCCATCGGAAGCGGCTCGCCGCTTGTCAGCAGACGCATCACCACGTCCTCCATGCCTCCGGCGGTGGGCACCGTCGCCACACGCAGTTCGACATCGAGAGGCGCGTACTTGCGAAACTTGATCTTGCCGTCCTGGGGCCGGCGCCGCTCCGAGATATCCAGATCGCACATGATCTTGATCCGGGTAACGAGTGGATTGCGATAGCTCGCGGGCACCTTGATGTAGGGCACCAGCGTTCCGTCCTTGCGAAACCGGATGAGCGTCTTTTCCTTCCCCGGCCGGGGCTCGATATGAATATCGGACGCCCCCTGACGGTAGGCATCGATGATGATCTTGTTCACCAGTTTGACGAGTTCGTTGTCCGCCGCGGCGGTGAGCTCGGCAGCAGTCGAGACTTCCTGCTCCTCCTCTGCGAGGTCGGACAGCAGGTCGGAGACCGAACCGTTATCCAGCGTAGGCTCGAAGAACTGATTGACTGTCTGGTCGAATTCCAGCCGGGTCGTCACCCGAAATGCGAGTCGCGTCTTCGGAAAGACGTTGTGGGCCACGCGCGACGCACGGATCTGCTCCGGATCGACCGCCAGGATCACGACACCTTCGGTCGTCTCCTCCAGTGGCAACCAGTGATTCTGTTCCACGTACTCGCGCTTAATGTTGCGCAACAGGTCCAACTGCCTGATGCGGTCCTGCCGGTAGGGTTCGTACGGAACATTGTAGAAGCGCGAGGCCGCCTCGCCGATCTCGGCAAGCGACAGGCGCAGCGTTTCGGTCAGCACGGTCTCCACGGGCGAGCCGGATTCCCGCGCGCTACGGGTGGCCTCGGCCAGTTCCTCGGCACTGATGCGTCCGTCCGCGACCAGCGCATCGAAACGCGAGCGCAAGGAGGCCGGGGCTTGGCTGCGTTTGGCAAACGCGACGGCAAGCGTCTGCGCCAGGCCGAGCACCCCCTCTTCCATGACCTGAGGGAAGGACCCTCCCGCAATATTGTTGATGAGCTGGACCACGCCGTAAAGCCGACCGCTGTCGGGTTCGGCGATCGGTGCGACCAGCATCTGCCTGCAACGGAAACCCGACGCCTCATCCATGTCCTTGCGGAACCCGAGATGAGGCGATATCGCGTTCAGCGCATTGTCATCATATACATCCTGGATGTTCAAGGTTTGCCGCATCAGGGCCACGTAGCCGCTGACGCTGGTCTCGTCTATGGGAAGCTGAAGACTCTGGAATGCGGCCAGCCCCGTCTTCACCCGGGCAATCAGCACGTCGCCGGCGTCATCGACCGAGTAGATGCTCAGCCTCTCGGCCCCGAACAGTCGACAGATGTCGCCGGACAACTCGAAAATGATGTCGTCGATCTCCTGCGCCGCATGTATTCGCGTCGTGATCGCCTGCAAGCCCTTGAAAAAGCTCAGACGTCCGGCGACGTCGCTCGCACCCGGCTTGGTCCTGAGTGTCTCGCTCATCAAGTCAAGTCTCCTGAATCTCCCCGCGTAATCGGGAGGATGGATCAGAATTCGATTATCCCGCCCTGCTCCAGCGCCCGGGGCCGCAACCGGCCTTGGTAGGCACCGACCTGCGTCATGATACGACGATCCAGGCCCGGTTTGAGATGACTGATGTGCACTTGCGGAGAAACGCGAATCTCGTCGAGTATCGCGAACAGCATGTTGGGGCACAGGTGACGTGCCGCGAGGGCGAGGCCGTGCTGCTCGTTCGGGAATGCCGTCTCGATGATCAGATGATCAAGGCCATCCATCGCATTGATGGCCGCAATCAGCTCGGGGCAATAGGCCGTGTCGCCCGTATACACGAGCTTTCCACTGCCGCTGTCGAGGCAATAGCCAACGGCCGGCACCGAATGGTGAGCCGGAGTGGGTGTGAATGTGCGGCTTCCCAGACGCACCGACTCACCGACTGCGAGCGGCTGGAAGCGGAGAAAGGGATGATTGCGATCCGGAATGGCCGTGAAATCCGGCCATATGAGCCAGTTGAATACGTGGGACCGCAGAATCCGGATGGTTTCGGCCGACGCATGCACCGTGAGAGGCATGTTCCGCATCTCGCCCAGTGAATCCACCATCAGGGGAATCGACGCGATGTGATCCATGTGGGCGTGGGTGAGGAACACGTGATCGATCCGGAGAAGCTCGTCGAACTCCAGATCGCCGACACCCGTGCCACAGTCCATGAGAACGTCATCATCGACGAGAAATGCCGTGGTCCGCGTCCGGAGTCCACCAATTCCGCCACTGCAGCCAAGGACCTTTAGCTTCATCTTCGTGGATCTTCTGCGGCGCCGCTCCGCATTCGAGGCGGACGGTGGACTACATTCTTCGAAAGCCGGATGGGGCTCCGGCGCGGACGCTCGACGCGGAAAGTACTGCTCACCGCGACGATGGGCGCATTCCGATGCGTCGGATTTCGCGGCGCATGGAAATTTCCTGCAACGAGAAGCAAAGCCAGCCCGAACCGTCGCCCGCCCTTGCGCAGATGACTGGCCGGAATCCCGGAGGCCTCGTAAAGCCTAGCATGGACACGGGGATCACCACGTGCATTAACTCACACTCCGCGCATGCGTTATGTGCGCAGGAAGAACTCCATCTTGACACCGGCAATCTCGATGATGTCATGATCCTTCAGACCGTGGGCTTGGGCGTCAAGCGGCTGCCCGTTCAACTGCGGGAACGTCGCCCCTTCGACATGAGTGATGAAGTAACCGTGCGGTCGGCGCGTGATCACGGCAACCTGCTGGCCAGGCTTGCCGAGTGTAGTGAGCGACTTGTTCAGGACCAGCTCACGTCCCGCATTGGGTCCGCTGAGCACCTGCACCACCCCCGTCTGCCCGGAAACGACTGCCTCGGGCACACTGTATGCCGCGGCCTTGAGTTCGGGCGACAGGAGTTGTGTGCGCACATCCGCGCCGCCCTTGCTCACCTCCTGAGGGGGCGTGAATTCCGGTTCGGGCGTCACCATCATCATGCCCAACGCAGCGGTGTCGACGAAGTCGGAAGCGGCAAGCGCAGGCTGAACATTGTCGGCGAGGAACTTCAGGCGGTACTTTCCAAGCTCGATGATGTCGTTGGGCTGCAGTACGTGCTTCTTTATCGGCTGACCATTCACGTATGTGCCATTGGTGCTGTTCAGGTCCTCCAGGAAGGCGTCTTCGAGAATGGTCGTGATCGCAGCATGCTGCCCGCTGATCGCGAGATTGTCGATCTGAACGTCATTGTTCGGCTTGCGCCCGATCGTGAGGCGCTCCTTGTCCAGAGGGATTTCCTTGAGGACCAGTCCGTCCATGCTGAGGATCAACTTGGGCATTGCATTCGTTCCGTCCAATCCGGGGACGACCGCATTTACCGGCGCCCGCAGCACATCATACGATCAAACGCACGACAACGACCGAAACGTTGTCGCGCCCCCCGTGCAGGTTCGCCATGGCCACGAGACGATCGGCAGCAGTCTCGATCGATTGGCCGCCTTCGAGTATGGCGGCAATCTCGGCATCGTCGAGCATGTCGGTGAGTCCATCCGAACAAAGCAGCAACACGTCGCCCGCACGTGACTCGTGCAGGCCCACGTCGGGCGTCAACGCATAACTGACGCCTATCCCGCGGGTCAACATTCCCTTCATCGAAGAGAGGCGCGCATCACCAGCGCTTATCATGCCGTCATCGAGCTGCTCCTGCAAGACCGTATGGTCACAGGTCAATCGTTCGAGTACCCCATCGCGCTTGCGATACAGTCGCGAATCACCCACATGCGCCACCACAAGGTTTCCACCCACGAAAACGACCACAACCAGGGTGCTTCCCATACCTGCCAGCTCGGGTGCGGCCTGGCTGGCTCTGAACACCTCCCGGTTGGCATCCCGCGCAGCCGCGATCAAGGCTTCCTTGACCTCGACGACGGACCAGCCCGGCCGGTATTCCTGCTCGAGCCTGCTCCTGACCGTGTCGACGCTGATCCGTGCCGCAACGTCACCGCCACGGTACCCTCCCATGCCGTCCGCGAGTATCGCCCAGCGACGCAGCGAGTCGACTTCGGCCACATCCTCGTTGCGACTCCTTACCCTGCCGATATCGCTACGCGACACGCATTCGACGCGAACGCCGTCTCCTGCGCTCCGATCCTGATCCATCGCCACGTCTTTCCCTCAGTACGGCAGTTGCGTGCCGGAAACATTGCTTTTGCGCGCCCGATCCAGAAGCCGCGAAGCCACCGCGATATCCTGGATCGCCATTCCCTGGGATTCGAACAGGGTGATCTGCGCGGGCGTGGTGCGACCCGGCCGAATGCCGGCGATCACTTCACCCAGCTCGACCCACTTCCCCGAATGCGTGCGGCCCTTCTCGAGCAGGGGCAGCAGGTCGCCCGCTTCGCGCAGGGCGGTCTCCCGCGAGTCCACGCATATCACGTCCGCTCGGCGCACGGTCGCCTCGGAAAGCTCCTGGCGCGCAAGGCTGTTGGATCCGGCCGCATTGATGTGCACCCCTGCCTCGAGCCAGTCGGCGTCGAAAAGCGGTTTGGGTGAGGTCGTGATGGTCACCACCACGTCCGAGCCACGTACGGTCTGCTCGGCGCTGGCAGCCGACACGACCGGAACACCGCTGGCGGCGGCCATTCGTTCGCAGAATGCTGCAAGGCGATCGGGGTCACGCGCGAAGACCTTGATCCGGTCGAAATGACGAACCGCGCAAAGCGCGAGAATCTGCCCTTCCGCCTGCCACCCCGCCCCGAATACGCCGGCAATGCGAGCGTCCGGGCGTGCGAGCCACTTCGCCGCGACCCCCGCCACCGCACCCGTGCGCATCATGCCGAGACGATCTGCCTCGAGCACCGCGACCGGATCACCCGAGGTGGCGTCGAACAGGTGCACCCAGAAACGTGCTTTTCCTCCGGATGACGTATAGACCTTGAATCCCGAAAGATTCGCACCCGGTACCCCGCCCTGGAGCAGATGCGTGATCGACCCGGGAAGACGCACCCGCTGCCTCGGGTAATCCACGACTTCGCCGCGCGCGTGTGCCGCCATGACCTGCTCCACCGCCTCGATGACGGTTGGCATGTCCAGCAGGCGCGTCACCTCGTCCTCATTCAGATAGATCGCCATTCACCACTCCGGAAGGTTCGCGATTCGGTGTTCGTGATCTCTCTTGCATTGTAGCGTGCTCACCGGGTGCGACGGGCTCCGAAGAGAGCAGGAGCGCCGAACCAGCCGGCGCTCCTGCAGGTCCTTCTTCCGAGGGAGGAGCGTATTACAGCAGTGCCTTGAGCAGCCTTCCCATTTCGGACGGATCACGGGTCACGGTGAAACCGGACTCTTCCATGATGGCGAGCTTGGCTTCCGCAGTGTCCGCGCCGCCCGAGATCAGGGCACCCGCGTGGCCCATGCGCTTGCCCGCGGGGGCCGTCACGCCGGCAATGAAACCCACGACCGGCTTCTCCATGTGGTCCTTGCACCACAGTGCGGCCTCCGCTTCGTCGGGACCGCCGATCTCGCCGATCATGATGACCGCGTCGGTTTCCGGATCGTCGTTGAACATCTTCAGAATATCGATGTGTTTCATACCGTTGACCGGATCACCGCCGGTACCGACCGCGCCGGATCTGTCCGAACAGCCGGCTTTCACGCCGTACAGCGTGAAGCCCGAGCTGAAGAACCCGGCCGAGGTGCAGAAAGCCCTCGAGCGCACCTATCCGCGGGCCTTCAAGGACGCCGGCGTCGGAGGCACCACTCTGCTG
>CAYOKH010000034.1:0-19352 GCA_964404505.1 uncultured Azoarcus sp.
GGACAAGGCCTTGAATCCCGACAGCATTCCCCTGCTGCGTCGCCCCGCCGTGGTGCTCGGGTGCGGTGCGCTGATCCTCACGCTTGCGATGGGCGTACGTCATACGGGCGGGCTGTTTCTGCAGCCGATGACGATGGAGCACGGCTGGTCGCGCGAGCTGTTCTCGTTTTCGATCGCGATCCAGAACCTGATGTGGGGTCTGTTCCAGCCTTTCGCCGGCGCCTTCGCCGACCGTTACGGCGCGGGGAGGACGCTGGTCGGCGGTGCGCTCCTGTACGTTCTGGGGCTGGTCATCATGGCGCACGCGGAAACCGCGTTCGGGCTGAACGTCGGGGCCGGGCTGCTGATCGGCATGGGGCTGGCGGGAACGACCTTCAGCGTGGTGCTGGGCGTGGTCGGGCGCATGGCGCCGCCGGAGAAACGCAGCCTGGCCCTGGGCATCGTCAGTGCCGGTGGCAGCTTCGGTCAGTTCGCCGTGTTGCCGGTGGGGCAGGGCCTGATAGCGTCGGTGGGCTGGCAGGATGCGTTGCTGTGGCTCGCGGTCGGGATTGTCTTCATCATTCCGCTGGCGCTGGCGGTGACCGGCACCAGCGGGGGCAACACCGGCGGGCAGTCGATCGGGGAATCGCTTCGCGAGGCCAGGCGCACGCCCAGCTTTCACTTCCTGTTCTGGAGCTTTTTCGTATGCGGATTCCAGACCGCATTCATCATGCTTCATCTGCCGGCATTCGTTGTCGACTCCGGCATGAGTGCGAACGTGGGCATGACCGCGATCGCACTGATCGGTCTGTTCAACATCGCCGGCTCGTTCCTGTCCGGCTGGCTCGGCGGTCTGTACAGCAAGAAGTGGCTGCTCGCCGGAATCTACGGCCTTCGTGTGCTTGCGTTTCTGGCGATTCTGGTCTTGCCCCTGACGCCATTCACCCTCTACGTGTTTGCCGCCACGATGGGGCTGCTGTGGCTGGGTACGGTCCCGCTGACGAACGGGCTCGTGGGTCACATTTTCGGCATGAAGTTCGTCGGCATGCTCTACGGGATCGTATTCCTCGGCCACCAGATCGGCGGGTTCCTCGGCGCCTGGTTGGGCGGACTGATCTTCGATGTATTCGGGTCGTACGAGCAGGCGTGGTGGATCGCCATCGGCCTTTCGGTGATGGCCGCGCTGCTATGCATGCCGGTACGCGAGCGGGCACTGATTCGTCCCGCGGAGGCCACATGAAGACCTGGAGACTTCTCGGGCGGGCGGCGTTGGTCGTGCTGGTGCTCGCGCTGTTGGGGGCGATATTCGCCGCCTACCAGCACCCCGCGCTGCTGATCGATTTCAGCAACCTCCTGTTCTGCGGCTAAGCGTATGACTCGTGTCGCGGGCCCGACAATGATCGGCGTCCGCGGCGAAGAATCCGAAGCTTCCTGATGCAAATGCGAAGCTCTGTATAATCCGCGATATGTGCCACGATGCGTACGTCGTGAGCCGACGGCAACAGGAGACTTCAATGATGAATGGACCCTTCAGGGCGTTCCTGATCGATCAGGACGAGAACAGAAAGGTTGCCGGCAGCATGGCGACGCTCACCGCAGAACAGCTCGATCGTGGCGAAGTCACTATACGGGTGCATTATTCCAGCATCAATTACAAGGACGCCCTGGCGGCAACCGGAACCGGAAAGATCATCCGCCGCTTTCCGTGCGTGGGCGGAATCGACCTGTCGGGCGAGGTGGTCGAGAGCTCGGACGCGCGATTCAAGCCCGGCGACGCCGTGATCGCGACCAGTTTCGACATCGGTGTCGCGCATCACGGAGGCTACGCCGAGTATGCGCGAGTCCCCGCCGACTGGGTCGTGCCATTGCCCGCCGGTCTGAATCTGTTCGAAGCGATGGCGCTCGGCACCGCCGGCTTCACAGCCGCCCTCGGCATCTTCCGCATGGAACAGAACGGTCTCAAACCCGGGAACGGTCCGGTCATCGTGACCGGTGCCACGGGTGGTGTAGGCGGGCTGGCGATCGACATGCTGGCGCAGCTGGGCTATCACGTCGTTGCCCTGACCGGGAAGCCTGCGGAATCCGATTACCTGAAGATGCTCGGCGCCGCCGAGATCAAGTTGCGCTCCGAGATCGACTTCGACAAGGTGCGCCCACTGGAAGCGGCGCAGTGGGCCGGCGCAGTCGACAACGTGGGCGGCCAGATCCTCCATTGGGTGCTCGCCACGATGCAGCAGGCCGGAACTGTGGCAAGTATCGGCAATGCCGCGAGCTTCAACATCAATACGACCGTGTTTCCGTTCATCCTGCGCGGGGTGAGCCTGCTCGGGATCGATTCCGGCTACACGGGATTCCCCACGCGACAGAGTGTGTGGGAGCGGCTCGGCACAGACCTCAAGCCAGCTCACCTTGGGGCCGTCACCAGGACCATTGCCTTCGACGAGCTGCCGGGCGCCTTCGATGCCTTCATCAGGGGCGAGGCCAAGGGCAGGACGGTGGTTCGCATAGGGGCCTGAGCGACTTTTGGGGAGGGAGATGCCAGCGATGAGTGATGACGAGCAGCAGATGCTGCCCAAGGTGCTGATCGTCGATGACTCGCGCATGGTAAGGGCGACCATCATCAAGCACATCCGCGGGCGCTTCGAGTTTCGTGAGGAGGCCGACGGCGAGGCGGCCTGGCAGACGCTGGTGGTGGACCCCTCGATCGAACTGGTCCTGACCGACATCGGCATGCCTCACTTGGACGGATACGGGTTGCTCGAGCGGGTTCGGGAGTCCAGGATCAGTCGCCTGCAGCACATTCCGGTCGTCATCATTTCCGGTGACGAGGACGATGCGGCGCGGGAGAGGGCGCGCAGGCTCGGGGCCAACGACTTCATCAACAAGGGTATCGGAACGGCCGAACTGCTGGCTCGCCTCGACTCGCTGTCGCGACTGGCGCAGACGCGTCGCGAACTCGAAGAGAGTCGTGCCGCGCTTGCAAAGCAAAGCCCCATCGACCCGGCCACCGGGCTGGCGACGGAAGCGTATCTCAATTGGCACGGCGCGCAGGAACTGTCCCTGGCGCGGCGGCACCAGGGCGGCATCAGCGCGATGGTGATCGAGATCGACCATTTCGAGGAACTGACGCAGTGGCACGGTGCCAGCGTCGCCCGACTGGTGGCGCGCAAGCTGTCGAAGATTCTTGCGACCAAGATCCGCCAGGAGGATACCGTCTCGGAACTCGCTTCGGCGCAGTTCGCGGTGTTGTCGCCGGTCAGTGATGCCGTCGGTTGTTATGCGTTCGCGATACGCATGCAGCAGGCGATCGAGAAGCTCGTCATGACCTATCGGGAGGAGCGCATCCGCATCAGCGTGACGGTAGGCGTCGCGAGTTCCTCCGTCGACGGCCTGGGAAGCGTCAGCCATCTCGTCGGGGTCGCGGTTCGGCGCATGCAGGCAGGCAAACGGGCCGGCGGCAATCGCGTCGTCGGTGACCAGGGCGAAGTGAGTCAGGAAATGCTTGACCGGATGCTCAAGCAGATAATCAGCATCGATCACGTGCTGGCACGACTGCGCCTCGGCGATAGCGCCGAGGCCGCGGAGCATATGCCAGCGGTCATAGCAACCCTTCTGCCGCTGCTCGAGTTGGTAGAATCGCAGCTCGGCTGCGGCATTCCGCTGGGCGAACTCGAGCGCTACAGATCGGAGCGCGTGAGCAGCGAGGCTGAGTGAGGGCGCTCTTGGCGTGCCGGAAGTACAGGGCAGGGGCGGGCCGGGGGACTGTGCGATGGCGGCCAGGGGCCGACGGACAGGCGCGACCGACCCCCCTCGCGGGGGCGCGTCGGAACATGCAGGGCCGACGACAGGGACGCAGGGAATAACGGGAGAGAATACACATGGGCACTTACAAGGAGTTTCACAGGCGCTCGATCGAGGACCGGGATGGATTCTGGGCCGAGCAGGCCGAGTTGGTGGATTGGAACAAGCGTGCCGCGCAGATCTGCGACTACTCGCGCCCGCCGTTCGTGAACTGGTTCAAGGGTGGAGAGACCAATCTTTGCCACAACGCGGTCGATCGGCATGCGGCCAGGCGGCCCGATGCCAATGCGCTGATCTACATCTCGACCGAGACCAACGAGGAAAAGGTCTATTCCTTCGCCGAACTCCAGCGCGAAGTCGAGCGCATGGCCGCGATCTATCAGGATCTCGGGGTGCACAAGGGCGATCGCGTGCTGATCTACATGCCGATGATCGCCGAGGCCGCCTTCGCAATGCTGGCGTGCGCGCGCATCGGAGCCATCCATTCGGTCGTCTTCGGCGGCTTCGCCGCCGGCTCGCTCGCAACCCGCATCGACGACGCGAAACCGGTCCTGATGGTCAGCTCCGATGCCGGCATGCGCAACGGCAAGGCGGTTCCGTACAAGCATCTGGTGGACGAATCGTGCCGGCTTGCCCAGTTCCCGCCGAAGCATGTGCTGATCGTCGACCGCGGCCTCGACAAGGACTTTCCGAAGGTTGCCGGTCGTGATGTCGATTATGCCGAACTGCGCGCAAGGCACATGGATGCCAGCGTTCCGGTGACCTGGCTCGAATCGACCGAGCCCAGCTACATCCTGTACACGTCGGGCACGACGGGCAAGCCCAAGGGCATACAGCGCGATACGGGTGGCTACTGCGTCGCACTCGCGTCGTCGATGAAACACATCTTCAACGGTTGCGAGGGCGAGACCATGTTCTCGACCTCGGACATCGGCTGGGTGGTCGGCCACAGTTACATCATCTACGGCCCGCTGATCGCGGGCATGGCCTCGATCATGTACGAAGGCACGCCGCTGCGCCCCGATGCCGGCATCTGGTGGCAAATCGTCGAGAAATACAGGGTCAACGTCATGTTTTCCGCTCCCACCGCGGTGCGCGTGCTCAAGAAGCAGGACCCGGCCTACCTCAAGAAGTACGACCTGTCCTCGCTCAAGCACCTGTTTCTCGCCGGCGAGCCACTGGATGAGACGAGTCACAAGTGGATCATGGACGAGCTCGGGATTCCGGTCATCGACAATTACTGGCAGACCGAAACCGGCTGGCCGATCCTCGCGATCTGCCGCGGAGTGGAGGAAAGCCCGATCAAGCTGGGCTCGCCCGCATTCCCGGTGTATGGGTACGACCTGCGCGTCTTCCGCGAGGATGGCACCGAGTGCGGCGCCAACGAGAAAGGCATCGTCGGCATCGTCCCGCCGCTTCCGCCGGGCTGCCTGTCCACCGTTTGGGGTCAGGACGAGCGCTTCGTGTCGACCTACTTTACCCTGTTCGAGAAGCCGGTCGTCTATTCGTCTTCGGACTGGGGCATCAGGGACGAGAACGGCTACCACACCATCCTCGGGCGCATCGACGACGTGATCAACGTCGCGGGCCACCGCCTCGGAACGCGCGAGATCGAAGAGGCGATCCAGATGCACCCGGCGGTCGCCGAGGTCGCCGTGGTCGGCGTGGCCGACGAACTCAAGGGCCAGATGCCGATGGCGTTTGCGGTGCTCAAGGACGCCTCCGCGGCGGACACTGCGGAGAAACGCGCCGCGCTCGAGAAGGAGGTCATGAAGAAGGTCGACAGCCAACTCGGTGCGATCGGCCGGCCGAGCCGCGTGCACTTCATCTCCGGCCTGCCCAAGACCCGCTCCGGCAAGATGCTGCGCCGCTCCATCCAGGCGCTCGCCGAAGGCCGCGATGCGGGCGATCTCACCACCATCGAGGATCCGTCCACGCTGGAGCAGATCAAGGCGTCGCTGGCGGGGTGAAGAACGGCTGTTTTCGGGCATCGCATTGTCGCAAAATTCGGTCCGGTCCATCGCGGGATGAACCGGTTGAGGCAAGCGGATGAGGCAACGGATCTGCGCCCGCTTCCTGCCATCTATCGACCGGTAGTCGATCAGGACTGCCACGCCGAGAAGGTGCTTGGAAAAGCGACCCGAAATGTGCAGGGGGGATTAGAATGAAAACGAAAGCCGCGGCACGGATGGCATGTTCAGCGACGGGGAAGGGAGCCGGATCTGGGGCGGCCAGGCGAACTGCTCTCCGGCGCGATACTGCCACCGCTTGATGGACAGATAGAAGGCGCAACCCTCTCGATCTCGTTGAACGGGAATACATGATGTCGTCAGCGTCATCAGCCACGGGCTCCTATGATTTCGAATCTCTGAGAGATGCCGAGTTTCAGAGGGAGCGGCTGCGTCAGCAAGCGCTCGCGGTGCGAAAACTGGAGGCGGACATCCTGCGCTCGGCGGGACTCGGGTTAGCCGATGACGTGCTCGAAGTCGGTAGCGGTCCGGGGTTTATCTCGGATCTTCTCGCCGAACTTTCTCCCGAAGGAAGTCTGCGGGCAGTCGATCCGAGTGCGGAACTCCTGTCGAGCGTGGAAGGCAATGTCCGGGCGAAGCCGAAGCGGGGGCTTTTTGCCATTCAGGCGTTCGGCGACAGTCTCCCCGTCGCGGACGCCAGTGTTGATTTTGCCTATGCCCGATTCGTGCTGCAGCATCTACCTGACCCGGCGGCGGTGATGGCGGAGATTCATCGTGTGTTGCGACCGGGCGGGCGGTTCTGCGCGGTCGACTCGGACGACGGTCTTGTGATCTTCGAACCCGAGGACCGACGGGTTCTTGAGATCATGAATACTGCTCAACGTGTGCAGGCGGAAAAGGGGGGGGATCGCTTCATCGGTCGGAAGCTTCAGCGTTTCATGGCAGCCACCGGGTACGTGAACGCGAAAAGTCGCGTGCTGGCGATGACCAGCAGCGAACTACCGTTCTCGGTGTTGTTCAACATCCTGCTGGGGTACAAGGCTTCCCTGCTCGGCGGTGCGCTCGATGTTGGCGAATTGTATGAAGATATGTCGCGGAAGGTTGCCACCGGAGCGCAACTGGTGGCCGGCGGAGTGTTCATCGTGGTCGGAGAGAAAGAGGTCTGAACATCCGAATTCGGAGTCGCGACGATGGAAACCCAGTATTTTCGATTCGGGGAAGTCGAGACGGGTACGCCTGAATACGAGGTGTACCTGGAATTCCGCTATCGCGTGTTCTGCGAGGAAATGGGGCGGATCGAGCCGCCCGTCCTGCCAAGTGGAGGTCGTTACATTGAAACGGATCGATATGACATACATAGCCGGCATTTTGTCGGCTATCACAAGGCGACCGGTCGTATCGCGGGTTTCGTTCGCGTCATTCTTCCGAACCCGCTCGGTCTGAACGTCACACCGCGTTACATCATCGAACGCCCGTTACCCTACCCGGACGCAACTGACGGCAATATCGGCGAAATATCCAGAATGGCTATTTCCCCGGAATTTCGTCGCCGCCACAGCGACCGGCAGAAACCGATCCAGGGCGACCCCGCAGGTGAGATGGGTGCGGTGCCGTCGACCGACGGGCATCGCCACCATCAACCCGAACTCGTCCTGGGTCTTTATCGCGAGGTGTATCAACTGTGCAAGCGGAATGGGCTGGCTCACTGTTTTGCAGCGATGGACAGCAACTTCAGCCGGCTGCTGGTCAGGCTCGGGTTTCCCTTCGTGCCGGTCGGACCGGTGAATGACGCCGTCGACCCGCCACGGCGCGTATTCATGATCAGCGCGCGGGAAATGGAGCAAAGCCTGGGCCAGCGCGACTGCGACGTCATGGCCTTCATGCTCGGCGAAACTCCTGGCGATTCCGCCGCGGGAACGGCGTCTGGACAGGGGACCTGGTGAAGCCTGCGCGCCCTATCGAAGCAGAAACATTTCTGGAAATATTCACTAACATCTTCTCTTTTTGCACCGAGGAAAATCTGGAGGATGATTCTCCGCAACTCGGAAGAACAGCGGTTGCCGGGGAAGAGGTTGACCGACGGCGAGGGCGTTGCTGCGACAGGTCGGAATCGTCGCCCTTGCATTGTTCCTTTAGATTTTTTGCGGCACTCGTTTCTGCGGTAGTGATGCGGAAGCGGGTGTGGGGACGTGGATGTTTACGAGCGAATATGAGTATTTCACTGTCTCGCCGGGAGCGAGCGCGTATCGCGACTATCTGGCTCTTCGCCACGATGTCTTTTGCAAGGAACTGCAGCGCGTTCCGAGTCCGGGCTGGTTGGCGGAGGATTCATCGCTCGAAACAGATGTATATGACGCGCACAGCATACATGTGTTGTGCACAGCGCGGGACACGGGCGCCGCTGCCGGATGCGGGCGCCTGATCCTGCCCGGTGCGCACGGGCTCAATGTAAGCGCACGCTATCGTCTGCATTGTCCACCGGTGCCCTCGCATCAGATCGGGGAGATCGGGCGTCTCGGAATTGCCCCGGCCTTACGACGATATCGCGGCAAGACCGGCGGTGCCGGCGGGAGTGAATGGAACGGGGCGGTCAAGAGGACTCGCGGTTCGCGCCGTGATGAACCGTTCGTGGCGCTCGGTCTTTATCGCGAGTTGTTCCGGTCAGCCGAACGTCATGGCATCACGCATTGTTATGCCGCGATGGAGCCTTCGTTGGCGCGGCTGCTGAACCGCATCGGGTTTCCGTTCGAGGCGGCCGGCCAACTGAATCCGCAGGTCTATCCTCCGCGTCGGCCCTATTTCATCGGCGCGCATGCGATTCGCCGCGTGCTGGCTGATCGTGATTCCTGTCTCTTCAGGTTCATTTTCGGTGATCTGGCAAACGCCTTCGAGAAAGTGCTCAAGGATGTCACGGATTGCGAGACGCCGGCAACGGAGCAAGTCGGCGAACCGTGCCTTGGTTGAATGCCGGGGGCGCCTGGCACGTCCCGGTAGCCAAAAAAACCGCGCCGGCAAAGGCGCGGTTTTCCAACCGTCCTGTTACGATTGTTGTCAGGCGGCTTTCTTCATGCGGCGGACAGCGCCCAATCCGAGCAGTCCGATGCCGAGCAGAGCCAGGGTAGCCGGTTCCGGCACTTGTTCCCGGTTGAACTCGACGCTGCCGTTCAGGGTGTTGGTGCGACAGAAAAGGTCATGTCCTTCGTTGGTGCCGCAGAGTTCCGGGTTGCCAATGGGGTCGACGTTGGTATCGAGGCGCATGTTGATCGCAACCACCACGTCGGTCCAGTCGGTACCGTCCGCGAAGAACCAGCTACCCGGATCGGCGTACGTGACGATCGCGTAGATGATTGCATTGGCGACGGTGCCCTCGCTGTCGAACACTTCGAGCGTCAGCAGCAGTGTTTCGGCTCCGACCGGGTCGCCGTTAATGTCGAGGCTGTAGCCGTAGACGTTGATGGTGCCCGAGGTGTATTGCGCCAAGATGCCGAGCGGGTCTTCGCCATCGACGAACACAACGGTACCCGCGAGGTCGTCATAGTCAAAGCGCATCGCGTGCGTGACACCTATGCCTTCATTGTTCTCAGCGCCGAGTATCGCAGTTCCTGAGTCATTGAGATAGCCGGTTACGGTGCCGAAGCCGCTGTCCACGACCGAGTCGCCAACCGTAACGCCGCCGCTGTCGTCAAGGTCCGTGTATTCGGACGTGGCGTTGAAATCGACGGCAAGCTGATAGATGAGAGCCGTCTCGCCATCGGTTCCGACTGGTGTATCGGCAAAATTGTCGACATCGATATAGAACGGCTCTGCCAGCGCAACGCCCGACATCAGCATTGCCGAAGCGCCGAGTGCTCCGAGAAGCTTCTTCAGTTTCATGATCAGTCCTCCATGTTGAGGCTTCTTTGTCGCCGATGCGATCAGCCCTACCTCGTTGTGAGCATTTGTCGTGCCAGTTTGAGTAAATCCTTATAAAACATAGATATAGTATTGTCTTGCGGTAGCAGGCCTTCGTGAGTGTAAAAAAATCCGACAGATCTGCTCGAGACCGGCGACGCTCGAGGCTCGCCCGATCTGCACAGGCATGGACTCAGCCCTTGTCATGTGCGGCAGTCTGGGAAATGATGATGCCCTTGAACCGGGTGCAGGAGACCGATCTTGAGCGCTTTCAACTACGACGAAGCCTTCAGTCGCAACCTCGGCGTGGTCAGCACCGATGAGCACGCTCGTTTGCGCAACGCCACCGTCGCCATTGCCGGGATGGGCGGAGTGGGAGGGGATTACCTCGTCAGCCTGGTCCGCGCCGGCGTGGGGGGCTTCCATCTGGCGGAGTTTGACGCGTTCGAGTTGGCCAACTTCAACCGCCAGTACGGGGCGAATATGGACACCATCGGGCTGCGCAAGCTCGAGGTGATGGTCGAGCAGGCGCGGGCAATCAATCCCGAACTGCGCATCACGACCTTCGAGGACGGTGTCAATGCGGGCAATGTCGACGCCTTCCTGTCCGGTGCGGATCTGGCAGTCGATGCGATCGACGCATTCGCGGTGGACATGCACCCGCTGCTGGTCGATGCGGCGAGTTCGCGCGGATTGACGACGCTTGCCGCGGTGCCTCTGGGACTGGGCGCCGGGGTTCTGGCGTTCGGCCCGCGCGGGATGAGCTACAGGGATTATTTTCGCATCGAGAAGGGCATGAGCGACGACGAGAAGATCGTCCAGTTCATTCTCGGTTTCGCGCCCGAAATGTACCACCTGAAATATCTCGATCCGAAGTCGATCAACCTGAAGGCGCGCAAGGGCCCCAGTTCGGTGGCCGGTTGCAAGCTCTGTGCCGGTTTCATCACGAGCCAGGCACTGATCGCGCTGCTTCACCCGGAGGAACTGCGGTTCGTACCCTGGTATACGTATCTGGATGCGCGCCTCAACCGCTTGCGTCACCGTCGCTTGTGGCTCGGAAATCGAAATCCCTTGCAGCGGCTCAAGAGCTTCGTCGCGAAGCGGCGCCTCGAAAGGATTTCCGGGCAGGCCTGACTGTTCAGCATTGAAGCGGTCGCGACGCGAACTCGTGAAGGTACAAGCTGCCCGATGCGCGCCGGGCACGGGGCGTGCATCGCGTATGGCATCGGTGTAGTAAGATCGACCGATGTGGGCAATGATTGAAGAGAGGGCAGGATGACGCGCAATGGACGGCCGGCGCGAGGTGTGTTCAGTCGGGCTATCCGGTGGTGCTTGATCGTAGCGGGATTTCTGCTTGCGTCGGGCGATCTCGTGGCGGGTGATGGCGCTGGCCTCGAGCTTGCCCGGCGTGTTCAGGATCGTCCCGACGGTCGAGATGCCGTCTTCCGGGTCACGATGGCTCTTACGGATGCGGGTCGGCGCCCGCGCGTGCGGAGTATGGTCCTCTATCGGCAGGACGGGGTCCAGGGCGAGGTGTCCACGCTGATACGTTTCACCGAGCCTACCGATATTGCGGGCACCGGCCTGCTCACCCATGACCTCGACGACGGCAGCTCCAACCAGTGGATCTATCTGCCCGCGATGAAGCGGGTGCGCCGCGTCGATTCGAATCGCAAGGGGGGGCGGTTCGTCAACTCGGACTACTATTTCGAAGACTTGCGCGACCGCAAGGCTTCCATGGACAAGCACCGGATCATCGGGCGGGAGACGGTCGCGGGTGTCGAGTGCGAGATCCTCGAAAGCGTGCCGGTCGAGGCGGATAATTCGGTGTACCGGAAACGCGTCAGCTGGATCGATCCGCAAACCCTTCTGCCGCTGCGAGTCGATTTTTTCGAGCGGTCCGCAGAGCAGCCGAACAAGCGCCTGGAAGTGACACGATTCGAACTGGTTCAGGGGTTCTGGACGGTCATGGACAGCGTCATGACGGATCTCGTCAAGCGTCACGAGACCCGCCTGACGGTGGAAAGTGCACGATATGACCAGGATCTGCCCGGGCGTCTGTTCAGTACGCAGTCGCTTGAAGACGATCGCATCGAAAGAAGGTATCGTCCGTAGGCACGCAGGGTCGGCGCGACCGGCTGTAGCGGCCCGGCCTGCGGGGCAGGTGCATCCGAACCTTGCCGGGTCCGCGGGCCATCTTGCATCGTGTGCAGGCACGTGTGGGCTGTCGGAACCCAAGACAAGATCGACGGGAGGACAGGTTGATGAGATACGTTCGAAGTGGCCGGATCGGCGTTTTGCCTGCAATGATCGCGGTGGTCGTTGTCGTGTCTGCAGGGTCCGGGCAAGCGCAGGCCGCGGACGAAGGGGAGCTGGCGATCGCGGTCGACGTGCTGAGAGTCGAGGCGGGCGCATTCACTGATCGCCCCGGCGCGTCCGGGAGCGCGTTTATCCACGGCGCGATCAGCGCGCGCGGGTTTAGCGGCGACTGGGAGTACATGCTGGGGGTGCGCTTCGACCACCATTCGCAGTTCGGCTCGCGCGATTATTCGAGATCCCGCCTCGATTACGGGGAGAACTACCTGCGCTGGCGCGGAACGGATACTCGCATCACCCTGGGGGCACAAATCATCGCCTGGGGGCGTGTCGACGAGATATCGCCGATCGACCGCCTGGGGCGCACTGATCTGTCGCGCATGGTGGTCGACAGGCTTGACGATCGCCGGCGCGCAGTGCCGGCAGTGCGCGCCGAGCATTTCGCGGGCGATTTCAAGTTCGATGCGGTGTGGGTGCCGGTGTTCGATGCGGACGTGATGCCGGACCGCAACAGCGTCTGGCATCCCGTGGATACGCGTGCGGGCCGGATCCTCGGGATCGGCGACGTCCCCGCCCTCGCGGGCGCGCGATTGCGCCAGCACGACCACGGGAGTGGTGGTGGGGGAATTCGGGTGACTCGAGACGGCGGCACCGTGGATTATGGGGTGAGCGTGCAGCGCGTCCGTCAATCCCAGCCCTATTACCGGGTCGCTCCCGGTGTATTGACGGCGGTGTATCCCTACAGCTGGGTCGTCGGCGGCGAATTCGAAATGGAGAAAGCGGGAGCGACATGGCGGCTCGAAGCTGCATGGAGCAGCGATATCCCGATCACTACCGATACGTTCGCGTATCGAACCCGTCCGGCGTTCGACCTTGTCGTGGGGACGGAATTCTTTCCCGCCGACAGGGATACGCGAGTGACTTTGCAGCTTGGCGCGCGCAAGATCCATGCCGACATGTCGACTCTCGACCGCAAGGAGATCTACAGCCTGACCGGCGAGATCGAGCACCCGTTTGGGCTCGGTCGCTGGCGCGCCGACCTGCGTTTCGTCGCCGGGCTCGGCGCCCGTGATCTGTATTTGAACCCTGCGATCACCTACCTCGGTATCGATAACCATGAGATCTTTCTCGCAGGGCACATTTTCAGCGGTGAGTCGCGTACGCTGGGCGGCTACTATCGGAAGAACGATTCCCTCATGCTGGGTTGGCGTGCGCATTTCTGACAGTATGTGCTCGGGGCATGACGGCAATCCCGGGCGTCATCGCTTCGGAGGCCGTGCGACATGGACCTGCGTTGCCGCGGCGTATCGGGCGCCCTGAGTTTGCGTCGTCGTGAAATCTCGTGTTCTGGATCTTCTTCGCCCGTTCATGCAGCCCAAAGTGCTGCCGTGGCACGTCTGCGCCATTCTGATCGCTTCGATTCATCTGATTTCCGGCGCTTTCCTGTTTCGCCTGGATCTCAATAACGCCCCGGAACTCTATTTTCCGGAGAATGCCCCCGCGACCATGCTCGATCGGGAATTGCGCACGGAATTTCCGAACGACGAGATTCTCATTGCACTCTTCTCCGGGCACGAACTCTATTCTGCCTCGTTCCTGGCTGCGCTCGACCGGATTGGACGGCGCCTGGAGACCCTCCCCGACGTCGATCGGGTTTTTTCGATCACCACGGTGGACCACATCGCCGGAAGTGCAGATGGCTTCGTCGTCGAGCGACTGATCGATATCGAAACGCTTGATTCTGGTACGCCGGAGCAACGCCTGGAAAGGGTGCTGCGAGATCGTTTCACCCCTGGGTGGCTCGCAACGCACGATGGCCGGACAGTTGCATTGGTGGCACGCACGCACAAACTGGGGGAGAGTCGCCAGCGCCTTGCAATCGAGGCGGCGCTTGATGAAGCGGTCCGGGCAGAAGGGCTTGAGAACGAACTGGTTGCAGTGGCGGGGACGGTGGCGCTGGATGCGGCGCAGTTGCGCTCGATGGTGCATGACACCTTGATATTCACGCCAATCGTGATGGGGCTCGGGCTCGCGCTCATGTACTGGATTGTCGGACGGATCAAGCCGGTGGTAATCGGTGGCGTTGCGATGAGCACCGTCGTCGTCGGCAGCGTGGGTTTCATTGCGGCGTTGGGACAGCCGTATACGCTGGTGACGGCAATGATTCCGACCTTGCTTTCCGCCTACACTGTGGCCAACGTGCTGCATCTGTATGCTTCGCTGCAGCGCATGCGCGATGCACGCTTCCGACGGGACAGGCGTGTGGCTTTCGCCTTGCAGGCGGTCCACACTCCAGGGCTCCTCGCTGCGCTGACGACGTGCGCAGCGATGCTCAGTCTGGCGCTGGTACCAATCCCTCCGATCCAGGTTTTCGGGGTCGTTGCCGCGTTCGGTGTGCTGATGATCTATCTCACCGTCTTCTACCTGTTACCGGGCCTGCTGTGGAAGTTCGACCGTGGCCGCTGGTCGAAGGGGCAAAGCGGCTTCGAGTGGGCCAAACGTCTGGCGTATGCGCTTGCGATATTCAGCATGCGGCGTGCCGGTTGGGTGGCCGCTTCGGTCGGTCTCGCGATTCTACTGACGATTCCGCTAGTCTTGAAAGTCGAGGCAGAATCGGATCTGCTGAAATTCTTCAGCGAGACCCATCCACTGACACAGTCCACACGACTGGTCGAGGAACGTCTGGTCGGTGTCACCGCACTCGAGATTGTCGTGGATGGCCCCGGTCGAGACGCCTTTCAAACTGCGGAACGCTTGAAACTGGTCAAGTCGGTCCAGGAATGGGTTGACGCACTCCCGGAAGTTGACCGCAGCATTTCCATGGCCGATATCGTGGAGGAAATGCATTGGGCATTCAATGAGGAGGACGAGCGTTTTCGTGTGGTTCCCGATGACAGCGCTCTGCTGAGCCAATTATTGCTCGTCTATGACGGAGTCGATCTGCCTGAGCTGGTCAATAGCGAGTACGACCGCACGAGGATCTTGCTGAACCTCAATGCTCATGGGGCCAACGCAATTCAGTCCGTGATCGACCAGATCGAGGCTCATGTGGCGACGGTGGATGCCCCGGATCTGCAATGGCAAATTGCCGGATACGGACGATTGTTTGCCGATCAGGAAGACCTGCTCGTCGTCGGTCAGTTGCGCAGTTTCATCGGTGCCTTCGGGCAGGTTTTCTTGATCATGCTGGTCCTGTGGCGTTCCTTTCCGACGGCCGTGATCAGTATGCTGCCCAACATTGCGCCACTTTACTTCGTCTTTGTGCTGATGGGGGCTACCGGCATCTATCTCGATATGGCGACCGTCCTGATCGCTAGCGTCCTGCTGGGTATTACGGTGGACGACACCATGCACATCTTTCACAACTACATGGAACGGCGACGCAAAGGACACAGTGTCGTGTACGCCGTAGCGCGAAGCGTCAAGGTGGCTGGGCGGGCGGTCGTTGCGACCTCCGTTTTGCTCATTGCCCAGTTTCTGGTCCTCGTTGCCTCGGGATTCCAGCCGACCGTCAACTTCGGGCTGCTCGCCGCAGTCGGATTGCTTGCAGCACAATTCATGGACCTTGTGTTGCTGCCGGCGCTACTGGTCCTTTGGGCCAAGCTCAATGTGCGTTACCGACTGATGTCGGTGTGATTGGTGGGGCATGGATGGGCGGTCGAGCCGCGGATTACGCCTTGCGGTATCCATCGCAAATCTGGTAGGCGCCTGCATATCGGTCCGGCGCTCACGTGCTGCCTGCCGACTCACTGCCAATTGACGACGTCCGCGTTTTCGCCGCTGCCGCCGGGAGCGTTGTCGGCGCCGTAGGTGTAGATGTCGATGTCCGAATGGCGCCCGGGCGACTCGTAACGGTAGGGGTTGCCCCAGGGGTCGGCGGGCAGGCCACGGCGCAGGTAGGGGCCGTTCCAGCCGCGAATGGCGCCGGGGTTGGTCACGAGCGCCTGCAGCCCTTCCTCGGTGGCGGGGAAGCGGCCCACGTCGATCCTGAACAGTTCGGCCGCCTGCTCGAGGTCCTTGATCTGGACGGCCGCGGTTTTGCTCTTCGCGCCTTCGAGCTGGTTGAGCACGCGTGGGCCGACCACGCCGGCGAGCAGACCGAGGATCGCGAGCACGACGAGAAGCTCGATCAGGGTGAAGCCGGTGCGAGCCAAGCGGCGTGCAAGGCGGCGTTGCGTCATGTCTGTCTCAGGATGCGGAATCGTCGGCGACCCGCGAAAAGGCGGTGCCACAGATTATAGATTCAAAACGGACGCTTGCCGAAATCGGGGCGGTGCGGCGGGGGCGGGCGTCGGGATCGGGATCGGGGGCGTTCGGCGGGCGAATACCGCTGCGCGCGTTTCAGCCGGCTTTCATTGCATTTTGGGATCGGGGTGAATAAAGTGTTTGGTATATGCGGTCGTTGCCGTCGCTCATAGGACGGGAATGGACGGCGCGAACGGGAGGCGGCGGGGAATGCGCTACCGCATCAGGGCCATCGGCGCAGATGCTGCGGTCGTCGAGACCGAACTCGAAGCAGGCAACGAAACGGAGGCGCGTGCTCTTGCGGTCGCACGCGGCCTGTCCGTGCTCTCCGTTCGCGAACATGGACGATATCGGGGTCGCGGCCGTTTTCCGTTGCTGTTCTTCAACCAGGAACTTCTGGCATTGCTGCGCGCCGGCATTCCGCTAGCCGAATCCCTCGATGCACTCCACGAGAACGAGAGCCGTGCGGAACAGCGTGCGGTGCTGCGCAGCCTTCGCGCGGCGCTTGAAGAAGGCCGCACCCTGTCCAGCGCGCTGGCGGACGCCCCGCATGCATTTCCGGATCTCTACGTGGCCATCATTCGCGCCGCCGAGCGCACCAGCGAGATCGACAGCGCGCTGGAACGCTACATCGCCTACCAGCAGCTGCTCGAGACCCTGCGTGGCAAGCTGGTCGGCGCCGCGATCTATCCGGTGCTGCTGCTGGGGGTCGGCGCACTGGTGATCATGTTTCTGCTTGGCTACGTGGTGCCGCGTTTCGCGCACATCTTCGACGATCTCGGCGGCGGTCTGCCCTTGCTGTCGCGCCTGCTGCTTGGTCTGGGGCAGGGAGTCCAGGAGCATGCGCTCGGACTGGGGCTCGTCTTTCTCGTCCTGGTGACCGGACTGGTGATGGCGCTCCGGCATGGCGACCTGCGCACGGCCGTCGCGCGGCTGATGTGGCGGATTCCCGCAATCGGCAGGCGGCTGCGCGTGTTCCAGCTGGCACGCTTCTACCGCACCCTGGGCATGCTTCTCGCGGGAGGGATTCCCGCCGTCACCGCGCTGGCAATGGTGTCGGGCCTGCTCTCGCCGACCTTGCAGGACAGGCTGCAGCTTGCGATCGAACTCATTCGCGAGGGCAGGAGCTTTACTGCGACACTGGCCAAGTGCGGGCTTTCGACCCGTGTCGCCGAGCACATGCTCGCGGTGGGCGAGCGTGCCGGCAATCTCGGCGACATGCTCACGCGCGCAGCGGAGTTCCACGAGGAATCGACCGCGCGCGAGATCGACTGGCTCACGCGACTGTTCGGGCCGGTGCTCATGCTCGTCATCGGCTGTGCGATCGGCCTGATCATCGTATTTCTGTATCTGCCCATCTTCCAGCTCGCCGAGGTCATCGGATGAAGCCGTCTGCCGATGCGGTGCTCGCCGTGGCCCGCGGTGGCGAGCGGGTGCGTCCGTTCTCGTCGTCGGAGCTTGCCCAGGCGCGGGCGGGCAATCTGCGCCTGTCCGACGCACTTGCCCATCTGGAGCCGGATCCGGCGATTCGCGTCGCGCGTCTGGCGGCAAGCTGCGGCCTGTTGGAAATGGGCGCCGCCGAGCTCATGGCACGGTCGCCCGATTTCGACGTGATCGGCTTCGCGCTTGCCCTGCAGCGGGAAGCCGTGGCGCTGCGTGACGATGACGGGCGCCTGACGATCGTGCTTGCCGATCCGTTCGATGAAGACCTGCTCGACGGCCTCGGTGCGCGGCTGGCGGAACCGTTAACGCTTGCGCTGACCAGTCCGGATGACATTGCGGCTTTTCTCGCGCGTCACGAGAGCGAGGTTCTGCACGCGGCGGGGCTGAGCGATCAGCGCGAAATGGCCGGAGCGGAAGCCGGGGTGGAGGATCTGTCGCTCAAGCGTATCAGCGCCGGCGCGAGCCCCGTCGTGAAGCTGGTCAACTCGACGCTGTACGATGCGCTCAAACAGGGCGCGAGCGATATTCATCTCGAATCGGTGCCGGGCGGGCTGGTCATTCGCTATCGCATCGACGGCGTGCTTTCCCGTGTCGGCGGCGTGTCGTCTTCCGACGTTGCCGAGCAGGCGATCTCGCGCCTCAAGGTAATGGCCGAACTCGACATCGCCGAGCGGCGCGTGCCGCAGGACGGTCGCTTCAAAGCCCACACGGGAGGGCGCGACATCGATTTTCGTGTCTCCATCATGCCGAGCATTCACGGCGAGGATGCGGTGCTGCGCATCCTCGACAAGGAACATCTGAGCCGCGAGATGAGCACCCTCACGCTTGAGGGGCTGGGTTTCGATCCGGACTCGCGCAAACAGGTGCGGCACCTTGCCAGCGAGCCTTACGGCATGCTGCTGGTGACCGGCCCCACGGGCAGCGGAAAGACCACCACCCTGTATGCCGTGCTCAACGAAACCAATCGCGGCCTCGAGAAGATCGTGACCATCGAGGACCCGGTCGAGTACCAGCTTGCCGGGGTCCTGCAGATCCCGGTCAACGAGAAGAAGGGGCTGAGCTTTGCGCGCGGGCTGCGATCGATTCTGCGCCACGATCCGGACAAGATCATGGTGGGCGAGATCCGTGACGGGGAGACGGCGGAAATCGCGGTCCAGGCGGCCCTCACCGGTCATCTGGTGTATTCGACGGTGCATGCGAACAATGTGTTCGACGTGATCGGGCGTTTCATGCACATGGGGATCGATCCGTTCAATCTCGTCACCGCCCTCAACGGTATCGTCGCGCAGCGCCTGGTGCGGCTCAACTGTTCGCATTGCAGCGAACCCGTCGTCCCGCAGGCGGCCCTGCTCGCTGAGTCCCGGGTCGGCGACGCGACGGGCTTCCGCTTTCGTGCGGGCAGGGGCTGCGGTCATTGTCGCGGTTCGGGATACAGCGGCCGGCGCGCCGTCGCCGAGGTCTTGCTGATGGATGACGAGGTGCGCGAACTGACTCTCGCGCGCGCGCCGGTGCGCAGCGTGCGCGAAGTCGCGGCGCGACGCGGCTTCAGAAACCTGCGCGCCGCGGTGACGGCCATGGTGGCGGCCGGACAGACCACGCTGGAAGAGTTGAATCGTGTCACGACCCATGGTTGAACCTGTCATCGTCGAGCCGGGCCTGCGGCAGGGGCAGGGCGGGGCGCCGGCCGGCGGAACGCCGCACACGGCA
>CAYOKH010000035.1:0-19086 GCA_964404505.1 uncultured Azoarcus sp.
CTACTCCGAGTATGGTCAGAACATCTTCGACCGGTACGTCACCTATGCCGACTTCTGGATCCAGGACCAGGAGTTTCGTGACCCGAACACGGGCGAGATTCTCGACCGCAGTGCGCTCAATGACGAACTCGAAAAGATCGAGAAGCCGGCCGGGATCAGCAACCCCAAGGACTTCCGCAACGAAGTCGTCAACTTCGTCCTGCGGGCGCGCGCGAAGAATGACGGGAAGAATCCTCGCTGGACCAGCTACGAGAAACTGCGCGGAGTCATCGAGAAGAAGATGTTCTCCAATACCGAGGACCTTCTGCCGGTGATCAGCTTCAATGCAAAGGCCAGCGCGGACGAGCAAAGAAAGCATCAGGACTTCGTGGACCGCATGATCGACAAGGGCTATACGGAGAAGCAGGTGCGCCTGCTGTGCGAGTGGTACCTGCGGGTGAGGAAATCATCCTGAACGCTGATCCTGCGACCGCAGCTGAAACGGGTTCCCGGTGGCACGGCAACCGGATCGACCGTCCGCCCGTTGACGTGCTCGGCCAGTACCGCTGATTCTCCCGAATGGAGATCCCCGATGGTCCGGATCATCGATCGCCGGTTCGACAGCAAGAAGAAGAGCGCGGTAAACCGCCAGCGCTTCCTGCGCCGCTTCAAGAAGCAGATCCGCCGCGCGGTCAACGACGCGATCAGGGATCGCTCGATCCGGGATCTCGACAACGGCGAGCAGATCTCGATCCCTTCACGCGATCTGAGTGAGCCACATTTCCAGCACGGCAGCGGCGGCATCTGGGAGCAGGTGTTTTCGGGCAACGACCAGTTCCTGAGCGGCGACGCGATCGAGCGCCCGCCGCAGGGCGCCGGCCGTGGCGGAAGCAAGGCGAGCAATGAAGGCGAAGGCGAGGACGACTTCGCGTTTCACCTGTCGCGCGAGGAATTTCTCGACATCTTCTTCGACGATCTCGAGCTGCCCGATCTCGTCCGCACCCAGCTCACGAAGATCACCGATTTCAGGATCCAGCGGGCGGGTTTCTCGTCCGACGGTTCTCCCGCCAACATCAACGTCATACGCTCGCTGCGCGGTGCGCTCGGCCGCCGACTCGCGCTCGGATCGCCCTTTCATGCGCGGTTGCGCGAGCTGGAGCTGGAACTCGAAGAAGCGATCGCCACCCTCGGCGAAGATCACGAGGACGTTCGTACCCTGCGCGACGAGATTGCAAGGATGCGCGCCAGAATCGATGCCATTCCGTTCATCGACAGCTTCGATCTGCGCTTCAACAATCGCATCCGCGTGCCCAAGCCGACGACGCAGGCGGTCATGTTCTGCGTGATGGATGTGTCCGGCTCGATGGACGAGGAAAAGAAATCCACCGCGAAGCGCTTCTTCATGCTGCTCTATCTGTTCCTGACGCGTACTTACGAACACATCGACGTCGTATTCATCCGCCATCACACGGTCGCCAAGGAAGTCGACGAGGATGAATTCTTCCACTCGCGCGAATCCGGAGGAACAGTCGTTTCCAGTGCGCTGCACCTGATGCACGACATCCTGCGCGAGCGCTATGCGGGAGGAAACTGGAACATATACGGCGCCCAGGCTTCCGACGGCGACAACTGGGACAACGATTCGCCGATCTGCCGGAACATCCTCGACGCGCAGATACTCCCGTACTGCCAGTACTTCGCCTATGTCGAGATCACGCCGGGCGAGCCGCAGAATCTGTGGCGTGAGTACGAGAAGCTGCTCGGATCTCATCGCAATTTTGCGATGCAGAACATCGAGGAGCCGGGGCAGATCTACCCGGTCTTTCGTGAATTGTTCAAGAAGAACCTTGCATGAAGCGACGATCCAGACACAAGGCCGCTCTGCCCGACAGTTCCGAGTGGACGTTCGAGGCCATAGAGCGCTATCACCACGAGATCACCCGCGTCGCGGCGGATTTCGGCCTCGATACCTACCCCGTACAGATCGAACTCATTACCGCAGAACAGATGATGGACGCATATGCATCCGTCGGCATGCCCGTGAACTATCATCACTGGTCATTCGGAAAGCACTTCCTGGCGACGGAGAAGGGGTACAGGCGTGGCCAGATGGGCCTGGCCTATGAGATCGTGATCAACTCCAATCCCTGCATCGCCTACCTGATGGAGGAAAACACCCTGACGATGCAGGCGCTCGTCATCGCCCATGCGGCGTACGGACACAACAGCTTCTTCAAGGGCAACTACCTGTTCCGCACTTGGACCAACGCCGACGCGATCATCGATTACCTCATCTTCGCGCGCAACTTCATCACCCAATGCGAGGAGCGCCACGGCGAAGAAGAAGTCGAACTCCTGCTCGATTCCTGTCATGCACTGATGAACCTCGGCGTGGACCGCTACCGGAGACCGCAGAAACTGTCGCTTGCAAAGGAACAGATGCGCCAGCGCGAACGCGAGGAATACCTTCAGAGCCAGGTGAATCAGCTCTGGCGCACCCTGCCCCAGAGCGACGTACGTCAGGATCAGGCCCCGCGGCGCAACTTTCCGCCAGAGCCGGAGGAGAACCTGCTTTATTTCATAGAGAAGCACGCGCCGCTGCTCGAGCCGTGGCAGCGCGAAGTCGTGCGCATCGTGCGCAAGGTCTCGCAGTACTTCTTTCCCCAGCGCCAGACGCAGGTGATGAACGAGGGCTGGGCGACCTTCTGGCACTACACGATCCTGAACCGCCTTTATGACGAGGGTCTGCTCGCGGACAGTTTCATGCTCGAGTTCCTCCAGTCCCACACGAACGTGATCTACCAGCCCGCATACAAGGATCGCTGGTACAACGGCATCAATCCCTACGCACTCGGCTTCGCTATGTGGCAGGACATCAGGCGCATCTGCGAGCATCCGACCGATGAGGACCGCCGCTGGTTTCCGGACATCGCGGGAAGCGACTGGCGCGAAACCTTGGACTTTGCGATGCGCAGCTTCAAGGACGAGAGCTTCATAGCTCAGTACCTGTCGCCCACGGTCATCCGCGAGTTTCGCATGTTCTCGGTTCTGGACGACGAGGATGACGACAAGCTGAGGGTTTCGGCGATCCACGACGATTCGGGGTATCGGAGGATTCGCGAGAATCTTTCCGAGCAGTACAACCTCGGCAGTCGCGAGCCCAACATTCAGGTCTGGAATGTGGATCTACGAGGCGACCGCTCCATCACCCTGCGCCATCAACCCTACCGGCAGCGGCCGCTCGCGGATTCCGCCGACGAGGTCATGAAGCACTTCGCGCGGCTTTGGGGTTTCACCGTTCGGCTCGAGGCCGCCCGGGAGGACGGTTCGGTCGATCTTCTGCAGGAAACGCGCATCGAGAAGCGCCGCGGCAACTCCGACGCCTGATCGGCCCGAACCCGGGCACCTTCGGCGTCCATCAATGGACTCGCCACCTGCTATCACGTTGTTTCGCCCGTTTGATCCGGAGTAATCATGTTCGAGCCTGCTCAGCCCATTTATACGGTCACCGGAATCCGTGCCATCGAGGAAAAGGCCCTGGCGGATGCCGACCCACCGCTGATGGAGCGCGCAGGACGCGCCGCAGCCGAAGAGGCTTTTCGGCTGACCATGGATCGCAGCGGCCCGATCCTGATCGCATGCGGGCCGGGCAACAATGGCGGAGATGGCTTCGTGATGGCGCGACGCCTGCTGCAGGCGAGGCGGTCCGTCGTTGTCGCCTTCGCGGGTGACGAGAACAGGCTCCCGGCGGAAGCGCACGCCGCGTTCAAGGCCTGGCGTGACGCAGGCGGCGAGATCACGCGCGAGTTTCCCGCAACGCCCGATGGCGGTTGGGCACTGGTCGCGGATGCCCTCTTCGGCATCGGCCTGCAACGACCGGTCACCGGTTCCTACGCCGAATGGATCGCCTCGCTGAACGCACAGCCGGCACCGCGAATGGCGATCGACATCCCCAGCGGCCTGGATGCCGATACGGGCTGCATTCTCGGCACTGCATTCCGGGCAACGCATACACTGACGTTCATCGGACTCAAACCCGGACTTCTGACCCTCGACGGGCCCGATCATGCCGGCGTGGTGACGGTGCGTCATCTCGACATCGCGACCAATGGCCAGAGGGCCGCCGATGGTCACCGCATCCAGCCCGACCTGTTCCGTAGCCAACTCAAGGCCCGCCTCTTCAACACCCACAAAGGCAGCTACGGCGGCGTCGGCATCCTCGGTGGCGCACCGGGCATGACCGGAGCGGCGATCCTGGCCGGCCGCGCGGCGCTCAAGCTCGGTGCCGGCAAGTTGTTCGTCGGCCTCATCGATGAAGGCGTACCTGCCCTGGATCCGGTGCAGCCCGAACTGATGCTCAAGCAGGCCCGCACCATACCCGCAATGGCCACGGTGCTCGCGGTGGGTCCCGGACTGGGCTGCAGCAGCGACGCCACGGCACTCTTCGAACTGGCGATCCTGGCCGATCTACCGCTGATCCTCGACGCGGACGCGCTCAATCTTCTCGCGGGCAGTGCGCATTACCGACAAATCCTGTACGCACGCGAGCAGGCGACGCTTCTCACGCCCCATCCGGCCGAAGCCGGACGACTGCTCGGCATGGACACCGCCGGGGTCCAGAACGACCGTGTGGCAGCCGCGAAAGCTCTCGCCGCCCGCTATAATGCTCTCGTCGTGCTGAAAGGCTGCGGCAGCGTGCTCGCGACCCCGGACGGCAGGTGGTTCATCAACGGCACCGGACATCCGGGCATGGCCACCGCAGGCATGGGCGACGTTCTCACGGGACTGATCGCGAGCCTGCTCGCCCAAGGCTGGGCAGCCGAGCCGGCGCTGATCGCCGCGGTGCATCTGCATGGTGCGGCGGCCGACCGCCTCGCCCGCGAGGGCATCGGTCCGATCGGACTGACCGCGGGTGAGGTCATAGACGCCGCGCGCGGCGTCTTCAATGGCTGGATGATCGAGGCGAATCACGACTGTCGGTGATTGTCCGCCCCATCTCATGCCCGAAACCTCACCACGCCTTGCCCGCAGCGTCGTCATGCTGCTCGGCGCCCTCTTTCTGTTCGTGCTGCTCGACAGCACGGCGAAGCACCTTGGCACCAGATACCCCGTCCCGATGCTGGTATGGTCGCGATACATCGTGCATTTCCTGTTGATGGTGATCTTCCTCGCGCCCTCGATGCGGCTGCGCCTGGTCACCACCACCCGCCCGGCACGCCAGATCGTGCGCGCGGTGTGTCTGCTGTTCACGACCTTCTTCGCGATGGCCGCATTCGCCCGCATGCCCCTGGCCGAAACGACTGCAATCGTCTTCGCCGCCCCGCTGCTGGTGACACTGCTCGCGCGTCCCGTCCTGGGCGAGCAGATCGGAGCGCTGCGCTGGGCTGCCGTGATCATCGGCTTTGCCGGCGTCCTGCTCATTGCCCGCCCGGGCAGCGGCCTGGTCACCGACGGGATCCTGCTCGCGCTTGCGGCGGCGGTCTGTTATGCGCTGTACCAGATCCTGACCCGCCAGCTCTCGAGCACCGAGACCTCGGTCACGATGCTCTTCTACACGGCCCTGATCGGAACAATCGCAATGTCCCTGGCATTGCCCTGGATCTGGACGGAGCAGACACCGGGCCTGCTCGACGCGCTCATGATCGCCTCCCTCGGCATGTATGGCGGGATCGGGCACTTTCTGCTGATCAAGGCCTTCCGCGACGCACCGGCATCCGTCCTGTCGCCCATCCTGTACGTCCAGTTGATCTGGGCGACCGTGATGGGATGGATCGTTTTCGGCGACATTCCGGACGGCATCGCGCTCATGGGCATCCTGACCATCGCCGGTGCCGGCGCCGTCATTGCGATCGACAGCAGGCGCAAACCGGTTGTCGGACGGCACAAGGCCTGAGCGCGGCCGCCGGAACATTCGGTCAAGGTGCTCGGGCGGCCTGCTAGAATCCGCTTTTGCCCGGAAATTTCCTTGGTCATGTTGCTCTCCGAACAACTCCGCATTGAAATCCAGCGCAACGTCGCAGCATCGCTCGCCGAGGATGTCGGAACCGGCGACCTGACCGCACAACTCATACCCGCAGCGACCGATGCGCGGGGGCGCGTGGTGACCCGCGAAGCCGCGATCGTCTGCGGAACCGCCTGGTTCGACGCGACCTTTGCCGCACTCGACCCCACTGCGACCGTGCTCTGGCACGTCTCCGACGGCGACGCGGTCGATTCCGGGCAGACGCTCTGCGATGTGGTCGCGGGCGCGCGCGAGCTGCTCACTGCGGAGCGTACGGCATTGAATTTCCTGCAGCTTCTCTGTGCGACTGCCACGACAACCCGACGCTTCGTCGACGCGGTTGCGGGTACCGGAGCGCAGATCGTCGACACGCGCAAGACGTTGCCGGGACTGCGCCTGGCGCAGAAGTACGCAGTCGCGACGGGCGGCGGCGTGAATCACCGCATCGGGCTTTACGACGGCATCCTGATCAAGGAGAACCACATCATTGCCGCAGGGGGGATCGCAAAGGCCCTCGCACAGGCACGGCAAGTGGCACCCTCCAACGTATTCATCGAGGTCGAGGTCGAACGGATCGATCAACTCACCGAGGCGCTCGACGCAGGTGCAACGATGATTCTGCTCGACAACATGGAACCGGACACGATGCGCGAAGCCGTACAGATCACTGCCGGGCGTGCCAAGCTGGAGGCTTCCGGCGGAGTCGGCCTGGAGCGAGTGCGTGCCATTGCCGAGACCGGTGTAGACCGCATCTCCATCGGCAGCCTGACCAAGGACGTGCGCGCACTCGACCTGTCACTTCGCCACGTCGAAGAATGAACGCCTCGCCGTGAGATTCTGGCGAGCCGGCAATGCGCCCGCCCCTTCTCAGCCGTCGGTGTGGGCCGCAATGAAGCGCTTGACGGCCTCCACATCCGGTGCCATGACTTCGACCCGCTGAGGCAGCGCCTCGATTCCGGCCAGGGCCCCCGGTCGTTCAGGCTCGCGCCCGAGCGCCTCCCGGATGGTTTCGGCGAATTTCACCGGCTGCGCCGTTTCCAGCACCACCACGGGCATCTCGCCGGTATTTCGTTCCAGCGCCACCTTGACGCCATCTGCCGTATGGGTGTCGATCATGACCCCGTGGTCCGCCCACACCTTGCGAATTGTCGCGAGCCGGTCAGCATGCGTGCTGCTGCCCGAAACGAACCCGAACTGCGGCAGACGCGCGAGATACGGCGTGCCGGTGAGATCGAACGCGCCGCCGGCATCAACCTCCTTCCACAGGGCTGCGACCACTTCTGCATCACGTCCCACCACGTCGAACACGAAACGTTCGAAGTTCGACGCCCTCGAGATGTCCATTGACGGGCTCGAGGTCACGTGGGTCTCGGATGCACGGCGCGGCCGGTACACGCCTGTACGGAAGAATTCATCCAGCACGTCGTTTTCGTTCGTTGCAAGAATCAGCCTGCCGATCGGCAAGCCCATCTGGCGTGCAATGTGGCCGGCACAGATGTTGCCGAAATTGCCCGAAGGCACGCAGAAGGCAAGCTGCTCGTCGTTCGAACCGGTCGCGGCGAAATAGCCCTTGAAGTAATACACGATCTGGGCCGCAACCCGTGCCCAGTTGATCGAATTGACCGCACCGATGCGATACCTTGCCTTGAAGGCGGCGTCGTTCGACACCGCCTTCACGATGTCCTGGGCATCGTCGAACATGCCGGTGACAGCGATGTTGTAGATATTGTCGTCCTGCAACGAATACATCTGCGCACGCTGGAACGCACTCATGCGACCGTGCGGCGAGAGCATGAACACCCGCACGCCGTGCTTGCCGCGCATCGCATACTCCGCTGCCGAGCCGGTGTCACCCGAGGTCGCGCCGAGAATGTTGATCTTCTGCCCACGCTTGTCCAGAACATACTCGAAAAGGTTGCCGAGCAACTGCATCGCCATGTCCTTGAACGCGAGCGTGGGTCCGTTGGACAACGCCAGCAGACCCAGCTTTCCTGCCTCGAGCCAGCGTACCGGCGTGATGTCGGCCGGATCCTCACCCGCTCGCACAAAACGATAGATCTCTGCGGTGTACGTCTTGTCGCAGATCGCCCTGAGGTCGATCGCGGGTATGTCGGCGATGAACTTAGAGAGGATCGCGCATGCAAGCTCCGCATACGACAGCGTGCGCCACTCGGCCAGTTCGACCGGGGACACCTGCGGATACGATTCGGGAAGGTACAGACCACCGTCCGGCGCCAGCCCGCCCATGAGGATGTCGCAGAACTCGGCTTGGGCGGGCTGGCCGCGGGTGGACAGATACTTCACGGGATATCCTCGAACGCTGGAGTCTTGGCGAATGGCCGGGATTATCCGGTTCGCGGCCGACTCTGTCCAATCCGGGGCTGCCTTGCGACTGTCGACTCGCCGCCCGAAGAATCGTCGCGCCCCGGCCGCATGCCGCACTGCTCGAGCAGATTCTGCCAGGCATGTGTGTGGCGTCGCACGGCGTTGTCAAAGGCATGCCACCAACTCTCGTTCGAGGTTTCCGCAACGACCACTTGCAGGTAAGCGTACATGGCAGGGTCGGCACCCCCGCCGGGAATGTCGGCAAGCGTCTGCAGCGGCGGCAGGAGGCCGAGGCGCGCACGCTGCACATCGGCCAGATAGGGCTGCACATGTTCCGCATAGACCGAACGGAACATGCTCAGCATGGTGTCGGCACGCCGATTGCGCATCTGCCTGTGACACAGCGGGGTATCCCCAAGCCGCGCGTCGATCATTTCCGCGGCATCGTCGAGCCGCGTCGTCACCAGGATCACACTTGCGATCACTTGCCCCATGAGCGGATGTCGCAGCCAGCCCTGGTACACCGCATCGAGCGTCTTCACATCCACGTCGGGTTCCCCCGCGACGATGCGCTGTACGGCCTGCGCCATGGCCTGCAACTCCGACGCCCTCTCGGCCAGCACATTGCGGTCCGCGTTGACTGAAAGCGCACCACGCGAGCGGGTGAACAAATCCTCGATCTCGCGGCTTCCCCAGACTGCGTTCCACGCCACGTCGGCCAGCGTCGCACGCTTGAACGCGGTGACCTCCTCGATGCGCTCGATCAGGCTCTTGCGATCGATCTCCCCGACACAATCTTCGGCCGCGCGCAGGAAGCGCAACTCATAGTCGAGGCGCGAAGCCGGATGCATCACGCGCCCGAGGCTGGAATTGCGCTCTCCGATCACGTGATGCAGCTCGCAACGATACAGTCCCAGAAAATCGAGCATCCCCACATTGATCTCCGGAATCGGCCGCAGCCTCTCCCGTCGCCGCGGTAATTCCGGCGCAACCGGTACCGGGCTCAACTGCGCCTCCAGATCGAGAACCCGCCCGACGCGCTTGACGTACTCGTCGAGCATCGTGTCCGGTGCGCCGAAGGGATCGCAGGCGCTCAACGGCACGACAAGCAGGACGGCCTGTACGAGGAGAAACGGCAAACGAAGGAACGCACGGTTCGGTGACATGGCAGTCTGAGGGCTCCGCCCGGCAACAGGACCTGCAGGATCCTGGTCGTTCAGACTCCGCTTTTGTGGTTTCGTGCGCAACATCCCCGATTGACTACCGCCGCCGTGGCCAGTGATACTCCGGGCAATGCCACGCTGCTGCCCCTGCACCCTCCCCTCCGCTGCTACCGATGCACTCGCCGTACGCGCTGCAATCTCGCAGATCGGCACGACGTCCTACCGCTTGAGCCCGCGCCTCCACCCGGCCTGCACGATATGCCGCGCTTCTATCCCTGCGGACTCCGTACGCAAGTTCACGTCCGTCGCGGACGGATGGAGATTCGATGCTGAATAATCTGCCGAGTCGCCTCGTCGTGGCGCTCCTGTGGCTGTTGCACTGGCTGCCGCTTCCGGTGCTCGCAGTGCTCGGGCAGGTGTTGGGCATACTGCTGTACGTCATTGTCGCAAAGCGCCGACATGTCGCGAAAGTGAATCTCCGCTTGTGCTTCCCGGAACTCGACGAGGCCGCGCGCAGCCGCCTCGCGCGGACGCACTTTCGCCTGCTGGGGCGCAGCCTGCTCGAGCGGGGACTGCTCTGGTGGGCCAGCCCGGCACGGCTGTCACGGTTGATTCGCGTCGAAGGCGAGGAGAAGCTTCGCGCGCTGCTCGAGGCTGGCCGGCCTGTGATCCTGATGACCCCCCATTTTGTCGGACTCGATGCCGGAGGCGCCGCCATCGCGGCACGTTTTGACTCCGTAAGCATCTACGCGCGTCAGAGGAACCCTGTCATCGACCGCTTGCTCTACCACGGACGCAGCCGTTTCGGCGACCAGAAGTTGTTGTCACGCGACGAGGGTGTTCGCGCGACAATCAAGGCGATGAAAAGGGGGCGACCATTCTATTACCTGCCGGACATGAATTTCCGCACCCGGGATGCGATCTTCGTACCCTTTTTCGGTGCCCCGGCCTGGACGATAACCGGGCTTTCAAGACTTTCACGCGTGGCCGGTGCAGCCGTAATCTCATGCGTGACGCGCATCCTGCCCGGCGGACGCGGCTATGTCGTCGAACTCGGCGACCCGTGGGCGGATTTCCCGACCGACGATGTCGAAGCCGATACCGCGCGCATGAACCGCAAGATTGAAGCACTGGTGCGCACGATGCCGGAGCAGTATCACTGGGTGCATCGGCGCTTCAAGAAGCGTCCGCCCGGCGAGCGCAGTCCGTACTGAGATCGGCCGCACGGGCTGTTTTGCTGCCCTTCGGCTTATACTGGGTTCCGGATTCCCCGAGTCCTGCGGGTCGACTATTCCTTGCGACGCATGGGCACGTCGATTTGGGCCGGACGCCTTTCGGGATCTGAGCAGACGGTTCGGGTCACCGACGTGCTCCAGTGACGCCGTCCGGACGCGCATCCCGGGGCTCGGCAAGTTAAGGGGGCATCAAGGTGCGGACTACCTCCTGCGCAGTGATCGGCGTGGGCTATATCGGGGCATTTCACGCGCGCAAGTACGTTGATCTGCCCAACGCTACGCTTGTTGCCGTCGCCGACTGCGACGTACAGGCAGCCGAGCGCGTAGCTGCCGACTGTGGCTGCCGTGCTGAAGCCGACTACAGGACGCTGCTGGGAAAGGTGAGTGCCGTGAGCATCGCGGTGCCGACATCCCTGCATTACGAGATTGCACGCGCGTTCCTCGAATTCGGTACCCACGTGCTTCTCGAAAAGCCGATTACAACGACCATCGATCAGGCCCGCGTGCTCAACCGCATCGCACGCAACAAGGGTATCGTGTTCCAGGTTGGCCATCTGGAACGCTTCAACGCGGCACTGCTGGATGTGATGAGCCGTGACATCGCCCCGTTGTTCATCGAATCCCATCGTCTGGCACCATTCAATCCGCGTGCAGCCGACGACGACGTCGTATCGGATCTCATGATTCACGACATCGACATCATCCTCGATCTGGTGCGCTCTCCGGTGCGCACGGTTCTCGCGAGGGGCGCCCGGATCCTGTCGGACGCAATCGACATCGCCAACGCGCGTCTCGAATTCGACAATGGCTGCATTGCCAACGTTACGGCGAGCCGGGTCAGCATGAAGACCGAGCGCAAGATGCGGATGTTCCAGCAGGACGCTTATATCGCAATCGACTTCCACAATCGCGGCCTGACGGTCCATCGTCTCGGCAAGCGTGAGATGTTTCCCGGCATTCCCGAGATCATCAGCGAGAAGCGTTTTTTCGAGCAGGGCGATGCACTGAGGACCGAGATTGCGTCGTTTCTGGGCGCGATCCAGAACGGTTCCACGGTCATCGTATCCGGTGAGGATGGGCAAAAGGCGCTGGAGATTGCGATCCGCATCACCAAGCTGGTGCACCATTCGGCGCTGAAGCTGGGCCGATCGACTTGATTGCATGATCCGACGCAGACCCGCCCTGTCCCGCTCAGCATGAGGCAAGCGACAATGATCACGACGATACCGATGGTTGACCTGAGATCGCAGTATCACTGCCTGAAGGATGAAATCGACACCGAGATCGGTCGCGTGATCGCGAGCACCCGCTTCGTCCTGGGTCCCAACGTAAACGCGTTCGAACGTGAAGTGGAAGAGTATCTCGGCGTGCCGCATGCGATCAGTTGCGCCTCCGGAACCGATGCGTTGCATCTGGCTCTGGTCGCTGCGGGCATTGGTCCCGGTGACGAGGTCATCACGACCCCGTTCACCTTCGTCGCGACCGCCGAGGCGGTGTGTCATGTCGGTGCCACCCCAGTCTTCGTCGACATCGATCCACGCACCTTCAACATCGATGCCGCGCTGGTGGAAGCCGCCCTGACGCCACGCACCGCTGCGGTGATTCCGGTACACCTATTTGGTCAACCCGCCGACCTGGCAGCGCTGAAGCGCATATGCGCTGCGCATGACCTGCTCATGGTGGAGGATTGTGCGCAGTCATTCGGTGCCCGCGTTGACGGCGTGCACACCGGGGCAACCGGAGCCTTCGGCTGCTTCAGCTTCTTTCCGAGCAAGAACCTCGGGTGCTATGGCGACGGCGGGCTGATCACGACCGGTTCCGACGAGATGGCCGCACATCTGCGCGCATTGCGCAATCACGGCAGCCCCGAGCCCCATCATCACGACCGGGTCGGCTACAACAGCCGCCTCGACGAGTTGCAAGCCGCCATCCTGCGCGTCAAGCTGCGTCACATAGACCGATTCAATGCCGAGCGACGACGCGTCGCGCAGAGTTACGACAGGCTGCTGCAGAGCCTGCCACTGCAGACCCCGCACGAAAGTGTTCCCGGTACGCACGTCTATCACCAATATACGGTGCTGTGCGATGCGCGCGAACGGGTCATCGAGGCACTGGGTGCACGCGGAATCGCCAGCGCGGTCCATTACCGGCTTCCCCTTCATCGTCAGAAGGTCTTTGCGGACGAATGCTCCACGCTGTCGTTGCCGGTGGCCGAGTCGGTTACACGCCGATGTCTGTCCCTGCCGATCTACCCGGAGCTGTCCGACGAGCAGGTCATGAGCATCGCCCGGGTGATACGGTCAGCGTTAGGTTGAGGCGCTGGGCCCGGCCAGGCCCGACCTGTCGTCCGTAAGCGCCGACACCTACTGCAGGCTTTCCATGCGAATCCGCGTCACCTGCCCGCGGACCACCGGCAGGGCTTCGATCAGGCGGATGGCGGCGTTCGCGTTACGCTCGACGGTGCGGTGGGTGAGCATGATGATGTCGGTGCGCGACTCACCCTCGCCCGCTTCCTTCTGGATCAAGGCCTCGATCGAGATCTGACTGTCGGCGAGAATACGCGTGATCTCGGCGAGCACGCCCGGCTTGTCGTCTACACGCATACGAAGGTAGTACGACGTGATCACGTCCTCGATCGGCAAGACCATCAGGTCGCGGACCTGATCGGGCTGGAAGGCAAGGTGCGGGACGCGGTGTTCCGGGTCCGCGGTGTGCAGGCGCGTGACATCGACCAGATCGGCGATAACCGCGCTGGCGGTGGGCTCGGCACCGGCACCCTTGCCGTAATACAGCGTCGAACCGACCGCGTCGCCCTGAACGAGGACCGCATTCATCGCCCCCTCCACGTTCGCGATGAGGCGTTTCTCGGGCACCAGCGTGGGATGGACGCGCAGTTCGACGCCTTCCTCGCGCATCTTCGCAATACCGAGGAGCTTGATGCGGTAACCGAGCTGTTCAGCATAGGCGATGTCGATCGCTTCCAGCCTCGTGATGCCCTCGACATGCGCGGCACCGAACTGCATCGGGATGCCGAACGCGATCGCGCTCATGATGGTGACCTTGTGCGCGGCATCGACGCCCTCGATGTCGAAAGTCGGGTCGGCCTCCGCGTAGCCGAGTGCCTGCGCCTCCTTGAGCACCTCGGCAAATGGAAGGCCCTTGTCCCGCATTTCCGAAAGGATGAAATTGGTCGTGCCGTTGATGATTCCCGCGATCCACTCGATGCGGTTGGCGCTGAGCCCTTCGCGCAAGGCCTTGATGATGGGAATCCCGCCGGCGACAGCCGCCTCGAAGGCAACCATGACGCCCCGCTTCTGCGCCGCCTCGAAGATCTCGTTGCCGTGCATCGCGAGCAGGGCCTTGTTCGCGGTGACGACGTGCTTGCCATTGTCGATTGCCTTGAGCACCAGTTCCCTCGCCACCCCGTAACCGCCGATCAACTCGACGACGATGTCGATTTCGGAATCGCTGACGACCGCGAAGGCATCGTCCGTTATCCTGACGCCATCGCCGGCGACGCTGCGTGCAAGCTCGAGGTTCTTGTCCGCAACCGTGGTGATCCGAATCGGCCGTCCCGCGCGACGGGTGATTTCCTCCTCGTTGCGCCTGAGAACGTTGAACGTGCCGCCGCCGACGGTGCCGATACCGAGAAGGCCTACGCTGATTGGTTTCATGTTATGAGCTTGGAGTCGAGAGTTGCAGGTTCGGATCGTGGCGTCCGGGGACGCGCTGAATCGGGCCCGGTCGGAATGGCAGTGACACCGGGCCCGCGCGCGCTATGCGGTTCAGCCGCTGTGGCGCTTGCGAAAGTGGTCGAGGAAGCGGGCAATCCGTCCCACCGCATCGTCCAGGTCGTCCTCGTGCGGCAGGAACACCATGCGGAAATGATCCGGCTGCTTCCAGTTGAAGCCGGTCCCCTGCACCAGCAGCACGCGCTCTTCCTCGAGCAGATCGAGCACGAAGCGCTGATCATCCTCGATCGGGTACATCTTCGGATCGAGCCGCGGGAATAGATACAGGGCCGCCCCCGGCTTGACGCAGCTCACACCGGGAATCGAGGTGAGCAGCTTCCAGGCGAGGTTGCGCTGGCGCGTCAGGCGCCCATCGGGTGCGATGAGTTCCTCGATGCTCTGATAGCCGCCCAGCGCCGTCTGGATCGCCCATTGCCCGGGTACGTTCGAGCACAGCCGCATCGACGCGAGAATCGTCAGGCCCTCGATGTAATCCTGCGCATGACGCTTTTCTCCCGACACCACCATCCAGCCGGCACGATAGCCACAGGCCCGGTAGTTCTTCGACAGTCCGTTCAGGGTCACGAACAGCACGTCATCGGCAAGCGCCGCAATTGACGTGTGCGTCGCGCCGTCATAGAGCATCTTGTCGTAGATCTCGTCGGCGAAGACGATCAACTGGTGCTGGCGTGCAATCTCCACGATCTCGCGGAGGAACGATTCGGGGTAAAGCGCACCGGTCGGGTTGTTCGGGTTGATGATGACGATTGCCCGCGTGCCGGGCCGGATGTTGCGCCGGATGTCGTCCAGATCGGGGAGCCATCCAGCCTGTTCGTCGCAGATGTAGTGCTGCGGACGGCCACCGGCCAGGCTCACCGCGGCAGTCCACAGCGGATAATCGGGCGCGGGCACCAGCACCTCGTCGCCGTTGTCGAGCAGGGCTTGCATTGCCATGACGATCAGTTCCGAGGCGCCGTTGCCGATGTAGATGTCCTCGATTCCGACCCCCGCGATCTTCTTCTGCTGCGTATAGTGCATGATCGCCTTGCGCGCCGAGAAAAGCCCCTTGGACTCGGAATAGCCTGATGCCTCGCGCAGGTTGTGGATGACGTCGACGACGATCTCTTCCGGAGCCTCGAAGCCGAAAGGTGCGAGATTGCCGATGTTGAGCTTGATGATGCGGTGCCCTTCGTCCTCCATCTGCTTGGCGCGCGCGAGCACTGGCCCACGGATGTCGTAGCAGACATCCGCAAGTTTGACGGACTTGCGGACCGGACGCATCGAATCGATCTCTTCCGGAAGTTCCGATGGCACCGGCGCTACCGGTGCAAGCTGCAGCTTGTTCGTCACGCTCATTTCACGCAATTCCTTTCAGAACCCCTGGTCGACCCTTGGTCGCGAACCCGGAGCCGGATGCTCACCACTGATCCGGACGGACCAGCGTCTAGGGTAAAGCAACGCCCCGCACTGCACAATTGCAGCGCCCAATGCGCAGCGAAAGCATGTAATCTTATCGAACCGGTACCCGTGCGGCAATCAAGCGCCGAGATACGCAAAGATGAAACTGACGCTCGAATACAATCCCGATCTCAATCTCGTGACTGGCTACGGCGCAAACCACCTGATGATCAACAGGGTGCGCCACGCGGGCAATCTGATGCTCAGCACCGAACGCGTCGTCCACGGCTGGGCGCCGGACGGCTTCGACGGACTCAGCGTCGAGGACTTCGCCGCAGTGCTCGAATTGCAGCCCGAGGTGGTGATCATCGGCACCGGAAGCCGGCTCCGATTCCCGCAGCATTCCCTGCTCCGCCCCCTGATCGATGCCGGGACCGGATTCGAGTTCATGGATCTGGCGGCGGCCTGTCGGACCTACAACATCCTCGCGAGCGAAGGTCGTGCGGTCGTGGCCGCACTGATGTTCGACCCCGAGTGAGGTCCCTACCAGAAGAGCCAGAACAGGACAACGCCCAGCAATACGCGGTATATCACGTAAGGCAGCATGCCGGTGCGCGACAGCAACCGGATGAAGAAGTGGATGCAGGCGTACGCGCTGATGCCGGCAACCAGTGTCCCCAATACAAGCCCCCACCAATCCACCGCCAGCGGCGTCCGGATCAGGTCGCGGCCGATCAGCACGTTCGATGCAAGGAGCGTCGGAATCGACAGCAGAAATGAGAACCGCGCGGCCGCCTCGCGCGTGAGGCCGAGCATCAGCCCGGCAGTGATCGTGATTCCGGAGCGCGACGTGCCCGGTATCAACGCAATCGCCTGGGCGATCCCGACCAGCAACGCGTCACGCCAGCCGATCGTGAACTCGTTCCGATGCCGTCTGCCCGTGACATCGGCCCACCACAGCAGCAGGCCAAACGCGATTGCCGTCGTCGCGATCACCAGGGGTCCGCGCAGGATCCCCTCTACGTAGGGCTTCGCGAGCAAGCCCGCAAACACCACCGGAAGGGTGCCCAGCACCACCGCCCACGCAAGCTTCGCATCCGGGCCCCATCGTCCGGCCAGCGAGCCAAAAACCGCAAGCGTCATCCGTGCCAGGTCATGCCGGAAGTATGCGATCACGGCCACCAGCGATCCGAGATGCACGGCGACATCGAAAGCAAGTCCCTGATCCGGCCAGCCGGTGACCACCGGGACCAGAATGAGGTGCGCCGAGCTCGAGATCGGCAGGAATTCGGTGATGCCCTGCACGAGGGCGAGCACAATCGTCGGAAAATAGTCCACCGGAAATCCCTGATGCACACTCGGCAAACCGAGGATGATAACGTATCCGACCAGCCCCGATCGTGCCGGCGCACGCCGTCGTGGGCGGCGTCGGGATGATCGTCGGAGGCGATTGTCAAATGCCTCGAATGTCCGCTACGCTGCAACCGAAAAGACAATAAGGAAGCCATCCATGAACACCGAAACCCGTTCCCCCGCCCCCGATTTCCAGCTTCCCGCGACCAGTGGCAGAATCGTTTCGCTTTCCGCACTTCAAGGTACGAAGATCGTCCTGTACTTCTATCCCAAGGACAACACGCCGGGCTGCACCAACGAGACCGCCGCGTTCCGGGATCACTACCAGGCCTTCCGCGACGCGGGTTGCGAGGTGTTTGGCATTTCGCGCGACGACCTGAAATCGCATGAGAATTTCAAGGCCAGACTCGAGGTTGCCTTCGACCTGATCGCGGATACCGACGAAGTGGCCTGCCAGGCCTTCGGTGTCATCAAGATGAAGAACATGTACGGCAAGCAGGTGCGTGGAATCGAACGCAGCACCTTCGTCATCGATGCCGCAGGACGGATCGCCCGCGAGTGGCGGGGCGTGAAGGTCCCGGGGCATGCGGAGGAAGTGCTGTCCTTCGTCCGCAGCATATGATCCCCTGTCCCACCGCCCGCCCCGGGAGCCATCCAGATAATGTCCAAACGCGCCGCACGCCACACCGACAACAAGCTCTTCGTCCTCGACACCAACGTACTGATGCACGATCCGACCAGCCTGTACCGGTTCGAGGAGCACGACATCTTCGTGCCCATGATGACGCTGGAGGAGCTTGACGCGAACAAGAAGGGCATGTCCGAGGTCGCCCGCAATGCGCGCCAGGCGAGTCGGATGATGGACGAGATCGTCACCTCGAACGTGGCCGGCATCAAGGACGGCATCGCGCTCGATGAGCCGTCGCATGGGCTGGCCAGCGGAAAGCTGTTCCTGCAGGCCGAAGCGATAAAGTTCGATCTGCCCGAGGCTCTGCCCACGGTCAAGGGAGACAACCAGATCCTGGCGGTTGTCATGCACCTGGCGGAGCGCCTCCCGAAGCGTCCGGTGATCCTCGTTTCAAAGGACATAAATATGCGCATCAAGGCCCGCGCACTGGGTCTGGAGGCGCAGGATTACTTCAACGACAAGGTCCTCGAAGACAGCGACCTGCTCTATACCGGCTCGCGCGAGATCAACGAGGCTTTCTGGGAGTCCCATGCCAAGGGCATGGAATCGTGGAAGGAGGAAGGTCGCGCCTACTACCGTCTCAAGGGCCCCCTGGCCGGTGACCTGCTGCTCAACGAGTTTCTCTTCCAGGAAGGTCAGACTCCGGTTCAGGTGTGGGTGCGGGAGAAGAAGGGCAAGAGCGTCCTGCTCGAAACCCTCACCGACTATGGCCACAGCAAGAACAGCGTGTGGGGCATCACGGCGCGCAACCGCGAGCAGAACTTCGCGCTGAATCTGTTGATGAGCCCGGAGATCGATTTCGTCACCCTCCTCGGTCAGGCGGGTACAGGCAAGACGCTGCTGACCCTTGCCGCAGCATTGACCCAGGTGCTCGAGTTCAAGCGCTACTCCGAGGTCATCATGACGCGGGTGACGGTCCCGGTCGGCGAGGATATCGGCTTTCTGCCCGGCACCGAGGAAGAGAAGATGGCTCCGTGGATGGGAGCGCTCGAGGACAACCTCGACGTACTCAACGGCACCAGCGGCGAAGGCGGCGAATGGGGCCGGGCCGCGACACGCGACCTGATTCGCTCGCGCATCAAGATCAAGAGTCTGAACTTCATGCGCGGACGCACCTTCATCAACAAGTTCCTCATCATCGACGAAGCCCAGAACCTGACGCCCAAGCAGATGAAGACCCTGATCACGCGCGCAGGGCCGGGAACTAAGGTCG
>CAYOKH010000036.1:0-18784 GCA_964404505.1 uncultured Azoarcus sp.
CAATCGTACCGACGTTCACGTGCGGCTTCGTCCGCTCAAACTTGCCTTTAGCCATGTCACCACCTCTCGTTCAGAATCGGAAAATCCGGACCGAAGTCCTCGACAATCTCACGCAAAAGACACTGAAGCATGGTGCCCATGACGTGGATTGAACACGTGGCCTCTCCCTTACCAAGGGAGTGCTCTACCACTGAGCTACATGGGCTCCGAAACCACTCATGCCTGGCCTGGAGCGGGTGAAGGGAATCGAACCCTCGTCGTAAGCTTGGAAGGCTTCTGCTCTACCATTGAGCTACACCCGCGTACAACGCAGACGACCCGCATCACTCCCTGACCATCACCGGCCAACACCGGACTATGGCGAAAAGCTGGTGGAGGGGGAAGGATTCGAACCTTCGAAGGCTGAGCCGTCAGATTTACAGTCTGATCCCGTTGACCGCTTGGGTACCCCTCCAAGCGAGAAGCGCCGCACTATAGAGCCTGAGCGCAAGAATGTCAAATCCTTTAGGGCCTTGCACGCGGCCGAAAACCGCTTCAGCGCACCATCTGGGACAGGGGAAGCTGCGTCGTTTCCTTGACCGTCTGCAGCACGAACGAGGACTTCACGTTCGCCACGCCATCGAGCTTCAGCAGACGATCCATGAGGAACCGCGAGAAGTGCTCGAGATCTTCCGCGACGACATGCAACAAATAATCCATCTCACCGGTCAACGCGATGCAGGTCAGCACCTCCGGCGCCGCCTGCATCGCGTCGTGAAACGCATTCACACCGGCATCACGGCGCTTGTCCAGGGTGACGCTGACGTAGGCCTGCAAGCCCAGCGCGACCCGATGAGGCTCGAGAAGCGCAACGTAAGCCCGAATGAAACCGGACTCCTCGAGTTGGCGCACGCGGCGCAGGCAGGGAGAGGGTGAAAGCGCAACCTGTTGCGCGAGCTCGACGTTGGACAGCCGGCCATCGCGCTGAAGCAGCGACAGGATTCGAATGTCGGTTCGATCCGGAGAATATGTCATGGAACCCCCTTGCTTACGCAATTCTGTTGCGCATATGTGGTGAATAGTGGATCAGTTGGCAACGACCTGCCAGGTCTTGATGATTATTGATTGAGTTCCCGGGAACGGAACGGAGGAGACGTGCATGGATAGCAGGACCACGCCGGAGAGCGCCACCTGGACAAACCCGCTCGGCACGGATGGATTCGAGTTCGTCGAGTACACGGCCGCGGACCCGGCACGGCTGGAGGCCCTGTTTCGCCAGATGGGTTTCACGGCGGTTGCCAAGCACCGCTCGAAGGATGTGACCCTGTACCGCCAGGGCGAGGTGAACTTCATACTGAACGCCGAACCTGCGAGCTTTGCCCAGGCATTTGCGCGCGTTCACGGGCCGTCCGTGTGCGCCATAGCGCTGCGCGTGCAGGACGCACGGGCCGCCTTCGAGGCAGCCGTGGAAGCCGGGGCCGAACCGCACCCTCTCGCAGCAGGCCCCATGGAGCTCAACATTCCTGCGATCAAGGGGATCGGCGGCAGCCTGATTTATCTCGTGGACCGTTACAAGGACGTGTCGATCTACGACATCGATTTCAACTGGCTGCCGGGGGTACCGCGGTGCCCTGCCGGGGTCGGGCTGGTTTCCGTCGACCATCTGACGCACAACGTGCACCGCGGCAGAATGGACGTCTGGTCCGACTTCTACCGCAGGATTTTCAACTTTCGGGAACTGAAGTACTTCGACATCGAGGGCAAGCTCACCGGTCTCAGGTCCCGGGCCATGGTCAGCCCCTGCGGCCAGATCCGCATCCCGATCAACGAGTCCTCCGACGACCGCAGCCAGATCGAGGAGTTTCTGCAGACTTACCACGGCGAGGGCATCCAGCACATCGCGCTGTCGACACGCGACATCCATGCCACCGTGGAACAGCTCAGGGGGCTCGATGTCCGCTTCCTGGACACGCCGGACACCTACTACGATCAGATCGATGTGCGCCTTCCCGGCCACGGTGAGGATATCGAGCGCCTGCGTGCAAACCGCATCCTGATCGACGGTGCGCCCACCAGGGATGGGGGCCGCCTGCTCCAGATTTTCACCGAGACCGTGATCGGGCCGATCTTCTTCGAGATCATCCAGAGAAAGGGCGATGAAGGTTTCGGCGAAGGCAATTTCAAGGCCTTGTTCGATTCGATCGAAGCCGATCAGGTACGCCGGGGCGTGTTGAGCCGACAGTAAGCCGCACGCGAGCCGGGCGAGCGGCGAGCTTCGGTAAGCCCTGATGGTGTAGGCTAGATGGAAGAGCCTCAGGAGAGAACACATGAATGCTCCCCACCCTGTCGCACGCAAGCCCTTGCCGCGCGCGCTTGTTGACGAACTCGAAGCGGCGTTCGGCAAGCGTTTTTCCACCTCGGATGCCGTGCGCGCGCACCACGGGCATGACGAGTCGCATTTTCCGGACGCACTTCCGGACGCGGTGATCTGGCCGCATTCCACCGAAGAGGTCGTCGCTGTCGTGAGGGCCTGCCGCGAACATGCCGTCCCGATCGTCCCGTTCGGCGTCGGCAGTTCGCTCGAGGGACATATTCTTGCTTTGCACGGCGGCATCAGTGTGGATTTTTCGGAGATGGACAAGGTCCTCGCGGTTCATGGGGAGGACATGGATGCCGTGGTCCAGCCCGGTGTCACGCGCAAGCAGCTGAACGCCGAGCTGCACGGCAGCGGGCTGTTCTTCCCGATCGATCCCGGCGCCGACGCGAGCCTCGGCGGCATGGCGGCGACCCGGGCCTCGGGCACCAACGCGGTGCGCTACGGCACGATGCGCGAGAACGTGCTCGGGCTCGAAGTGGTGCTGGCCGACGGTCGCGTCATCCGCACCGGCGGCCGCGCGCGCAAGTCTTCGTCGGGCTACGATCTCACACGCCTCATGGTCGGCTCGGAGGGTACGCTCGGGCTGATCACCGCACTGACCGTGCGCCTGCATCCGCTGCCTGAAGCGGTGTCCGGTGCGGTATGTGCATTCGCAAGCGTGGACAGTGCGGTACGAACCGTCATCCAGACCATCCAGATCGGCGTCCCGGTCGCGCGCATCGAACTCCTCGACGCACTCACGGTGCGGGCGATCAATCGCTACAGCAAGACGGAATTGCGCGAGGCGCCGATGTTGTTCTTCGAGTTCCACGGCTCTCCTGCCAGCGTGGAGGAACAGGCGCGGACGGTTCAGGAAATCGCGCGCGACAACGGCGGTGAGGATTTCGAATGGGCCACCCGCCCCGAAGACCGCAGCCGCCTGTGGCAGGCACGGCACGACACCTATTTCGCGTGTCTGAACCTGCGCCCGGGGTGCCGCGGCATCACCACCGACGTGTGCGTGCCGATCTCGCGACTCGCCGAGTGCATCGCCGGAACGCGAGAGGACATCGCTTCGAGTGGCCTCACGGCACCGATCGTGGGTCATGTCGGAGACGGAAATTTCCATACCCTGATCCTGGTAGACCCGGCTGACGAGACCGAAATCGAGCGCGCCGAGGCACTCAATCGGCGCATCGTCGAACGCGCCCTCGCAATGGATGGAACGTGCACCGGCGAGCACGGCATCGGTTTCGGCAAGCAGGACTTTCTCGTGGCGGAGCATGGCAGCGGGGCGGTCGATGCTATGCGCGCACTCAAGCTTGCGCTCGATCCGGACAACCTGCTCAATCCAGGCAAGGTAGTGCCCGACGTTCCCCGCTAGCATTTCCGCGCAAGAGAACCTTGTCGGCTTCGGAGTATCCATGTATTTGACAGCGCGGGCGGTTCGGCTACGCTGACGGCAGCAGCGACCCGGATCGAACGCCGCGCGCCACGATCGCCCCCATGGCGAAATCCGCTCACAAGGGGGGTGCGAAAACGGAACGCAAAAACACGATTCTTGAGGAAGGAGATTCCTGATGGCCGACGCCGACCTGAAGGCGGCAACGCCGACGCGCACCGCCAGCCTCGAGGACAAGTATCTCGTTTCCGGCCGCGTCTTCATGACCGGATACCAGGCGCTGGTACGCCTGCTGATGATCCAGAAGGACCGGGATCTGGCTGCCGGCCTGAACACCGCCGGATTCGTGTCCGGATATCGCGGCTCGCCCCTGGGCGGCCTCGATCAGACCCTCTGGAAGGCCAAGACGCATCTTGCCGCACACGACATCGTGTTCCAGCCGGGCGTGAATGAAGACCTCGCCGCAACCGCGGTGTGGGGATCGCAGCAGGTCAACCTCTCTCCCCATGCCAAGTTCGACGGCGTCTTCGCAATGTGGTACGGGAAGGGTCCGGGCGTCGATCGCAGTGGCGACGTCTTCCGGCATGCGAATGCCGCTGGTACATCAGCGCACGGCGGGGTATTGGTGGTCGCCGGGGACGATCATGCGGCGAAATCGTCCACCCTGCCGCACCAGACCGACCACTTCTTCAAGGCCATGATGATGCCGGTGCTTGCGCCGGCCGGGGTACAGGAATACATCGATCTGGGCGTGCATGGATACGCGCTGTCGCGATATTCCGGGTGCTGGGTGGCGTTCAAGGCGCTGGCGGACACAGTGGAGACCTCCGCCTCGGTCGACGTCGACCCGCAGCGGCTGGAGATCGTGATTCCATCCGATTTCGCCCTCCCTCCGGACGGTCTGAACATTCGCTGGCCCGACCCGCCGCTGGTCCAGGAAAGGCGCCTGCTCAATTACAAGCTGTACGCCGCCCTTGCGTACTGCCGTGCCAACCGGCTCAACGAGGTGATCATCGATTCGCCGAATCCGCGCCTGGGCATCATCACGTCGGGCAAGTCCTACCTCGATGTGCGCCAGGCGTTCGACGATCTCGGAATCGACGCCGAACTTGCCGCCGAAATCGGCATCCGCCTGTACAAGGTCGGCATGGTGTGGCCGCTGGAGGCGGACGGTGTGCGCAGCTTTGCGGAAGGACTGGGCGAGATCCTGGTGGTCGAGGAGAAACGCCAGCTGATCGAGTACCAGCTCAAGGAAGAACTCTACAACTGGCGCGAGGACGTGCGTCCGCGTGTGATTGGCAAGTTCGACGAGAAGGGGGAATGGGCACGGATAACGCAGCCCGACGGGACGGTCGACCACGGCCAGTGGCTGCTCCCCGCCGCCGGCGAGCTGACCCCGGCGATGATCGCACGCGCGATCGCCGCACGCATCGGTCGCTTCTTCACCTCCGACCGGATCAAGGCGCGGCTGGCGTTTCTGGAGGCCAAGGAAAAGGCTCTGGCCGAACGGGTATTCTCCATCGACCGGGTACCGACTTTCTGCTCGGGCTGCCCGCACAACACTTCTACTCACGTCCCGGCTGGCAGCCGTGCGCTGGCCGGCATAGGCTGCCACTACATGGTCACGTGGATGCCCGAACGGCGCACCGGCACCTTCACCCAGATGGGCGGCGAAGGGGTCCCATGGGTCGGTCAGGCGCCCTTTACCAGCGAGCCGCACATCTTCGCCAACCTCGGCGACGGCACCTATTTCCACTCGGGTTTGCTCGCGATCCGTCAGGCCGTTGCAGCCAAGGTCAACATCACCTACAAGATCCTGTTCAACGATGCCGTGGCGATGACGGGAGGGCAACCCCACGACGGCGTGCTGAACGTCCCGACGATCGTGCGTCAGCTCCAGGCCGAAGGGGTCACCAACATCGTGGTCGTCACCGACGGGACCGATCGCAGCTATGGGCCCTCCGACATACCACACGTGCCGGTGCGTCACCGTGACGAACTCGATGCGATCCAGCGCGACTTGCGCGCCTCGCCAGGCGTCACCGCACTGATCTACGACCAGACCTGCGCGGCCGAAAAGCGCAGACGCAGAAAGCGAGGCCTGTACCCGGATCCCGCCCGGCGCGTGTTCATCAACGAGGCGGTATGCGAGGGTTGCGGCCACTGCGGCATCGTCAGCAACTGCATGTCGATCGTGCCGGTGGAAACCGAATTCGGACGCAAGCGCCAGATCGACCAGTCCTCGTGCAACAAGGACTACTCCTGCCTGAATGGCTTCTGCCCGAGTTTCATCACGATCGAGGGCGGACAGTTGCGCAGGGGCATCGCGCTGACGGTCGACGAGTCGGCTTTCGCCGACCTTCCAGCCCCGGATCTTCCCGCCACCGATTCGCCGTTCGGCATCATGGTCACCGGTGTCGGGGGCACGGGGGTGGTCACGATCGGTGCACTGATCGGCATGGGCGCCCATCTCGACGGCAAGGGCGTGACGGTGCTCGACATGACCGGCCTCGCGCAGAAGGGCGGATCGGTGTTCAGCCATATCCGCATCGCCGACCGCCCCGGCGACCTGCACGCGGTACGCATTGCCGCAGGCGAGGCCAATGCGGTGATCGGCGGCGACATCGTCGTGACCGCAAGCACCGAAGCGCTGGCCAAGATGGCGGCCGGTCACACACGAGCCGTTGTCAACCGTGCGGAGACGCCCACCTCCGACTTCACGCACGATCCGGACTGGGAGTTCCCGCTCGACAAGATGGAGCAGGCGGTTCGCGATGCGCTGGGCGACGAAGCCCGGAAGTCCGCGGTCGACTTCCTCGACGCACAGCAGATCGCCACGACGCTGATGGGCGACGCCATCGCGACGAACCTGTTCCTGCTCGGCTATGCATGGCAGAAGGGTATGGTCCCGGTGACGCACGACGCGCTGATGAAGGCGATCGAGTTGAACGGCGTGGCGATCGAGATGAACACGAAGGCGTTCCTGTGGGGACGACGCGCGGCACACGCGCCGGCAGCGGTCGAGCGATTCGCCCGGCCGGCTGAAGTTGTCCCGATCAAGCCGCTGAGTCTGGACGAGATGATCGCGACGCGTGTCGAGTACCTGACGCACTACCAGGACGCGGCGTACGCTGCGCGTTATCGCTCGTTGGTGATCAAGGTGCGCGAGGCTGAACTCCAGGTCACCGGCGAGGCCCGCTCGGCACGACTCGCCGAGGCGGTCGCGCGCTACTACTTCAAGCTGCTCGCATACAAGGACGAGTATGAGGTCGCGCGCCTCTACAGCGATGCAGCATTCTGGAAGAGGGTCGACGAAACCTTCGAAGGCAACTTCGAAGTCCGCTTCCATCTCGCCCCGCCGCTGGTGTCGCGCCTCGACCCTGTCACGGGGATGATCCCGAAGAAGGCCTTCGGTCCGGGCATGCGGCGGATGTTCCGCTGGCTGGCGAGACTGAAGTGGCTGCGCGGAACGCGCTGGGACCTCTTCGGCCGCAGCCCGGAGCGCCGCAAGGAGCGCGCGCTGATCGAGACGTATGAACGCGACGTCGCCGAACTGCTCGCACAGCTCTCTTTCCCGCGGCTGTCGCTGGCGGTCGAGATTGCGAGCCTGCCCGAGCATGTCCGCGGCTACGGGCACGTCAAGGAGTCCTCCATCGAAAAGGTCGAGAAGGAGCGCGAACGCCTTCTGGCACAGTGGCACGAACCGGTCGCGGCCGATGCGATCCCGCGCAAGCGCGCGTGAGGCGCTTGCTCGTTGCGCGCGGCGACCGTGGCGCAGCGCTTCGCGGTGCGACCGGGCGATGAAGGTGCTCGACATCGGCAGCGGCACCGCCCCGTAGTTGATTACAATTGGCGAGGTCGGGAAGGGCTGGAGAATTGACGGGTGAAACCGTCCGTGTTTTTCCTATCGCGGTCCGATTGCATGCGGATAATGTCCAGGCATCGACGCACAACCAGGAACGTTCGGAATGGCTGAAATCATCTGTGTCATCGGAAACAAGGGCGGCACCGGCAAGACCACGCTCTCGCACATGCTGTGCCAGGGGCTGGGCCTGCTCGGGCATCGCTCCGCGTGCGTGCTCACAGACACCACGCGCCAACCGCTCAAGCCGGAAGGGCGGCGCTACATCACTGCCGATGCACGCACCCGGGAAGCACTGACCAAGGTCATCGACAAGCTGCGCACACTGGACAACTGGATCGGCGTCATCGACGGGGGTGGCAACCGGACCGAGATCGACCGCAGGCTCTACGCCCTGTCTGACATCGTTCTGCTCCCGTTTCGCGAATCACACGAGGACATACGGACGGTCGTAAGGGATCTGGACATGTTTCCCCGCGCTTACGCAGTGCCCACCCAATGGCCGACGAACGCGTGGCAGCGCGAAGCCGCCGACAGGAACGTCCGGCAGATGATGCGGCCCTACCGCCATCGCATCCTGAACCCTGTCAACGGCCTGTCGGCGACAAAACTGCTGCTGCACAGCATCGTTCCGGACCAGTTTCCCACACCGCTCGCGAACGCGTGCCGTGCGGTCGCCCGGCAAGTCCTGGAGATTCTCGAAATCGACTCGGTCGACGAATCCGAACTTGTCGGCGACATCGCCGCGGCCGAACCCGGCAATCGATTGTCCGTCGAGGAAATGCCCTTGCGTCTTGGGCTCGACGGCCGACGCATACCCTGAAGGCTGCACCCGCCCGACGGCAGGGCCCGTATCAGACGCGATGCCCCTTGCGCGCGATGACGACCAGCGCCTGTGAACGATTCTTGACGTTGAGCGCGCGAAAGATCGCGGACATATGGACCTTCACGGTGCCTTCGGACAGGCTCAGCAGGTGTGCAATCTCCCTGTTGGTCTTGCCCTGACCCAACAACTCGACCACACGTGATTGCGCCGCCGTGAGCCCGAAGCGCTCGCTGAGGGGGGCGCCGGGTCTGTGCCAGGAGCCCTGCGGGGCGACCTCGGGGGTGTAGACGCCGCCGTCGAGGACGAGTCTGACTGCGCGGCGCAGTTCGTCGCCCGAACTCGACTTGGACACGAAGCCCGAAGCACCCGCCTTCAGCGCACGACGCACGGAGACCGGATCATCGAGCGCCGACACGACGATCGTCGGAACGTCCGGAAAGCGCTTGGCCATGACGCCGAGCAGGGAAAACCCGTTCAGGTCAGGCAGCATCAGATCAACCACCGCCAGATCCCAGTCCGCACCCTCCTCGAGGCGCGTCAACGCCTCCTCGGATCCCCGAGCCTCGACGCATTCCAGACCCGGTTCGAGCCTGGCGAGCGTCTGCGTCATGGCTTCACGAACAAGGGCATGATCTTCGACAATGAGTATTCTTGTCACTTGTTGCCTCACGAAGCAGATCGAACCACGCGACTACATGTTGCAAGCATACCATGGGGTCCTGGCGTGGCGTGCCACTGCCTGCGCCTGTCATTACGCATTCGCCACAAGGCGCGGAAAAAAGGGGAGAATTCCCCGAACTTGTTCGGCTCCGCCGCAGGGCCGCGCCTGCACCACCGGTGACCCGTTTCCGCGGGGCGGCGGACGAAACTCGACGCCCCTTGACATGCCCTGTTGAGCCAGACTGCCATGAGTCACGGATTTTCTGAAAGCCTGTCGAGAGCACACACGACGCCGGAGCGGAACGCAACGCCACCTGGTCGATCACGGCGCAGCCGCCGTGCATGTGCGCCGTTGTCGACCTGGCAGATCGCGTTGCTGGCATGCGCCTTGAGCACCAATACCCTGGCCGAACATGATACGCCGAGCGAGGCGGCGTTCCTTGACGAGCTGCCCACGGTCCTGTCGGCGTCACGTCTGTCGCAACCCCTGAGCGAGGCACCGGGGGCGATGACGGTCATCGATCGCGACATGATCCGCCTGTCCGGAGCCAGAACCGTGGCCGAGCTGCTGCGCGGCGTACCGGGCATGCAGTCCGGCAGCCGAACCGGATACTACCCGCTCGTCACCTACCACGGACTCGCCGACGACACGCCGCGGCGCATGCTGGTCCGCATCGACGGACGCTCCGCCTACGCCCCCTACCTGGTCAGCGGCACCGAGTGGCACACGATCACGATCGATCTCGAGGACATCGAGCGCATCGAGGTGTTCCGCGGCTCGAACGCCGCTGCATATGGCAGCCAGGCCTTCATGGGTGTGGTCAACATCATCACCCGCACCGCCGCCGATTCGCCCCGCCTGCGCCTGCGCATCAATCAGGGGGAGAACGGGATACGCGACCGCAGTGTCAGCATCGGTCACCGCATGGGTCCTCTGGCGGTGCGCCTGGGCGCCGGTCGCGAGGGCGACGACGGCTTGCGCGCGCTCGGCGACAGCCATCGGCGTCACCGCGCCGACCTTCGTGCCGATTGGCAGCTCAACCCCGACCACCGGCTGGAGTTTCACGCCGGAACCGTGCGCCTGAGTGCGGAAACGGGACGCGCGGGCGATTTCGAGAACCCGGCCCGCCCCTTGCGGGCCCGCGCCACGTTCGGCCAGGCACGCTGGCGCTGGCAACCCGCTCCCGACCAGGAACTGAGCCTGACCTACTTCCGCCAGGAGGAATCGACCCGGGACGCATTCCGCGTAGACGCGTCCAGCGGACTACCCCTGGCAGGGTTCCCGCTTCCGGACGGATCCTTCGTACCGGCGGACTGGTTCGTCGATGTCGACTTCGCCAGCAGGGTTCAACGCAGCGATCTGGAATTGGAACATACCTTCTCGCCGGGAAAGGACCTGCGCATGGTCTGGGGGCTGGGGTATCGGCACGATCAGTTGCATGCACCCCAGATCTTCCATCGGGCGCGGATCAACTTCCATACCCGGAGAGTGTTCGGGAATCTTGAGTGGCGTGCCACATCCCGGTGGCTTTTGAATGCCGGAATCATGGCTGAACGGGGAAGCTATTCGGGAACACTGGTGGCGCCACGACTGGCCGCAAACTATCATGTATTCGAGGGGCATACAATAAGGGCGTCGCTTGGACGCGGCTATCGGCGCCTGACGCCATTCGAGCATGATGCGGACATGCGCTTTCACGAGGCGCATACGGGGTTGTTCCTGTTGCAGACTGCCCAGCCCTCACCGGATGTGAGGCCGGAGCGTATCACCGTCCGGGAACTGGGATACCGTGCCGAGATGGCGACACGCAGCGTCAGCGTCGATATCCGTATATTCGAGGAGCGGATTGACAGAATGATCCGCAGGGAGAATGTCTCGGCCGACCCCCCTCCGTTGCTGGACCCCAGGGCCCAGCGCTTTTTCAGCGACGACAGGGCAGCTGTAAGTGGCATGGAACTCGCGGCGCTGTGGCGACCGTCGGCGACGACCTGGCTGGGGCTGAACTTCACGCGCCTGCGGATCGACAGCTCGAGCGACCGGGCGGAACGCTCCGCGCCGCGCAATTCGGCATCATTGTTCGCCGCATGGGCTCCGGCCCACAGATGGAATCTGAGTATCGCCCACCACCGCGTCGGCACGATGGGCTGGTACATCCGCGAATCCGAGTCGGTTCCGCGCTATCACCGAACGGATATCAGGATTGCGCGCAGCTTCGCGAGCCATGGCCTGCGGGGCGAATTCGCACTGGTGCTGGGAAATCTCGGAAAACGTCATGCGGACTTCCGGAAGGCGCTCTTCACACCGCGCCAGTCGTACGCATCCCTCAGTCTCGAATTCTGATCCGGCAATGTCCCCCGAGCGGCACACGCGGTTTGATCTCCTGCTGTGTTTCACGCTACTCCTGCTCGTCGCAACGCATCCGTGGGCGGCCGCGCCGGTGGTCATCGTCACCGGTGAACGCGGCGGAGCCTACGACGAACTTGCTGATGCCATCGACGCGGAGCTTCGCTCCGAATTCCCCGACATCGGGATTACGGTCGTGGACTGGGACGTTTTCGCCGGTACCGACATGGCAAACGCTCGCGTCGTCGTCACCATCGGGTCCAGGGCGGCAGCAGCGGTCCGGGCTGCCCCGCCACCGGTGCCGGTACTGAATACCCTCCTCCCAAGGCAAGCATTCGCCAGCCTCGCCAATAACAGTGCGCGGCCGAATGACTCGGCCATCTTTGTCGATCAGCCGCTGAAACGCCAGCTCGCCGTCATTGCCCTGGCGCTGCCGGATTGGCAACGGATCGCGTTGATCGGCGGACCACAAACGACCGAACTCGTAGCCGGGCTGGCCGCTGCGGCAGAGGTGGCCGGATTCGAAGTGGTCGTGGCTCGTGTCGGCTCGGAACGCGACCTCTATCCGGCAATACAGGACACCATATCAAGGCCGGCGATCCTGCTGGCGGTACCGGACGGCGAGATTTTCAACAGCCACACGATCCACAACATCTTGCTGACCTCGTACCGGCTGCGGTCGCCCGTGGTGGGTTTTTCACCCGCCTACGTGAGGGCCGGGGCGCTGCTGGCACTGTATTCGACCCCCGAGCAGATCGGCCGGCAGGCCGCTGCCGGCGTTGCGTCCGTGCTTCGTGGAGGACGCCTTCCACCGCCCCGCCATCCTCGCCAGTTCGATGTCGGCATCAATCAGACCGTGGCACGCTCGCTCGGAATCCGCCTGGAACCAGCCGCGACGATCCGGTCGGCACTGGGCAGACTGGAGTCAGACGAATGAAGATCAGATGGGGCATTCGTTCGCGCGTCATTCTCGTCGCAGTCTTGCCGATGATGGTTGTCGCCGTGCTGCTGACCGCGTTCTACACGACTTCCCGGCTCGCAGACATCGAGGAGGCGTACACCGCCCGGAGCAAAGCGTTTGCCAGACAACTGGTGGCGGCCAGCGAGTACGCGGTTTTCTCCGGCAACAGGGACGCACTCCAGCAACTTGCCACGGCAATGCTCGCCGAGGACGGAGTCGTCGGGGTGATGGTCATGGATCGGTTCGGGGAGATCCTTGCCCGAAGCGGCGAACCGGCCTCGGGCATCGGCTTCGACAAGGGGCTGGTGACGACATCACTGTCCGTGGCATCGAGCGACACGCTGCGCATCATCGAACCGATACTTCCGACGCGGGTGGAGCTCGATGACGGTCTGAGCGCAGCGGCACTCGAGGCACAACCTGTCTGGCGAATGCCCCCGGTCCTGGGAAAGGTGGTCATCGATCTGTCGCGCACCCACACCGATGCGAAGCGTGCGGAGTTGCTGCGCACCGGGGCAATTACGGTGCTCGTCGTTCTGATGGGTACCCTCGTGCTCGCGATTTTCATGAGCCGTGGCGTCAGTGGCCCGATCCGGCGTGTCGCCGGAGCCGTAGAAAGGATCGGACTGGGCCAGTTTTCGGAGCGGGTTCCCATTGTAGGGGGGGGTAGTCTGCGCTCGCTTGCCGAAGGCGTTAACGAGATGGCGGTGGAGTTGGCAAACATGCACGAGGAGATGAACCGGCGCATCAACGACGCTACATCCGAACTGAGTGCGCGAAAAGACGAGGCCGAACGCGCGAACATGGCCAAGTCGCGATTTCTTGCTGCAGCCAGTCACGACCTGCGACAACCCATGCACGCACTCGGCCTGTTCATCGCAGAGCTGTCGCAGTTCAAACGGGATCCGGAATGGGAGCGGCTCATCGAGCAGATCTCTGCTTCCGCCGAGGCCATGGAGGATCTCCTCGACAGCCTGCTCGATATCTCCAAACTCGATGCCGGCGTGCTCGAACCGTGCGTCCGCACCTTCCCCCTGCAACCGCTTTTTGAGCGTATCGTGGCTGCACAGCAGTCGCACGCACGCGATCGCGATCTCGAACTGCGAATCAGACCCACCACGAAATGGGCTTCGAGCGATCCCGTGCTGATCGAACGCATTCTCGGAAACCTGATCAGCAATGCGGTCCGATATACGCCATCCGGCCGAGTCTTGCTCGCATGCCGCAGGCGCGGCGACGGACTGCGTATCGAGGTGCGCGACAGCGGGATCGGAATCCCGCACGAGGCGCGCACGATCATTTTCCAGGAGTTCGTCCAACTCGACAATCCTGAACGCACGCGCGGTAAGGGCCTCGGCTTGGGGCTGGCCATCGTTCGCAGACTCACCGATCTTCTCGGACATCGGCTGGACGTGAGATCCGAGCCCGGAAAGGGCTCCGTGTTCGCGCTGGAACTGCCTGCAGGTCAGCCGGCGGTCGATTCCCCGGAGCCCGGGAATGATCGCCCGCCCGGCGATCTCGCGGGGATCCGCGTCGCACTGGTGGACGATGATGTGCTTGCCCTCAGTGCCATGAGCAGCCTCCTGCATTCCTGGGGCTGTGAGGTCGCGGCTGCGAACAATGTGCAGACTCTGTTCGATGAGATCACCGCGCGCGGACAGCCGCCACAGGTCGTGATCAGTGATTTTCGCCTGGCCGCATTCGACAACGGGATCGAGGTGGTCCGTGCCATCCGCACCCGATTCGGAACCGACCTGCCCGCGGCCCTGATCACGGGAGACACCGAACCCGAGGTCCTCGGCGCAACCCACCAAGCGGGGTTGCCCTTGTTGCACAAACCGGTCCGGCCGGCACGGTTGCGAGCGCTCCTGAACCACCTGGTCGCGCGTTGCGACTGATGTCCCGACGAGCGGGCACACACCGTGCGCATGAGGTACCATGAAATATCGCATCCGCGCCGGAGGCCACAATGTCAAGCGACCACAATGCTCAGGATCCACTCGAGTTCGTGCGGGGAATGTGGAACAACATGGGATTCTCACTGCCCGGGATGGTCACGCCCACACTCGACACGGACGAGTTGGACAAACGCATCGGCGACCTCAAGTCGGTCGAGAACTGGCTCAAGGTGAATCTGAACATGCTGCAGATGACGATCCAGGGGCTCGAGATGCAGCGTGTCGCGCTGGCCGCAGTCAAGGCGATGAGCGAACGCGCGCAGCAATCCGGCACCGTCGGCGGGGCTGGTGAACCTGCCGGCGAGAATCCGTTCGCCAATGCGATGTGGCCGTGGAATCTGATGAACTCGCAGGTACCGCCGCACGGATCGACAGCCGACGCGGAGAAGACCGGCCGGGCCGCAGGCAAGCGCCCCCGCCGGTCGCGCAAGCCCGCCGCACCGGAATGACATGACCCCGACCGTCGTTGCGACGCCGACGATCCCCTGCGGTCTTCCCGCGATCGGGATCCCTAGGGCGTGTTCTCATTCACGATGGCAGTCGCCAGCGCGAATGAGAACACGCCCTAGATGACACCGTTGCGGTGAAGCTCTTCTATCTCGTCCGGCGTCAGGCCTAGCTGGGCGAGCAGCGTATCGCTGTCGGCACCGGGGTCAGGCGCAGGCTTCCATTCATCCTGCGAGAGGCCCGTCAGACCGAACGGCGCTGAAAACTGCTTCACGCCCGCAACGTCGATGATCATGCCGCGCGCGTGCAGATGCGGGTCTTGCAGGCCTTCCTCGAGCGTCAGAACCGGCGTCACACAGCAATCGACGCCAGCGAACAGTGCAGTCCACTGCTCCTGGGTTCGCGAGCGGAAGATGTCCTCAAGTGCAATCCGGGCCCGGGCGCCCTCCTCGCCTGTAGCAAGGCGGACCGGCTTGAGATCGGCTCGCCCCAGCGCGTCGCACACTCCGTGCCAGAACTTCTCCTCGAGCGCGCCGACCGCCATGTAGCGCCCGTCAGACGTCTCGTAGACGCCATAGCAGGGAACACCGCCGGTCAACAGGTCTTCGCCGCGAGGGCGCACCCGGTTGCGGGACAGAACTTCCACGAGCGGAAATATCGCGTGCGCAAGTACCCCGTCGGTCATCGCGATGTCGACATGCCTGCCCTTGCCGCTCGCACGCGCATCGACGATCGCCATCAGCATGCCCACCAGTGAGCAAAGCGTCCCGCCGAGCAGATCGCCCATCTGGAGGTTGGGGATAGCCGGCGCACGGCCGGCCGTGCCGGTCTGATCGAGCACGCCCGCGTAACCGATGTAATTGATGTCGTGCCCGGCGCGCTGCGCATATGGCCCGGTCTGGCCATAACCACTGATGCTGCAATAGACAAGCGCGGGATTTTCGCGCGCGAGAGTCGCGTAATCGAGCCCCAGCTTCCTCATGATGCCGGGCCGGAAGCCCTCGACGACGACATCGGCCGTGCCGACCAGCCTCAGGAACAGTTCGCGCCCGCGTTCCCGTTTGAGGTCGAGGCGCAGGCTCTTCTTGTTGCGATTGACGACCTGGAAGAAATAGCTCGAACCGTCCGCCATCGGACCCATCGTCCGGGCGTAGTCGCCCGCACCGGTGTCCTCGATCTTGATGACCTCGGCACCGTGGTCGGCCAGATGCTGGGTCGCAAGCGGACCCGGAAGCAGGCGCGTGAGATCGAGGACCCGCAGTCCCTGAAGCGGTCTTGAACGCATGCGCGAAGGAGCACTGCCCATGTGGTCAGTCGTACTTCCGGATGTCGTCTATGACCTTGCCGTCATTGGCCAGGGCCCCGGGCGCACAGAACACGACCTCTCCGCGCAGCTTCGTCAGCTCGCGGACACTGTCCGCAAGCCCGCGAGCGAGAGCGTCGTCACCCTTCTGGACCTCGCATTGCAGCGTCATCCGGTCGACCATGTCCGGATTATCGACAACCAGCCGCGCCCGTGTGACTTCCGGGTGACGCTTGATCACTGCCGCGATCTGCCCCGGGTGCACGAACATGCCCTTGACCTTCGTCGTCTGATCGGCGCGCCCCATCCAGCCCCTGATCCGCACGTTGGTCCGCCCGCAGGGCGAGATGCCGGGCATGATCGCCGACAGATCGCCGGTGCCGAAGCGGATCAATGGGTAGTCGGGATTGAACGTGGTCACCACGACCTCGCCGACCTCGCCCGGTGCGACCGGCTCGCCCGTGCCCGGGCGAACGATCTCGAGAATCAGGTCCTCGTCGAGCACCATGCCCTCACGCGCCGGCGTCTCATATGCGATCAGACCGACGTCGGCGGTCGCATAGGCCTGGGATGCCCTGATGCCCCGTTCGGAAAACGCATCGCGCACGGTCGCGGGGAATGCCTCGCCCGAGACGAAGGCCTTGGTGAAGCTCGCCCGTACTCCGAGTTCGTCTGCCTTGTCCAGAATGATGCGCAGGAACGAAGGCGTTCCGGTATACGCGTTCGGCCGCAGATCGGCAATTGCGGCCACCTGCTGTTCGGTCTGCCCGACGCCGGCAGGAAATACGGTGCAGCCGATCGCATGCGCGGCGGTTTCCATCATCGACCCCGCCGGGGTGAAATGATACGAAAAGGTGTTCTGCACCAGGTCGCCTTCGCGAAAGCCGGCCGCGAACAACGCACGTGCAAGACGGTAGTAGTCGGGTCGTGCGGCCTCGGGCTCGTACAAGGGTCCGGGCGACGCGAATACCCGTCTGCAGGCCGTTCCCCAACGCGCCGCGGCAAAACCGCCGAACGGTCGCGACGCCTTCTGCAGCTCCAGCAGCTCGGACTTGCGCGTGACCGGCAGGCTCGCCAGCGCCTCTCGGCTGGTCACCGCCTCGGCATCCACGTCTGCAAGGAGTTTCCCGAACGCCGGTGCATTCGCCTTCGCGTGCGCGATGTGCGCCGGCAGGCGTGTCAGCAGATTCCGCTCGCGTTCGTCAGGACTGCGGGTTTCTCGGTCGTCATAGAACATTGTCAGCATCCTTGCGGAACCATCAGGATTCTTTCGCTTCGTGGTCAGCTCACCGGCATCGAGACGTCATAAACGGCTGGCAAGTGTAATGCAAGGCACGGCGCGAGGGGGACGCCCTGTGCTGCTGCACACAACTCACCGAGCAACGCCGCATTGCGCCGCAATCGCCGGCCGTCAGGAGAGCCAGCGCTTGCGGCGGCGGTAGTGCTTCACATCGCGAAAACTCTTGCGTCCCTCACCGGCGAGACCCAGGTAGAACTCCTCGACGTCCTCGTTATTGGCAAGATAGTCGGCGGCGCCTTCCATCACGATGCGTCCGTTTTCCAGGATGTAGCCGAAGTCCGAGTAGCGCAGGGCCACCATCGTGTTCTGCTCGGCCAGCAGGAAACTCACCTGCTCCTTGGAGTTCAGGTCCTTCACGATCTCGAAGATCTCCTCGACGATCTGTGGCGCAAGTCCCATCGACGGCTCGTCGAGCAGGATCATCTCCGGCCTGGCCATCAGCGCGCGGCCGATTGCGGTCATCTGCTGCTCGCCCCCGGAGGTGTAGCCCGACTGCGACGTTCGCCGCTCCTTCAGCCTGGGGAAATAGTGGTAGACCTTGTCGAGGCTCTCCTTCAACTCGGCACGGGAGATCCTCCTCGTATAGGCGCCGGTCAGCAGGTTCTCTTCGACGGTCAGGTGGGCAAAGCAGTGACGCCCCTCCATGACCTGGATGACACCCCGCTTGACCAGCTCGTTCGGCGTGAGCTGATCGATGCGCACGCCCTTGAAGTGGATGTTTCCCTTGGTCACGTCGCCGCGCTCGGCCCCGAGCAGATTCGAAATCGACTTGAGCGTGGTCGATTTTCCGGCACCGTTGGCACCGAGAAGGGCGACGATGCCGCCCTTCGGTACCTGCAGGGAGACCCCTTTCAGAACAAGGATCACGTGGTCGTAGATGACCTCGACGTTGTCGACGCTGAGGTAGGGCGACGCCCCGGTCGCTGAAGTGTTCGTGGCTGTATTCATTGCACTGTCTTCGCCTGTTGTCTCGGTCCCGCCTCCCCGGTATTGCCGAGAGAGGGTCTGCAGGGCACAGCTGGAGGTGCGCCCTGCAGACCTCCCCGCGGGGGGAAGTCTGCACGGAGTGGGCATGATCCGCCCACTCCGTGATGCGCGCTTACATCTCCTTGGAGCAGTCGCGCGGGGTGATGCCCTTTTCGGCCGCGTAGGCCGCTGCGGACGCCTCGATCATTGGCCGCACGATGCTCTGATCGGCTTCGATCCAGTCGCTGACCGAATTAAACTGTGTGCCGTCCCACTGCATGAAACGGACCATGCCGGAACCCTCATGGTTTTCGCAGGAGGTCCGGACCGGCGGCATGAATCCGGTGGCACCCAGCTCAGCCAGGCGCTCCTCGGTGAGGTTGAGGTTCTCGAGACCCCAGCGGACCTGCTCGGGCGTGA
>CAYOKH010000037.1:0-18685 GCA_964404505.1 uncultured Azoarcus sp.
CAGGCGATTCTGCCGTTGAAAGGCAAGATTCTTAATGTTGAAAAGGCTCGTTTCGACAAGATGCTTTCCTCAGCAGAGGTCGGCACACTGGTGACCGCTCTGGGCTGCGGTATCGGGCGAACCGAGTTCGACCCGGACAAGCTGCGCTATCACCGCATCATCATCATGACCGACGCCGACGTCGACGGCGCCCACATCCGTACCCTGCTGCTCACCTTCTTCTACCGCCAGATGCCCGAGCTGGTCGAACGCGGCCACATCTACATCGCCCAACCGCCGCTGTACAAGATCAAGCACGGCAAGAGCGAGATGTACATCAAGGACGACAACGAGCTCAACCAGCACCTGCTCAAGCTGGCACTGGACGGCGCCTCGCTGCTGCCGCGCGAAGGGGCCGACCTCATTACCGACGAGGCCCTCGGCGGGCTCGCCAGGAGCTATCTGCTCGCCGAGGCCGTCATCAACCGCCTCGCGAGCTATGTCGATCCGGCGGTACTGCACGCAATGCTCGCCCACGACATCCCGGTCAGCCTCGAAGACGAGGCTGCTGCGCACAGTTCCGCCGCCCGCATCCAGCCCCACCTGCCGCCGGCGGTGCAGATCCGCGCCGAATACTACGACGAATCCGAAGCCTGGCGCCTGACCATCGAACGCATGCACCACGGCAATCGCCGTTTCGGCTGGATCGAAGAGGAGTTCCTGGTCTCTGGCGACTACCGCAGCATCCGCAGCGCCGCGGAAGCCATCTCCGACCTCATCGGTCCTGGCGCGGAGATCCGCCGCGGCGACAAGAGCCAGTCGGTCAAGCGCTTTTCCGAGGCCATCCGCTGGCTGCTCGCCGAGGTCGACCGCAACCTCAACAAGCAGCGCTACAAGGGTCTGGGCGAGATGAACCCGGAACAGCTATGGGAAACCACCATGGACCCCGCCGTGCGCCGCCTGCTGCGCGTCCAGATCGAAGACGCCATCTCCGCCGACGAGATCTTCACCACGCTGATGGGCGACAACGTCGAACCGCGAAGGGCGTTCATCGAGGGAAACGCAATCTACGCGCGGAACATCGACGTCTGACTCTGCAGGTTCCCAGGGATGAAGCCCGGCTCTCGATACAGATCCGGGTGAGGTCGACACCCTGCTGAGGCCTAATTGCACAGATCATGTTCCGCTGCGATCTTTAGTTTTCGGGCAAGAATGCGCGCCGGACGGGTCGCGCCCCTCCGACGAGCGGAAGAGTCGCGGTACGCCACGCTAGAAACGATATGGCAAGGACACCGAGAAGATAGCGTCCGGCGAGTCGTCTGTTGCACCGGCGGATGCGGAGATCAGCAGGGACAAGTTTCTGGTGAGGATGAAACCGGCGCCCAGGTTCAGGAAGACGAGCGTCGACTTCGGCAGCGTAAAGTTGCCCGCAGCATCCGAACGGACATGGGTTTCACGGATGAACGATCCCGACAGCGACGCGTCGAGCGTGATCTCCGGCGTGGCGGCCAGGGAAGCGCCAAGACGGTAGCCCCACGAGGCGCCGGGCTCGATGCGACCGGTGAACGCCGACTCACCCAGCAGATTGTCAGCGCTTACGCTTCTTGCGAAAACGTGCGTATATGACGCTCTGCCGTAGAGCGCTACGGGCTCGATGCGCTTGAGCGCCGAGACCGAGGCGTTGATGGCACGAAAGCCGAAGCCGATCGGTACCGGTTTGAAAGGATCCGCGCCATTGTCATGGAAATAGGTGAGACTCGCCACGAACGCGGGCAAGCGGTCCGACTCGTCGGTGAGCTTCTTGCTGAGCCCGAGCGAAACGTCGCCAACGCCCCTGTTCGAACCGAACGAAGTACTGCGGTGCACATAGGGTGCGCTGGCGCTCAACATCATTCCCAGAGGCAGCCCGGCCTGCAGGGTCAAACTACCCGTCTTGGTATCACTGCGGGTACGCGCTGCGTTGGAGCCCGCATGCGTCCAGTCGAACCCCGGAGTGGCACGGAACGATCCCGGCGGCAGGAGCACCAGCCCCCTTGCGACCAGTGCTTCTTCGATCGCGGTAGTGCTTTCGGCGCTTTCCGGCTCGATCACGGCCAAGTCCTGCTGCAATGGCCGCAAGGCGGGTGTGGGCGGCGACCCGGAAAGCATACGTTCAAGCTCTTCCACGCGCTTGCGCAGCTGCTCGTTGAGGGCCTTTTGCGCCTCGAGCTGCTGCGTCAGCTCATCCTGGCTCTGGGCGATCGCGGGTGCGGCCACTGCGACTGCCAGTGCCAACACTGCAACTTCCGCAAGGGAGGCAAGTTTCATGGGGCGGTTCTCGATTGTGCCGTCACGACGAAGGCCAGACCATTCAACCAGACTTTCTCGAAGCGAGCCAGGGGCATGGTGCGATTTCCGAAGGCCGGGTCCGCGAGCAGCACTTCGCGGTCGCTGACCGCGTTCAACACGACGTAGTGGTTGAATCCACGGACACGGATCGGCACGATCGGCGCACGGAAAAGCTTCAGATCCTCGAACGACAGGTGCTGGTACGCTTCGCCGGTATACCCCCGCTCTTCCACGAAACGCTTCATGTCCAGAAGTGAAAACCCGCCACGAGCCCTTACCCTGGCAGGTTCCGATTCCTCGAGCATTCTTGCAACGACATGGCGCTCGCTCACCGGATCCTGGAAGGCGTAGGTCAGCACCGTGGCTATGGATGCCGCCGCGCAGCTACTTTCCCAGCGCTGCATGACGACCGCTTGCTCGCGAATCTCCTTGAGCGACTGGACTCGATTCGAAGTCGCGTTCGCAGTGCCGACGCCGAGAACGACGCTAGCCAACAGGGCAACGGCACATGCCCGGTACGGGGACGTTTTCAACAAATCGACGCGTGCTGGGCGCATGGCGGCTAGCACTCCCATGTAATGACGCAATATTGCCATAAGGAGGGACGCATTGCGGCCCGGCAGGAAGAACCTCCCGGGCCGCGTGCAGCTTGAGTGAAGCGTGAAGTTGTCGCTGGTTCAGAATGCTCTGTGGTCAAAACTTCGGCCCGGCCCGCTCAAAAACGCCTTCGAGGTCTCGGTGGTAGAGACCGAACTCAGTACGTCGGTTTGCGGGTTAAGGCCATCGGCTTGCCCCGAGTAGCAGCTGTTCTGATCCGCCCCCGGACAATCCAGGGTCCTGACGGTGGTAATGGTAGTGGTGACTTCAGCGCTGCTGGTCCCTGGCCCAGGCCCGCTTGCAGTCTTGTTCGAATACCCACGGAAGTACTCGGTGGTGGTAGTCTCGGTCTTGATCGTGTCCTCGAACACTCCAGCCGCGACAACCTGATCCATCTGCGCGTCCGTCAGACGAATCGGCGCCTTGGCCGCGTCGTCTGCCAGCACCGAACCCGCCACACCCAGAAAACCAGCTGCCGCGATCACCAAGACAAGCCCCTTCGGAATCGATTTCATTTTCCATGCTCCTATCATGATACGGAGATCTCACACCAATGCTTCACGTTCCTCTCCGGGGAGAAGTTGAAGCAACTACAAAAGCCGGATTCTCCTGTCCCGTTCCATAACGGAGTCGGTGATCTTCGCCGGTACTCCGATCTTGTCGTCTCGGCGATCCACCGGCACGACGCTGCCGTGACACGCCGACATCATCCTGGCGCCGTCCAGGCCACGTCACGCGCGAGTGCGATGTTGGGACTTGGCTCTGTCAAAGCATGTATCGTGCCATGTAACAATAACGCCCTGGAAACAAGGCATTCACGCGTTGCGCGAGCGATCGGACCACCTTTTTCGGCGTTGCTGTAACAATTGCTGACATTTTCCCGGTTTACGCATTGGTCCGTGAACTTCGCCTACCCGATTCTGGCCATGAGCGCAAGCAATTTTCGCGTAGGGGATTCCACTAGGAACGATGCAAACAGTGGATTTTCATTTACTTATGACGCAGTGTGATTTCCGTCACGGAGCAGGAGACGGGGCGGCGGCGTGGATGTGTAACAAAATCCGACACTTGGTCAGGCCGACGATCAAGTGTCCAGACGATGATGCGTGGGCAAAGCGGCGCCGAGGCTGTTGGCGCGCTTTCGGAACAGGCCGGTCGCAAGCGGCACGAAGGGGCCCCCGGCGTGACCCGGCAGCCGCTCTCGAAGCATGGTTATCCCAGTTGTGCGGACCGCCCCGTCAGCCCATTCCGTGGCGCTTCATCCACGCCCGGAAGTCGCTGTGCTCGCCATTGCGGCGCAACACGCCGACTTGCAGCACCATGTTCTCGACCGTGGTGTGCGCCGCGATCGCGGCCATGATCTCCAGTCGCGCACCGACGTCGAGTCCATGTTCGGCGAGTCGGCGATCGATCTCGCAGAAGTGATTCGCCATCAGGCGACGGGCATCGTGCCCGTCGATGGCAAGGTCGCCGACATCGAGCGGATCCTCCGCCTCGATATCGGCCATCAGCGATTCGATGGACTGTGGTGTCATGGCTTGACCTCCGGCACCGGGCCCGACCATTGACCGGGCCAGGTGATGTATCAGGCTTGATCACACTTCGACAGTGCCGCCGCACAATGAGTGCCCGCTCGTCGCCTCCCAATGGAAGGACTGTTATATGTCGACATCCTGCCCGCAGGCGAAGGTTGGGAGTTGCGCTCTCCGAAGCAATGATCCCGGGCGTGCGCGATTCCGCCAATCATCGACATTGACGAGGCGGGGGCCGGCCGGTGTGCCCGCACTGGATCCTAACGGTCCGCCCAGACAAGCCGGTGATGTGCGCCGGAACGCGTTGGGTGCAGTAACGTACAGACGTTGCCGTCCTTTGGTGTCTATTATGAACATTGATCAGTGCACGCCCCGCTTAGCGTCCGGACCTTGCACGCAACGACGCGTCGTGGAACTGGTCCCATGTACCCAACCACAATTGCCAGGAGCCATTCATGCCGAGCAAATCCAGTCCCCTCGAGGGCCGACGCCGCGGATCGCGGCCCCGCACGGATGCCACCATCGATCAGTTGCGCGCGAACGTGTCGCGCGAATTTCATGACTTCCTCGCGGACATCGAAGACCTCATCAAGGACACCACCACGCTCACCGGCGAGGAACTCACGCAGGTGACGACGAAACTCAACGAACGTGTCGCGGCGGCGAAGGAATCCGTCGAACAGATGGGTGAGCAGGTGACTGGTGCAATCGATAGGCAAGCCCACGAGACCGCTACCGCTGCCAACGAGTATGTGCACCAGGAACCCTGGAAGGCGGTCGGGATCGGAGCGGCGGTTGGTCTGCTGCTCGGTCTGCTGCTTGCGCGCCGCGACTGACGCCGCCGTGATGTCGATATGAGTGGCGCGCCTCCCCGGGAGCCACTGCGAGACCGGCAGAACGCGGCGGCCGGGACGGTGTCCGAAACGCGTCCCGACGGTGCCCCCATCAGCCTGCTCAAAGTCCTTCGCATACTACGCTCGGCGGGTCGTGCACTGATCGCGCAGGCGGCACTGCATGGCCAGTTGGCCGGCGTTGAATGGGCGGAGGAGAAGTCCCGGCTGTCGAAGCTGATCGCGACGGCGCTGGTGGGTTCGGCGTTCATGCTGTGCATCCTGCTGTTTGCCGGCATTCTTGTGCTGGCAGTCACCTGGGACACAGCGTACCGCATCCCGTCCGTGATCGCCCTGATCGCCGTCTACGGAGTCGGGGCCGTCGTTGCATGGCGCCGCTTCCAAGCCCTGTCGGCACTCGGCGAAGAGAGCTTTGCCGCGACGCGCGAAGAACTGGCCGCCGATATCGCGCTGATCAAGAGCAAGCTTTGATCGGCGCGATTGCCTGCCTGCCGCAACCGGGTGCGTGCCCGCAGCGGCTATAACCCATCAGTCGCGCGTAGGTCGCTCTGTCGGCCCCGTAACACCCGCAGGAAGCAGCCTCCAGGCCCTTATGGTCGAGAATCCTGACCTTCCCGCGCTGATAGCTGATCAACTTGTGATTCTGCAGTGAGCTGGCAGCCTTGGTGACGCCGACGCGACGCACACCCAGCATGTAGGCGAGGAATTCGTGCGTGACATGAAACGTGTCCGAGTGCGCCCGGTCCCGAGTCATCAACAGCCGGCGGGCGAGGCGCGCTTCCACCACATGGAAGCGGGTGCACGCGACTGCTTGCGCCAACTGGCCCATCAATACCTGGACGTAGCGCTTGAGTTCCCTTTGCAGCGCAGGGCTCCGTTCGAGTTGGCGACGAAAAGGCGAAGCGCCCATGCGTAGTGCAGGGCCCGGGCCCTGCACCAGGGCGTGGAGCGGCGCAATATTCACCCCGAGGATCACGGGTATGCCGAACATACCTTCGTCGCCGATCAAGCCCACTTCCAGACGGGTGCTGTCATCGATCTGCGCCACCACGGAAATGAAGCTGTCGGTGGGAAAGTAAACGTGGCGAATGGGCTCTCCAGGTTCGGTCAGGATCTCCCCTGATACCAGCTCGATCGACTCGCAGCCGGCCAGAAAACGCTTGCGGTCCCTGCCCGGCAAGGCAGCAAGCAAACTGTTCGCAACAGTGGCAGGTTTGATGTGCGACACGCGACTCCTCCATGCTCGGGCGCAAACCCGGAAAGCGCGGGGAGCCCGGAGAGCGGCGCATGCAACGCCGGCAATGCAATCCCGATGTCGAACGCGGACCATGATCGATCGGCTTTCGCCCGCGAGAAGGCAGAGTGACGTGAAACCTGCCGGTTGTCTGCACGGTACCGCACGTAACGGGTCCGCCGGACGCGCCGGGACGCGATCACGCGCCGCACGCGGCACCACCCGACGAATCGGATCGCCCAACCACTGCCTGTGGGGTCTGGTGATGCGCGCACGGCGCCGCAATGTGCGACGGCGCACAGACTGAATCCACGAAAGGAGGAGGATGTCATTAATCCAGGACCATCGGACCCGAAGTTGCGCAGGGGGACCACGCGCGGCGTGACAGATGGGTACCGGACGTCGGCGCAGAGATGTGCAACCGCTCGTCTCCGCGATTGCGGTGCCAGCTCCGCCGGCACACAGCCCGCCTCAATCCATGCAGGAGACTTGTCATGAAAGCGGTGAATGTAATTGGCGCAACGCTCGGGGTCACGGCAGCCCTGACCCTTGGCGCATGCGGAACCATGAGTGACCCGCAGTACGGCGCCACCACTGCGCCGACTTCCGAGGCGCAGGTCGTGAGCGCGGACAACGCGTACCCGGGATACGGCGTGGTGCACTCGATTGAACTCGTCGAACAGGAGCCGAGCGGCATTGGCGGGACCGGCATCGGTGTGGGCACCGTTGCCGGCGCCGTGGTCGGGGGCGTCGTCGGCAGTCAGGTCGGGTCCGGAAGCGGCAAGACCGCCGCGACGCTTATCGGCGCGGCCGGTGGTGCCTATGTCGGACACCAGATTGAAAACCGGCAGCAAGAGTCGGCCGACGCCTACAAGATCACGATCCGCATGAACGACGGCTCATATCAGGCGCTGATGCACAGCACGACCGGAGACTTTCGGGTTGGTGACCGGGTGCGGATCGGAAACGGGATTCTGCAGCGCTACTGATCGGGATCGGTCAGCATCGCTCCTCCCGAACACGTGCTGCGGGTGATGCCCTGCGTTGCAGGGCATCTGCACGGGAACAGAAACGCAGCTGCATGCCATGTGCCGGAGCGGGGCCCGCGCCGATAACCGGATGTCATTTGTGTGCGACAGCGGACAGACGGCACGGCGCGCCCTCGGTATGTTTGAAGAATCGGAGCCGGCACACCTGCAAGGCCTTCACTGGGGCAATACGCCAAGGTGCTGGCCCCGGGCCCTGGCGACGAGAAGTGCATGTCCGGCATTGCTGGCCAGTGCATCACTCCCCGGTTCGGCACATCAAGGAACAATCATGAACACACTCAACATCAATCCGGTCAGGACGTCACGCAAGTTCGTACTCGCCGCTGCTGCCGTCGCAATGCTGCTCGGCCTTGGCGGCTGTGCCGGCATGTCCAGTCAGGACAAAAGCACTGTCGTCGGTGCCGGCGTCGGTGCCGTAGGCGGTGCCGTCCTGACCGGTGGCAGCGCGGTCGGAACCGTCGGCGGCGCCGCCGTCGGCGGCGTCATCGGCCACGAAGTCGGCAAGTAATGAGCGAGGCAGGACATGCGCTGCGTCGCGCCGATTCGGCACGACGCAGCGCGCTCGTGCATCGCCACCACCGCACCCGATCGATGTGCGGCCGGAGGTCCCCGTGACGCGGCGTGTTCATGGAGAAGCCGCCCATCGACCCTGGCTTCCGCCCACACGTGTGCACTATCACACAGACCGCCGCGGCGTGCATGCCCAGACTTGATTTGTGAACGTCCGCCGCAGCGTGTGCAGGGGACCGGTTGGATCGGAGAACGCCAATGAATAGCAGGAGTCCGCTCGTCACCATACTGCCAGCAATGCCGGCCGCCATCAGCGAGACGAAGCGCGATGCCGCTCCGGGTTGGTTTATGCTGCGGGTATTCGGCACATTGGTGGTGCTGATTGCCTTGGGGGCAGCCCTGGTGCTTGCATCTGTCTGGCCAGGGCCGTGATGTCGATTCGGTTCCGTTCCGTTGCCCCGTCGCGCCCGGCCAATCGATGGACGTCGCGCCCTCCTTCGGACAATATGAAGGTCAGACTGTGCGTGCATCCACTGCAAGACGCCGACGAGTCCCCCCGAACCCACCAGGATCAGTGCTATGTCGTCTCGGTAGGCGGGCGCTGGCTGTTTGCCAACGATGGTCGCCTCACGATCTTGAAGGGTATCAAGGCCGTACGCAGCTTCATTCGGCTGATCAACATGTCCTGCTATGAATCCGGGGAGCCTGCGCAGATCAAGAGCGATTGCGGCAAGGGCGCATACCGCATCGCGGTCGGGCCGCACCAGCCGCCGGACGGATCTGGCCGCACCCGCTAGGACGCTCCGCAGGCAATCACGCGCCACCTCGACGGCCCGCGTACGAAAGCCGGCTCTTGCCGACCGGACGCAAGTGCAACGCGTTCTGACAACCGGCACTGTTGGTCCTGCGCAGCCTGGTACTGCACACGAGTACCGTTCTGGCAGGCTTCTGCTTCATCTGAGCCGGACATTGGCAGCGCATGCTACTGTGTCTGCTGAAATTCCTCATCGCTCGGCTGCTGATGACGCCGCGGACCCGGGGGCCCCGTTAGCCACGACGATCCCGCTCCCGCGCACCGCCCCCATGTCACCATCGCACCGTGCGGCGTCGGCTCTCCGATCCACTCAAAGGAAACCGCAGATGACCCTCCTGACGCACGATTTTGCCGCCGCACTCGCGGGTGCACAGCCGCCCTGTCTGTCCCTGTACCAGCCGACTCACCGTCATCATCCCGACAACCAGCAGGATCAGATTCGTTTCCGGAATCTGGTGAAGGTGTTGGAGCACTCGCTCCGGCAGGAATACCCTGAAGCGCAAATCGCCGACCTGCTGGCACCGTTCGAAGCACTCGCAAACGACGAGGCACACTGGAATCACACCCTTGACGGGCTGGCGGTATTTGCCGCGCCGGGCCGGTTTCACGTTTTCGCCATCCAGCGCCCGGTCGCCGAGCTGGTCGTGGTGGCCAACAGCTTCCACACCAAGCCGCTGCGCCGGCTGTTGCAATCCGTCAGCCGTTACCAGGTGCTGGGTTTGAGTCGCGATGCGATCAGGCTTTTCGAGGGGAACCGCGAAACGCTGGACGAAATCGATCTTGCCACGGGCATGCCGCGCACGATTACCGAGGCGCTCGGCGACGAACTCACCGACAAGCGCCAGACCGTCGCGTCCTACGGCGGCGCCGGTCCGGGGAGCACGCCGATGCGCCACGGCCACGGCGGGAAAAGCGACGAACTGGACGCTGACACCGAACGCTATTTCCGCGCTGTCGATGGCGCGATGCTGGAGCACTACTCGCGGCCTTCAGGGCTTCCCTTGATACTCGCCGCGTTGCCCGAGCACCACGCGCTGTTCCATCAGGTCAGCAAGAATCCATTTCTCGCCGCCACGGGGATCACGATCAACCCCGACGCTGTGTCCCTCGACGAATTGCGCGCACGCGCCTGGGAGGTCGTCCAACCTCAGTATCTCGCACGGCTCGCGGCGCTCGGCGACGCGTTCGGGCAAGCCCGTGCCAAGGGTCTGGGCAGCGACGATCTCACCGAGGTCGCAGCGGCGGCGGTGGCCGGTCGCGTCGAGACGCTGCTGATCGAAGCCGATCGGCAGGTCCCGGGCCATCTGGACGAAGCGACCGGACAGATCGAGTGGGGCGAACTCGACCACCCGATGGTCGATGACCTGCTTGACGATCTGGGCGAGATGGTCGCGAATATGGGTGGTCAGGTGTGGGTGGTTCCGGCCGAGCACATGCCCGTGCAGACCGGTCTTGCCGCAACCTTTCGCTACTGACCGATTGCAGCTCGAAACCGAAAAGGAAGGATCATGGATGTCCAGCTCAATACCGACAGGAACATCGAGGGGAACGAAGCCCTGGCCGCACGGGTTGCTGCCACGGTGGAGCGTGCCCTGCGTCGTTTCGATGATCAGATCACGCGAGTCGAAGTCCACCTCAGCGACGAGAACGCCGGCAAATTCGGGGTAGGCGACAAGCGCTGCCTGATGGAAGCCCGGCTCGAAGGACGTCAGCCGGTGGCCGTAACGCATCAGGCGGGCAGTCTGATCGAAGCCGTGGACGGTGCCGCAAACAAGTTGAAGTCACTGCTCGACAGTGCCCTCGGACGCCTGAGCGATCATTGACGCGAGCGCGTTCGCAACGCGACACCGGCGCGCCCGGCTATCGGGGCAAAACGGTTCGGTGGCTTCCGAATCCGGAGCCGCAAGCTCGTCGGGCGCGGGTAGAGGGGGCAAGGACACCATGGAAGACCTGAGGCTGCTTTCTGCTGCTCGAACTGCCTGGCGATGCCCGTCCGTGCGAGCATCAGGCGGACATCTGTGCGGACATGGCCGGTGTCACGGCCGTGGACGTGAGCGGCGCGGCAGCCGGTGCGTCGAGCGGGCGATCGTGGTGGCGGCCATGAGACGGCTGCGGATGGGACCCTTGATCGCGGCCGCGTGCCTGATAATGGTGTTGACCGCCTGCAGCACACTGCCGCTGATCGTGCCCGACATGGCGCAACCGTCGTCACCCGTGCAGATCGACGGCCCTCACGGGCCGCTGTCCACCGCGCGCACCCGGGAGATTCTGGCGCGACTGGAGCACGGTAGCGCGGCGACAAGCATTTTCGAGCGCCATCTGGCAGTCGAGGAGGCTGTGTCCGACAGCCCGCTGGTGGCCGGCAATCGCGTTACGCTGCTCGAGGACGGCCCGGACACCTACCGCGCAATGATCGGGGCGATCGAGGCGGCGCGCGACCACATCAACATGGAAACCTACATCCTCGATGACGACGAGGTCGGGCAGCGCTTCGCCGATGCGCTGATCGAGAAGCAGAGGCAGGGGGTGCAGGTAAACCTGATCTATGACAGCGTGGGCACCCTCGGCACGCCGGCCGGGTTTTTCCAGCGCCTGCGTGACAGCGGTATCCGCACGCTGGAGTTCAATCCGGTCAATCCGCTGGCGGCCAGGGCCGGGTGGGCAGTCAACCAGCGCGATCACCGCAAGCTGCTCATCGTCGACGGCCGCTCGGTATTCCTCGGCGGCATCAACATCAGCAGTGTTTACTCGGGCGGCTCGTTCAGCCGGCACTCGAAGCGGCGCCCGGGCGGCGCGCTGCCGTGGCGGGACACCCACCTGCAGATCGATGGCCCGGTGGTTGCGGAGTTTCAGAAGCTATTTCTCGACACGTGGCGGAAGCAGAAAGGCGACCCGCTCGTACCGCGCGATTTCTTTCCCCAATTGCAGCAACAGGGCAAGGAGGTCGTGCGTGCCATCGGGAGTTCGCCCGACGATGCGTTCAGCCTGATATATGTGACGCTGATCTCGGCGATCAACAGCGCCGAGACCGAGATGCTCCTGACAAACGCCTACTTCGTCCCGGATCAGCAACTGCGCGACGCCCTGAAGGCAGCCGCAGCGCGAGGCGTAGACGTGCGCCTGGTATTGCCGGGGAGTACCGATTCGGCGCTCGTGTTCCACGCCGGGCGCTCCCACTACGGCGAGTTGCTGCGCGCCGGCGCCAAGATCTTCGAGCGACGTGACGCGCTGATGCATGCAAAAACCGCCGTGATCGACGGCGTATGGTCGACGGTGGGTTCGACCAACCTCGACTGGCGCAGCTTCCTGCACAACGAGGAGGTGAACGCTGTCGTGCTAGGTGCGGACTTCGGAGAACAGCTGCGCGCCGCGTTCGAACGCGACATCGCGAATTCCGAGCAGGTCACGCTCGAACAGTGGCAGCAACGCTCGATCCATCTGCGCGTGATGGAGATCTTCAGCAGGCTCTGGCAGTACTGGTTGTAGGCCTGGCGTGAGCTGGCTTCAATGGCGAGGCCCAAGGCAGCAAGCGAATGCCGCTTCCGCGCGCCAGCGCATCACTCCCGGTTTCGGCATATCAAGAGGCAAGCAGGAACACACTCGAGAGCAATCCGCTCAGGAGGTCACCCAAGTTCGTTTGAGGAGCTCGGGAAGCGCTGCTGCGCGAGCCGACTTCGGTTCAGGACAACGGGCGGGCGCAGCAGTCTGGACAGGGTCAGCACGGTGGTGATCGACCTGAAGAAGCGTGCGCCAACCAGCACGATGGCAAGTTCCGTAAGCACCCTGGTGGCCATGCCCGGCCGCCGGCTCAGGAATCGCATCGTCATGCTGCGCGGGTAGCTGCCGTGCTCCATGGGACCGGGTCCGAGCTGGTGCGCGATCAGCTGGCGCTGCGCCCGCAGTCGCTGCCGCAGCAGTTGGCGCTGCTCGACGAGCGAGGGTTCGTCCTTTGAGGTCATGGTCTGCTCTCTGTTTTGGGCGCATGCCTACGACAAGCGTCGCACATGACGGCGCAAGGTTCTACACTGAAAATCAAGGCTACACGCCTGGCGAGGCGGATTCCGTTCGATACCGCACTGACGATGCCGCATCGTGCGATTAGTCTTCGGGGTGTATCCGGAGTTCCATGCAGTCGGTCGTGTGGGGTCTGCCCACCAGCCCGTCTCAAGCTGGGGGTCCGGCGAGGATCACCCACGGCCAGCGACCGTGACGACAGATGGCCGATCGGCGTTCGTGCCGATCTGGGCCCGACCGGAAGGAGTTCGCCATGAACAGGAAATCGATCGATGGGAACTGGAAGCAGTTCAAGGCCAAGTTGAACGCACGCCGGGCGGTGCGCGCGGATGAGGGACTGAACCTCATCAGCGCCACGGACGTCGGGTTGGCGCACGGTCCTGCGCGGGGTGTATCACACGGCGACAAGCCGGTGATACCGGAGGTAGTGCCCTCGCGCAGGGTTGTGCTGCGCGGCGCGCTGGTCGTCGGTTGCGGCTTGTGGGTGCCGATCGCACTCTCGGGGTGCGATTCGAGGAAGGACGCGAGCCCGACCAGCACCGCCCCGGCCAGTTCTCCCCCCACCGGCAGCGGTTCAACTGCTGCGCCGGCAAGCGCCAAGGCGACACAGGCGAGCGTGCAGTATCAGTCACAGCCGAAAGGCGAGGAGAAGTGCGCCGATTGCCAGCATTTCATCGCTGCGTCGAACACGTGCGCGTTGGTCGAGGGCCAGATCAGCCCCGATGGCTGGTGCAGCCTGTGGACCCGGAAGACTTGAATGAGCGCTGTCTGCCGCAAGTCCTTCTCGCCGACCTCAGACCAATCGCGGTCCCGGTTCTGCCTTTTGATTCCTGACGTATCATGCGCGTTCGGGATACAGGTGTTTGTTCAACAGGAGTAATCGAAATGAACGGAATCCGGATTGCGGCAATTGCGCTGATCGTCGCGGGAGTATTGGGTTTGGTATATGGCGGTTTCAGCTATACCAAGGAGACCCATGAGGCCAAGGTAGGTCCGCTCGAGTTGTCGGTAAGCGAGAAGCAGACCGTGAATGTCCCCATCTGGGCCGGCGTCGGCGCGATCGTGATCGGTGGCGTGCTGCTGGTGGTCGGAGGCAAGGGGCGCTAGACGCTGCAAATGGGCGACGGCACGCTCTGGTGAAATCCTTGCCGGGCGGAAACCGCATTTTCTATGTGCGACATCGTACAGACGGCCGATATCGTTCTGATTAAGCTGGCCACAGGGTTTCGACACGGCGCGTGCAGCGCCGGTTGGAACCCGCCGCGTCGCGCTGGAAAGTCAAGGATCCAACGGCGGCAGGTCGGGCAACTCGCGGCCGGCAAGCCGGTTGCAGCAAGCTGTAGTCGCAAGGTCCTACATCAACAACATCTGGAGTGTCAATCATGAAACAACTTGGCCGGTATCTTATGGCACTGTTCGTCGCTTTCGCGCTGGTCTCCGTGGTGGGCTGCGCAGCCCCCGAGAAGCGGCAGACGGTCGGAGAGTACATCGACGACGCCACCGTCACTGCGAGAGTCAAGGCAGCGATATTCGATGATCCTGGACTGAGGGCCGCGGAGATCAATGTCGAAACTTTCGACGGCGCGGTTCAACTGAGTGGCTTCGTCAGCACGCAGGCGGAAATCAACAGAGCAGTTCAGATGGTACGCGGCGTCAGTGGCGTAAAATCCGTCAAGAACGACATGCGGCTCAAGTGACGACGAGCAGCCGATAGTGGTCACATCCGGAGCCGGCGTCCGGAAGTGACCACTAGGAGAAGGCGGCCCTCTGGGCCGCTTTTTTACGTGCCGCGGCGCACACGAGCCTCGCTCGGGAAAAGCGTGCCCGACAGACCGGCGGCGTGGCGCCGGCTGGCGCCGTCCCTTATCGAAGGCCGAGAAACGACAGAATTACCAAAACGATGACGACTGCGCCGACGATGTAGACGATGCTGTTCATGATCTTGCCCCTTGCGTGGGTTGAGCGGCTGAACCGCGTGCACCACGCGATTCACCAATTTTCAGTCTACTCATCACGGGGCGAGCATTCTGTGCGTTGTCGAACACAGGTTCCGGGCAGTACCACGCGAAACTGGCAGTGCGGGGACCTGTGGCGAGATCGCATACGGTCGATTCACGCACTTCGATGAGCAGGCTTGCTCCTGGCAGCGAGAGGACGATAAGCGGGCCGCCGGACTCGTACTGATCGCGCCCGTGACGTCCCGAAGCGCCTGGGCGAGGTGGGGTGAGGGTGACATCGGGCGCAGCTGCAAGCGCGACTGGCGATTCGTCCTGACTTTTCCGAGTGGTCGTGAAATCCACGATCTCACTTGCGCCGAATCAAGCCCACGACCAGCGAAACGACGAAAAGCAGGATAAAGATGAAGAACAGGATTCTGGCGATCTCGACGGCCCCGGCTGCGATGCCGGTAAAGCCAAGCAACGCCGCGATCAGCGCGATGACGAGAAACACTATCGCATAGTGCAGCATGCTCCATTCCCTCCATTGGCAACGTATTCACGCAACAGCGCGAACGGGCCTGCTCGCTAGCACCGTATGACCCACCCTTGAGCGGCGCGTATGCAGGCCTAGAGCTTCCCCAGCAGCACCAGGACAAGGAGGATGATCACCACCAGCCCGAGGCCGCCACTGGGGCCGTAACCCCATCCCCGGCTGTGGGGCCAGGTCGGGATCGTACCGATCAGCATCAGGATCAGGATGATCAGCAGAATCGTGCCAATTGACATTTCGTGTCTCCCAACAGGACATCATGGCGGCGCAGGGTCCGCGAGAATTGCCGAAACGCATCGATACCGCTCGCGTCGGCGCGCCGGGTATCGAGTCGCGCTCGAGTCGACCACGCGTGCACGTGACGGTACGCAAGACAAGATGACTCAGGCGCCGATTCGCGTCTGTACGCCAGCGCACCATCGACATCAATGATCTGATGTGGCCTCGGTGCGCAGCTTCGGCAATGACGAGTTCGCACGCTGGCACCGCGCGACGGTGTCTTCGACGACGCCGAGGACATGACGGCCTGGCGATACCGATGCCGTATGTCGACACCACAGTACTCGTCCATTGACGCGTCCGGGCTGAAGCAATCCTTGATGCGATCGTTTTCGGCGGTGGTACCGTGCACGTTAACCGCACAGTCACGCTTTGACGCTGCGGTAGGTACTGCGATCTCGTTACCGGTTCGACAGGCAAACCGCACTGGAAACCCCGCGCACCCGGCTGCCAAGAGCGCTCGTCGCTACAATTAACTGCGGGGGCCGGTCAGGGACCCAGTTCCGGGCGCAGAAGCAGCACGAGCCGTTCGGGGGCCTGCATCGCGGCCTCGAACACCTCACCGAACGGAACCGGGCGCTCGGGGGAAACTTTCAGGCTGATACTCCTGCTGTCGCCGCCGACGAAGCGCATCATCGTGGCGCAGGCTCTCTTCCGGACTGCCGTGTCGCGCACAGGCAACTCGCGCTCGCATTCAAGCAGACCCTGCTCGAGTTGCTGCCTGAACTGCCTGTCCCTCTGAACACCAGCCTCTCCGTCGCCTGCCCGGACCGGAATCGCATACCGCTTGTGCAGCGCGACACTCCGCCGGATCAGGCCCTCGTCCTCCAGCGCGGCACTCACGCGACGGATGCGCACATCGCCAATCACCTCGAGCATGGCAAACACGCTCCCCAAGGCATCGTCCGGATTCATTCCAAGGCCCAGCCCCGGCATTTGCCTGCCCCGGCTTTCCATGCGATTCATGCCCCCCGCTTCCTCGACAAAGCGCACGAGTGCCGCAATGCGCTCCAGCTCGAGGTCGACGGTGGCCTTGATGACGCCCGGTTGGTCGATGCCGACATTCAATACCGAGTCGTCGCGATCGAAATCGATATCCCAGGAAGCCGTCACACTGGCGGGCGGCAGCTCCGTTCGTCCGCTAGCCCTGACCCACTCGAGCGCGACTGCGGGACTGCCGCCCGCGCCTGCGGCGATGCCGGACATGCGGATTCGGGCGCGCTTGCGCTGTCCTTCGTCAACGAAATCCGAGATCTCCACCCGCTCGATCTTCAGGCGCTCGTCCGAGGACCCGTCGCGAACGGTGACCCCGTCGATGCGTACACTCGATCCGAAGGGCGATGCGGATACCTTGCTCCACGACACGTCGTTGCGCACTTCGTAGCGCTCGAGAAGCCCGGAAACGCGCTCTTCCGCTTTCGCGTCGGCGATGCGAGAAAGCATGAACCAACCCGCAAGCGCGACGACCAGTAGCGCGGCGCCGCCGGCGGCCAGCTTGTTCGATCGATTCATTGCCATGATGTGGCGATCCTGCGCTTCATTGTTGTTGCAGTTCCCGGATCCGCGCTTCCGCCGCCTCCGGCGTCCAGTCCGCACTGCCCAGCGTCATGCGGGTCAACGAAAGCGGCGTGGCGAGATCCGCACATCCGGCCTGGGTGCACTGCTGCACGCCCCCGTCAGCCACCGAAACCAGCGTCAATGGCAGATCGTCGCCATCGCGCCGCTTCGCGTCGAGCGTCACCATACCTTCGACCCGGTACCATCCGCTTGCGAGATTGCGCTGTCCGATCAGACGCATCTCGTAAGGCCAGACGATCTTCGCGTCGTCCCCGTCGCGACCATCGACCTGGACGATGCGGCTTATTGTGGACTGGCCGCCGCCGACCAGTTGCGCGTAGGTCCCGCCGGAAAACGGCTCGTAGGCGATGTCGGATTCGATCCTGCTCAGCAGCCCGCCCGGGTCCCGTCCCGCTTCATCGACGAACTGCCGATACGTCTGCAGGCTCCGCCGCTCGTGATTGATCTGCTGCGCGATCTCCATCTGACGCCGCTGCGCTTCCCGCTGCTGCTCCATTCTTACCCGCTGCGCCTCGCGCTGCTCCTCCGCGCGCCTTTGCTGGGCAAGACGGGTATCCCGCTGGAACACATAGTTCGCGCCCTGCTGAAGGTTGAACTGCCATTCGCCGGTTCCGCGCCGCGTGCGACGGTCGGTTCCGCGTGCGGCATCGATCATGTAGGCGAGGTGGTTCTGGTCACCCGCGACCGTGCCTCTCTGGAAGTCGTTCGAAAACAGGATGCGGGCACGTGCGGCACCGGGCATGGCCGCAGTCTCGAGTGCAGACAGCGCCGCCGATACGGCCTGCCGGATGTGCTGCGCTTCGCGGAAACGCGCATCCTGTTCGGTCACCGCGTCCACCTGCGGATCGATCAGCCATACGCCGAGCGCACCCTGGCTGCCGGGGCGGGCGCGGAGGAGAAAATGGGTACGTGTATCGACGTCGCTCCCCAGATAGAGCCACAGGTTGCGTTGCGCGTCCGACGCGGCGAGGCGCGCACCACTCTCCACCTCCTGGTTGAACGCAAGACCGGCCGCAAACCAGAGGTGGCCGGTTCGGGCCACGATTGCGCCGTCGGAACGTTCCAGCGCCACGCGGCCGCTGCCCGTCAAATACCCATCCGAGTCGCACTTCAGCCCTTCCGAACGGAGCGATAGGTACTGGAGATCGAGAGCGCGGTCGAATCGGGTCACCATTCGACATCCGTTCTGATCCGCCAGCTCGGTGAGGAATCGGGCTCCCTGCCTGGCGGCCGTCTCTTCCGACGGTTTCCAGCCACTGACCGCGAAATCGGCTACCGGCACCACTTCGGGACGTGCCGCCTCAGCGGCCGCGACGCTCTCCGGCGGCGATACGGGAATCCCAGGTCGCAGCGGAACCACGGCAGCTGCCGGTGGCGGAGGCCGTGGCGCCACGGATTCGGACTGAGCCACTGCGGTGGCGCCGGGGGCA
>CAYOKH010000038.1:0-17987 GCA_964404505.1 uncultured Azoarcus sp.
ATGATCCCGAACTGCGCCGCCACGCGGCACGTTCATTTCGAACTCGATGGCTCCGGACCTGCACACCTCGAACCTCCAAGGCTCGAGGACTGGCCACAGGTCACGTGGAAGGCCGACACGGAGGTCGCGACGCGCGTCAACCTCGACACGCTGACGCGGGACGAGGTCGCCTCATGGAAACCGGGGCAGACCCTGCTGCTCAACGGCAGGATGCTGACCGGTCGAGATGCGGCCCACAAACGCATCCAGGAAATGCTCGACAGGGGCGAGAAGCTTCCGGTCGATGTCACCGACCGCGTCATCTACTACGTCGGCCCGGTCGACCCCGTACGCGACGAAGCGGTGGGACCTGCGGGCCCGACTACCGCGACGCGGATGGACAAGTTCACCCGCATGATGCTGGAGCGGACCGGCCTCCTCTCGATGATCGGCAAGTCGGAGCGCGGTCCGACCGCAATCGAGGCGATCCGCGACAACAAGTCGGCCTACCTTATGGCGGTCGGCGGCTCCGCCTATCTCGTCTCGAAGGCGATCAAATCCGCACGCGTCGTTGCCTTCGAAGACCTGGGGATGGAGGCGATCTACGAGTTCGAGGTACAGGACATGCCGGTCACGGTGGCCGTCGATTCCAGCGGGACCAGCGTGCACGACACCGGGCCGCGGGAGTGGCAGATGAAGATCGGGAAGATTCCGGTCGCGATCGCCTGAATATCCTCGCTCTGCATCCCGAAGCGGAAACGGGACCCGGGCGGATGTCTGCACGGGCCTCGTTTCATACCTCACCGGCGGAGCCCGAAACGGTCGGAATCAGCCTCCGAGATTCTCCATCAGGCTGAACACGATCAGTGCAAGCGGAAGGATGATCGCAAAGAAGATGATGCTGCGGTTCTTGAATGGGGCCCCGCGACGTGCCTCGAGTGAGCGCAGGATCCAGTCGGCAGCGAAGTAAAGCGCGATCGCCGCGAGCGTGAACAAGACAATTTCCATGGTCCCCCCGTTTATTCCGGCTGCGGTTCGAGTGCCGGTGGATTGCGCCCCGCCATCACGGAGCGGAAAACGATGATGAGGAACATCACGCCGGCAATGATCGCAATCAGTCCGCCCAGCCCCGCAAAGGCCATGCCGAGTATCTCCGGCAGATTCTCCAGGCCCTGTGCGCTGCCCGCGGTCTTGCGCTGCACGCCCTGCCCGCCAGACCACGCCAGGCCGAGCACGTGCATGAGTTGGCCAACGCCGAAGACGTACGGCTGGACCGTCGCCATGCGACGAGGTACCGCACCGAAGCCCATGCGCGGCAACAGATGGAAGGTCAGCCCCATGAACGCGAGCGAGATTCCGACGATGCTCCCGTGATAGTGGGCCGGGACGATGGTGTTGCTCCCGGTGATCATGAAGCCGAGAATCCCGCCGACCCCGAACAGCAGCACCGAGAAGATGAGTGCCGCCCGCTCGGGATGCGCAAGCGGCGGAATGCTGCCGCGACCTGCGGCGACTACACCCCACAAAATCGCCAGTGAAACCGGGGCCGCCGCAAGACCGTTGCCGAATCCCATCATCCAGGTGAATGCGCGACGACTTTCGTAGGAATGCGCCTCATGAATGTAGTAGATCCATGGCGTCAGTACGATCGCGACAATTCCCACCAGAAACAGGATCACCAGCAGCCGCGGACTGATGCTGATGCGCACGCCCGATACGCTGGCCAGCCACAACCACACCACCAGCACGAGCTGCGTATGCATGAACTGCAACACGTGTCCGCCACCCCAGAAAAGCACCTCGTAGTATTCCTTGTCGACCACGAACTCCGGAATCCTGGACCAGGTCCAGCCCACCGCCAGTACCGACACCAGCGCTGCGATCATCGCGGTCTTCATGCCGAACCACAGCACGCCGGCGTTGCTTCCGGTGAATGCGGCCCTGACCGGTGTGACCAGGCTGTGAAGGACCAGCACAAGAAAGCCGGCGCCGAAGACCACCAGCCCGCCGAGGAAGAGTGGATGATTCAGGACCGGCACGTAGTTGGCCATGATCGGCTTGTTCGCACCGAGAAAGGGCGAGGCGGTCATGATCAGTGTCCCCGCCACGGCAAGCCACAGCGCCGACCACGCCAGCGGCAGCGCCTTCGGGTGCGGATTGAGACTCCACAGAATTCCGGCGAAGGCGAGGAACCACACCAGCACCGAGAGATCCACGTGCACGACCAGCGCGATGTGGAAGAAGTCGACCCACGGAAAGACGTCGCTGATGTAGGGAACCCGCGACAACACGATCAGCACTGCGAAAAGTCCCGACAGTACGAGCGAACCCACCGCCAGATACAGCCAGCCACGCGCCACGCGCCGGGTTTCGCCCTCGGGGACTGCGAGGGTATAGGAAAATTGACTCACTGAGGCTTCTCTATCCGGATTGCATGTCGCGCGTGCGCACGAGCCGCTATCTTATCAAAACGAAGCCGCCACGCTCCGCTATGAAGTCGACGACGAGCATGCGCCCGGGCTCCAGTGTCACATCGACGGCCTTGACGTGGTCGAAGCCCTCCGTCCTGACATCGTCGCGCATGCGCAACTCCAGCCTGTGCTCGCCGGGGGACACGGTGAAGGATTCATATACGTAGGCCGCCCCGTCGCGCGACAGGCCGGTCGGCCGCACCACCTTGCTGAATACCGTACCTCCGTCAAGATCGAACTCGATCGTCAGATTCGACCGCTCGCGCGGACAATCCATCGGAATGCGCGCCCCCGGTGGCAGGCGAGCCAGTTGTGCCGCGCTTATCTCCCGGCACTCGCCGACGATTTTCCCCGAGTGGGCAAAACTGACCTTTATCACCGACTGATCGGTCCCCAGGTATGTATATGCGGGTGAAGTGGCGAAGTAGCCGACAAACGCCATCAACAGTGCATAGGCCACGAACTGCCCGGCGTATCTTGCGAACTGGCTCATGGTCACGCCCCCCCGCCCGATTCGACCGCAACCGGCTGTGCAACCGGTTTCTCCTTCGCGCCCATTCCACCCAAGTCTTCACGGAAGGAACCGATCTCGCGCCTGAGGGAAGTCAGGTCAGTGGACGATGCCCAGCGCACGCGCACGCGCTCCCGCTCAACCCGTCCCCGCAGCTGCGGTGGCCGCTCGCCATTCAGGCGCTGCTCCATCCAGGTGTTGCCGAGCCGGTGCAGGCAATCACCTTCGCAGCAGCCGGTGACCAGAACGCCGTCGGCCTTCCGGTCGCGCAACGCGTAGTCGATCAGCGACGGCGGCAGCATGCCGGTGCACGGCAGACTCAAGGCTGCGACGTCCGCCCCCCGGAGTTGCTTCACCATCGCAGCATGGTCGCAGCCATACACGATGATCCGGGCGTCTCCGCTCAGTCCCGCCAGCGCGGTGTCCATTTCGTCGCGCAGCCGGCGGAACGAGAACTGCGGCAGTTCGATGCCGGTAGCGAGGTCCTCGGACTTGCGGAACGGCGTTGCCGACGGGCAGGATCCGGCACAAATGCCGCAACTGACGCACAGATCGGGGTCGATTACCACTTCCTGCCTGTGCGCGCGTCCGTCAGAACGAGGGCGCATCGTGAGTGCGCCGTAGGGGCAGTCGTTCGCACACCACGTGCACCCGCTGCAATGCTCGAGATCGATCTGCGCCGCCGGTTCGGGTTTCTTGCGCGGCAACCAGGGAAACGCCATCAGCAGGAACGTGAGCGCCGTGAGCAGGATCCATACGGGTCCGACACCGAGCGTGTCGATGACCGGGTAGATGAACAGATAGAACCAATCCAGTGAGAGTTCGCCCGCCACTGCTGAAAGATCGGCCATCTCGTGGCTGACCGCCGGCTTGACGAGGGACAGTACCAGCAGCGCAATCAAACTCCCCGCCATCAGCGTGCGCGGCGGATTGATGTTGGGCATCGCGATCCGCATGACGTGGAACCAGATTCCGAACACCAGGAACAGCGGGATGCCGATCAGGTGCAGGAAACCCATCAGCGTGAAGAAGCGATCGGACAATGCCTCCTGGGAGATGAAGTTGCGTGCGATCGGATCGGTGAAGATCGGCAGCCAGTCCATGTACTCGGCGCTGACGAGGGCGATGTACTGCGCCAGCATGTCCCATACCAGCCAGTAACCGGTGATGCCGAGCAGGAACACCATCCACAGCAGGGGCACGCCGGTAAGCCAGGAATACCAGCGGACACCGCGGTAACGGTCGCGGACGAATTCGCGGAACAGATGCAGCAGCATCGTGACCACGGCCGCGTCGGACGCATAGCGGTGCAGGCTGCGCATGACGCCGCCGAGCCACCACTGATCATGTGTGAGCCGCTCGACCGACTGGAAAGCGCCGAAGACGCTGGTCTCGAAGAATGCGAAAAGATAGAGGCCGCTGACGAGGACGATCCAGAAAAAATAGATCGTCATCGCCCCGAGGTGGAAAAACGGGTTGCAGCCGGGGCCGAAGACCTGCGTGAACCGGTCCTCGATCCGGGTCAGGACCGCCTGCGATGCCTGGCGAAGTGTGGTAGCCAAGGTCGTTCCTCTCTGCTGGATTTTGAGAGGATTCTCTACCCCCAAATTTCAGGAAACAATGATTCAGATCAACCGGTGCCGGCGCGCCTGCGGCGGAACACGAATTCGCGCAGCAGGAACGCGATCGTCGAGCCGATGATCAGAAGTCCGATCGCCATCCCGATGAACAGGGAATAGTCGAAGTAGTAGCGGTCCTGCTTGGGATCATACGTGGTGCAGAACAGACGCACCCGATTACCCAGCGCTTCCAGTGCCGTCTGCTCGGTACGTCCTCCGAACACGAGTTGCTTGAGCGGTTCGACGAGCAGCGGCGTGTTGAAGACCTCACCGTATACCTGCCGGTAGATGACGCGCTCCTGATCGATGACGCTCGTCTGGACCAGATGATCGAAACCCCTTGGAGACGGGTAGTAGACGAACCCGAGCTCGGCGGCCAAGGCCTCGATCGTCTCCGGATCGGTACTGAGGAACTCCCAGTTCGGCAAGCTGACGCCCTGCTCGCGGGCGTAGGAACGCATCGCCTCGGGGGTATCCCGCGCGGTATCGAAACCGATCGTCAGAACCGTGAAGCTGTCCTGCCCCAGGGCGCTGCGCGCGATCTGCACGACTCTGGACAGGTGCTGGGTGGATAGCGAACAGGTGTGGTAGCAGCTCGTGAAGACGAGCTGGATCGCGAGCGGTTGCCCGTCGTAGTCGCTCAGCTTCACTTCCCGGCCGCCGCCATTGACGAAACGGTGATCGCCCAGCTTGCGCCCGAGGGCCTCCTGGCTGTAGCGCAGCGTAGTCTGGTAGTCGAACTCGGAGAACCGTTCCGGGTAGGTCTCCGTGTCCTCCTGCTCCGCGTGAGCGTTCGCGGACACGAGGATCGTCACGAAAAACAGGGCAAGGAACAGGGAGTAACGCGTGAACATGATCTACCTGAGCCGGACAAGCCGGTACCGAACAAAAAATGCATGAACCCGAGCGGCGCAATTCGGCCCTGCCTGATTGTGCCCACTACCGGGACCCTCGTGCACAGTATGTGACAAGCCGTTGGTGAGTTGCGTCAGGCGCAGCCGGATCAGACCCTCCGAAACCCTATCCCAGCAAGTGCACGTCGGCGATCGCGGCAGCGAGCAGCAGCGTAAGTTGCACCAGCGACGCATGGAAGTTGGCCCGTGCCATCTTTTCCGACGGATCCCTCAGCAGCTGCACGTTCTTGTACAGGAAAAGTGCCCCCCCTGTACATGCCCCGAGCAGGTAGATCCATCCCATGCCGTACCACATCGGAAGCAGCGACACCCCGACCAGCATCAGCGTGTTGACGAATATGACTTGAGCCGCCTTCCGGTCGCCCACGACCACCGGCAGCATCGGCACGCCGGCCGCCTCGTAATCCTTGTGCAGAACGATCGCGAGACTCCAGAAATGCGACGGGGTCCACAGGAACAGCACCACCGCAAGGATGATGGGCAACGCACTGAGACCGGGATCGACCGCAGCGGCGCCGGCCAGCACCGCGAAGCTCCCGGCGAGTCCGCCGAACACGATGTTAAGCCAGGTACGTCGCTTGAGCCAGGACGTATAGACGATCGAATAGACGAACGCACCGAGGAAGACGTACAACGCGGACACCGCGTTGAGGGAGACGGCCGCCAGCGCAACCGAGGCGACAAGCATCAGTCCCAGAATGACGAGAAAGTAAGGCCCATGTTTCAACGCACCCGTGACGAACGGCCGATTGCTCGTCCGGTTCATCTGCGCATCGAGATCACGCTCCATGTATTGGTTATAGCCACCCGCGCTCGCGGACGACATCAGGACCGCAATCGCCAGCGCCACGATCTGCCATGTTTCCAGCCCGGGCCCGGGCGTAATGGCAATGCCGGCCAGCGCGGTAAACGCAATTGTGAATCCGATTCGAAGCTTGAAAACGTTCGAAAGCTGCCTGACCAGAATGCTCATGTCAGAATGCTCATGCTAGCCTCTCGTTGGTAGACAACCGGCCGCGGTTTGAATGCCCACTGGGCCTTTTAGTGAATGCAGTTCGACCAATCCGCTGCAGGCCTTGCAAAAAACCGAGGAGCGGGCGCAGGGCCCGCCCCTCGGTGTCAGACTAGTTTATCGGCCAGACTGACGACAGATACATCCAGTTCAGGAAGTAATACACCACGAAGGTGGCGAGGAACACGACCGCGAGCACGAAGGTGCCCGGGGCCACGAAGCCGCTTCCATGATGCGCCGGCGCCGGCGGAGCCAACGGAAGGCGTGGCGGGCGCGCAGTGCTGTACTCGCTCCTGTCCTCGATCTTCTTTCCAAACAGGATGGAGCCAACGATGATGATGATGAACATCGCCCCACCGATTGCCGACACGACGCCGAAGAATCCGGTAAGTCCCATCATCATGTACGCGGCACCGCCGTACTCGAAGCTGAATGCCGAACCGGAGAAGGCCATGTCCCAGTGACGGCGTGCCACGCCGAGCGTACCAGCGCCCATCATGAAAAGCCCCATCAGCGACGTCCCGATGCCGAAGATGTAGGTCTGCCACTTGGCCCAGCTCGGCAGCACCAGCTCGCGCCGGAACAGCACCGGGACCAGGAAATAGGTCAGCGCCATGAACGCCAGCGTGGTACCGACTACCACCGTCGGGTGGAAGTGACCCGGCACGTAGATGGTGTTGTGGATGATGAGGTTGATCTGCTCGGTACCCATCACGACACCGGTAATGCCGCCGAGGAAACCGAAGCCGACCAGCGAGATGAACATCCCGGAGAACACCGGATTGCCCCACGGCGCCTTGCGCAGCCACTCGAACAGGCCGTTGGTGTAGCCCTTCTCGCGCTGGGCGACCTCGATACTGCCCGGAACCGTCAGGCCATGCACCATCGAAGCCAGCACCGCCAGATACATCGCGTAGGAAGTGTTGAAGATCTTCCATTCGGTACCGACACCGGGGTCGACCAGGATGTGGTGCGCCGAAGCGAGCTGCAGGAACAGGATGTACAGGAGGAACGCCCCGCGGCTCACGCGCTCGGACATCGGACGCGCACCGAACACGATGGCGGCGATCGCATACCATACCGACACGTGCGCAGCCACGTTGATCTGCTGCGACGAGTGACCCATGGCCCACCAGATGATGCGGTACATGAGCGGATCGATATTGCTGATGTAACCCACCGACCACAGGAAGGTCGGGATCAGGATGATCGCGCCGGACGCGATCGTGAAGATCGCGATGATCGCGGCGGTCATCGCGCCGAACGTGACCAGCGGGATGGACCCTTCGTAGCTGCGCTCGTTCCTTGCGACGACCAGGGTGCCGAGGAAGATGAAGCACGCGATCAGCGCACCCACGGCAAACAGGATCAGCCCGAGGTAGAAATGCGGCGCAGCCGGCATCGGCACGTAGGAGGTCATCATCACGCTCGAACCGCCCTGCAGGATCGCGACGGCAGCGGTCGCGGCACCAATCAGCATCAGGAAGTACGCCACCCAGGCCAATCTCGGTGTCGCCAATCGACACCTTAGCAGCGTGGACGAGCAGAAGTAGAGTACGGCCACCTCGAAGTAGATGATCCATACCAGCAGCGTCACGACACCGTGACCGGTGAGGACCTGATAGAACAGATCCGACGGGAGCAGATGGACTGCCGGCCAGCGCGTCAGCACGACGAGCAGGCCCAGCAGACCGCCGACCGCGAGGAACACCACCGCGGTAACGGCATTGACCTTGATCAGGGTCTCCGCCGATTTATGGAACACGAGCCCGCTTTGCGGGCAGGTGCGAAATTGCTCACTCATTTATCAGCCCCCTTAGCGATCGACAACGTAGATCTTGCCGAGCATCGTGTGATGCAGGACACCGCAATACTCGTTGCACACGATCGTGTACTCGCCCGACTTGTCCGGCGTGATGGTCAGGGTCATCTGGTAACCCGGAACGATCTGCGCATTGACGTTGAGCGGCTGCAGCGAGAAGCCATGCTGCCAGTCCATCGACGAGATATGCAGCCGGTAAGTCTGATCCCTTTCGAGTTCGAGGATCGGATACCAGTCCCACAACCGCGCCAGCAGGTAGACGTCGCTGCCGGCCGGCGGACGGACGACCGGGAAATCCCGTGCCGTTTCGGTACGCACGGTATGGGCATCGACCATCGCCTCGACCTTGGCGGAGAACGCCTGCGGCGTCGTACGATAGGCCTCGCCCGAATAGTTCTGTTTTCCGAAAACGTGCCAGTACGGCATCATGAAGAACATGAACAGGCACCAGACCAGGGCGATCAGGATCCAGGTTCCCTCAACCTTGTCCAGGGGCTGATTGCCCCAGACCCGTTCCGAGGGCGGTAATAGTGCGCTCATAGAAATCCCCCCTAGAGATTCAGTTGGCGATCGGAATCGAGACGACTTCCATTATGCCCCACAAGATGTAAAAGACCGTCGGCATTACGACGCCGAGGAACAGCAGGAGGAACGGGTTGTCCAGAATCTGCTGCAAGACTGGAATACGTTCCTGGCGCTGTTCTTCTTCGCCCGCCCCGGGTGTTCTGGCGGTGTCCTGGACTGGTTCAGTCATGATCCCCCTCGATTTGACTAGATTTGGTTGACATCGACGCGCTTGGGGAGCATTTGACCGCTTCTTCGTTTGCCCCCGCGGCGTGGCCGCAATCCCTTACCCCCCGGTTAGGGGTGAGTACCGGCTAGTAGACCCGTTTGTCCGAAAAACCTGTTTGATCCATGTCAAACTGGCTGAAAAATGGCTCTGTACGCGCAATTGACCGCCATCAATCCCCTTCGAAACCTTTCTCGGCATCATTCGTCGCAGGCGGTCCGGAGGGTACCGGGCCGCGACTTCGGAACCGCTGCAGGGAAGCTGCCTGCGAATCATACGCCCGAACAGTTGCACTTTTCATCAAACACGGCGCCAGTCAATCTCCAGCATGCAATCAGGTTTGCGCTACGACTCGATACTCGAACCGGCCCAACACGCCGGAACGCGCGTGCATCGGCGCCGTGTGCATGCCCGAAGGGCTACGGCGACCGCCAGCGATCGGCCGCTGCAGTCCCATCGTCCCGCCTTTGCCGTAACTGCGTCCAAGTGCGGTTATCATCGGCGATTTCGTGGCTGTTCCCGCAGTACAGAACCGATCGACCGGTTTGGGACGGCTTTGCATACATTTCGATAGGCATATTATGACCCAGCATCTTCAACGTCGGCGCAGTGTTCTGTTGGCCCTGACCCTATGCACATCGGCGGCCCTGCTTGCCGGATGCAGCAAGAGGGAGCCGATCACATTCACCTTCGAACGCATAAATGCCGATGGAGGCGCCTACACCGGCGCCGGTTCGTTTGCGACCGAGCCGTGGGGCTGCGTCCTCGACGTGCGAACCAGCCTGATGTGGGAAGTCAAGTCCGATGTGCCCGGTCTGCGCCACGCGGCCAATACATACACCTGGCATTTCCCGCCCGAATCGGACATTTACACGCGCGGAGAGGCGGGCAAGGCAAACGGCGGAAGCTGCAACGGAAGCGATTGCGACACTTGGGCCTTCGAAAAGGCAGTGAACGAACAGGGTCTCTGCGGTTACCACGACTGGCGCATACCGACCAAGGAAGAGCTCGGGAGCATCGTGGATCCGAGGATCGAGCCTCCCGGCCCGACCCTGGATCACACATACTTCCCGAACACCGCAAACGCAGATCACTGGACGTCCACCGCCTACGCATACTATTCGCCAGGCGCTTGGGCGTGGAGTTTCTTCAACGGCCTCGATCGGGTCGATGAGAAGGAGAAGGCCATGCATATCCGCCTGGTGCGTGGCGAGGTAGGCACACGCCCCCCCCCGCCACGCGGCCCCTCCAAGTGAGACTCGATGGGAGCCAAGGTAGTGAATGCAATCGATGGGAATCCGCGGGATCGCTTCCAGATAGCGGTTTGGCTACTGACGTGCTGCGCACTCATTCTGGGCATCGTGGTCATAGGCGGACTGACGCGCTTGACCGGATCAGGGCTTTCGATGGTGGAATGGAAGCCGATTGTCGGTCTGCTCCCCCCCTTGAACGAGGCGGAATGGCTGGCAACCTTCGAACTCTACCGGCAGTCACCGGAATATCGTTACGTCAATATCGGCATGACGGTGGATGGTTTCAAGTCGATTTTCTGGCTCGAGTACATTCACCGCATGATCGGCCGCTTCATCGGCATGGCATTTCTGCTTCCGTTTCTCTATTTCTGGATCCGGGGGAAGATCGAACGAGACCTGCTGCCGAAGCTGATCGCAATGTTCGTGCTGGGCGGCATGCAGGGCGCACTCGGCTGGTACATGGTGGCAAGCGGGCTTGCGGAAGACCCGCATGTGAGCCAGTACCGCCTGACCGCACACCTGGGCCTGGCGGTGGTGATCTACGTGTATATCCTGTGGGTCGCCCTGGATCTGCTCGCCACGGACCGGATCCGGTTCGACAACGACGTCCCGCCGCTGCGCCGGTTCTCACTTGCGCTCACGGCGTTCGCATTCGTCACGATCCTTTCTGGCGGATTCGTCGCCGGACTCAGGGCAGGTTACGCCTACAACACCTTCCCGCTGATGGGAGGCCAATGGATCCCCGACGGTCTCCTGTCGCTCCAGCCGGTGTGGTCGAACCTGTTCGACAACATCATTACAGTCCAGTTTACGCACCGGATTCTCGCCCTCGTCCTGCTCGCGCTGATCGTCGCGCTGTGGGTGCTCTCGCAACGGCACGCGCTGGAACGCGGAACCCGCATCGCCGCCCACGCGACACTGGGGCTTGCGTTGCTGCAGGTTTCACTCGGAATCTCGACGCTTGTGATGCATGTCCCGATCGCACTGGCGTCCGCGCACCAGACGGTCGCCGTGCTGCTGCTGACCGCGCTCGTCGTGCTTACCCATCGTCTGCGTCAGCCGCAGGGTCTGAACGTCTGACACCGATCACCGTGGCGCAGCCGGCTGCGCCGCGGTCACGCTCAAGGCGTCAGCCCGGCAAACCAAGCGGCCAGATCGTTGATGTCCTCGTTGCTCAGCGTGGCCGCAACCGGGGACATGAGGGGATCCTCGCGGATCCCGTCGCGGAACTTGCGCATCTGCTTGATCAGGTAGTCGGGTTTCTGGCCGGCCAGGTTCGGCCATTCGCGATTGGGGCTGCGGCCGTCGGCGCCGTGGCATTCGACGCACGCCGCGGCCTTGTCCTTTCCTGCTGCCGCATCCCCGATACCCCGAGGACTCGCATGATCTCCGGGGAGGCTCGAATAATATGCTGCAAGATCAAGAACGTTCCGGTCCGTGAGCGGCCGGGCCATCGGCGTCATCAGCGAGTCCTTGCGCGTCCCCTCACGGAACGCGTTCAGCTGCCTGATCAGATACAGGTCGTTCTGGCCGGCAATGTTCGGCCACCGCTCGTTCCGCCCGATACCGTCCATTCCGTGGCAGCTCAGGCATGCACCGGTGGCGCGGGCCTTTCCCGCGTCCGCGTCACCGGCTTCGACCGGCTGCGGCAGTGCAGACAGGGCGGCAATCGCAATTGGTACAAGGAAGGACTTCATCCGCTGTCCACTTTCTGGTTGATATGCAGGTACGGCCCCGGTCGCAACGATCGCTCCGGCCTGCCGGGGATGCTGCACAAGCGCGGCTTCCGGAACAATTCCGGCCCGTTCCGGGCGAGATGGTGCCGACAGTCTGACTCGAACAGACGACCTACCGCTTACAAGGCGGTTGCTCTACCAACTGAGCTATGCCGGCGCGCGGCGGATTATAGCGCAACTGGCCGGGACGCACGGACGCCCGCGGCGGGCTGGAATCGACGCAAGGTTTCGCTGCAGCGGTCAGGCTTCCAACGCGAGCTGATCCATGCAGTTTCGCTGCTCGGGCAGCGCGTGGAGGGATACCACCGATCCGATGATGATGAGTGCGGGCGACTTCAATCTGGCGCGACGCACCGCATCGACGATCGTTTCGACGGTACCGGTCACGGTGACCTGCGCGGGCGTCGTCCCGGCATGGACCACCGCCACCGGCGTATCGGCGGAAAGGCCATGGGCCGCAAGTTCGCTGCAGATGATCTCGAGCGCGCCCAGCCCCATGTAGATGACAACCGTTTGCTGCGGGCGAGTGAGTGCCGGCCAGTCAAGGTTGACCGTCCCGTCCTTGAGGTGACCGGTGGTGAAGACGATCGTACGCGAGTGGTCACGGTGCGTGAGCGGCATGCCCGTACAGGCGGATATGCCCGACGCGGCGGTGATGCCCGGCACGACCTCGCACTCGATCCCCGACGCGAGCAGCTCCTCCATCTCCTCGCCGCCACGGCCGAAGATGAACGGATCGCCGCCCTTGAGCCGCACCACCTTGAGGCCCTCGCGGGCCAGTTCGACCAGCAGACAGTTGATTTGATTCTGGGGAAGCGAGTGATTGCCGGCCTCCTTGCCGGCGTAGATGCGGCGTGCCGCCGGATTGAGCAATTCGAGCACCCCGTCGCCGACAAGGTGATCGAATACCACCGCCTCGGCCTCGCGCAGAATTCTGGCCGCCTTCAGGGTGAGCAATTCCGGATCTCCCGGGCCCGCACCGACCAGGAAAACCTTTCCCGGATCCCTGCCCGTCCTCGGTCTCGCGGCGTAACGCCTCGCGGCATCAAGGCTGATATGCTCGCTCATCAATGACTCTCCTGTGCTGCCGCGTCAATCCGGTTTTTCGGCAATTTTTGACATTGAACAACAATTCGCGCCCGATCGCCACTTTATCCCCACTCGCATCCGGGGAAATTAACGAACATCAAGGAGCACCGCAACAGCGCCACCGATACTCGATCTGGCAGATGCTTGGTATGCTCTGCGGTGGTCGGAGTTCCCTGCCGGATACCGTCCCTGAATCGACCAACGAGGCCCCGAAAGTGTTTTTGCATGGTGTCGGAATCATGACCGTGGTGTCCGCGGTCACACTGCTCGCAGCCCCCGCCCTCGCCGAACCGAGCGCCCCGAACGGCGACCGCCTCAAGGAACTGGTTCATCTTGTCCGCCAGGACTGCGGATCGTGCCACGGCCTGACCCTCAAGGGCGGCCTCGGACCGGCACTCCTCCCGGAGACCCTGCTGGACAAACCGGCCGAAGGGCTGGTCGCGACGATCATCAGCGGTCGCCCCGGCACTCCCATGCCGCCTTTTCGCGGGATCCTGACCGAAGACGAGGCCGCGTGGATCGTGGAACAGCTCATGGCCGGTTTTCCGGAGGACGGCGGCCCGATCCCGGCCCCCAACGCAAGATAAGCACGCCTACTCACGAGAGACTCATGAACGTCCAGCAGATGATCAGACGCGCAGGATGGCTATTGCCGGCATTGCTGCTTTCAGCCGGTGCGCTTGCGCAGCCCCTCATGCAACGCGGAACCGGCGACCTCGGCATCGTCATCGAGCGCGCGACCGGACAGGTGCAGGTGGTGGAGACGACCGGCCGCAGCAGCCTCGCCCAGATTTCCGGGCTCGGCGACCTGTCCCATGCCTCGGCGGTGTTCTCGCGGGACACCCGCTACGCCTACGTATTCGGACGCGACGGCGCGCTGACCAAGGTGGACCTGCTCAGCGCCACGATCGTCAAGCGCATCATCCAGGCGGGCAATGCGATCGGAGGCGCGATCTCGCAGGACGGCCGCATACTGGTCGCCCAGAATTACGAGCCCGGCGGCATCAAGGCATTCGATGCCGAAACCCTCGAACTGATCGCCGAAGTGCCGGCCTATTACGGCAACGACGGGCAGCGCGCCAAGGTGGTGGGGTTGCGCGATCTTCCGGGGAATCGTTTCGTGTACTCCCTGTTCGAAGCCGGCGAGATCTGGCTGACCGACCTGTCGGATCCGGGCAATCCGGTGACCGAGCGTTTTCCGGCCGGCAGACAACCATACGACGCACTGGTGACACCCGACGCTCGCTATTACATCGCCGGCCTGTTCGGCGAGGACGGCCTGTCGATGCTCGATCTCTGGGAGACCGAGAAGGGGGTGCGCACGATTCTTCCCGGCTACGGACGCGGTGAGGAACCCCTGCCGGTGTACAAAATGCCACACCTGCGAGGCTGGGCGGTCGCGGGCGGGCGCGCCTACCTTCCGGCCATCGGGCGCCACGAAGTGCTGGTGGTCGAGCTCGGCACCTGGAAGGAGATCGGGAGGATCCCGGTCAAGAGCCAACCCGTGTTCGTGATGGCAAGGCCCGACGGGCGCGAAGTGTGGGTGAATTTCGCCTTCCCGGACAACAGCTGGATGCAGGTTATCGACACGCTTGCGGGCGAGGTGATCGACACCTTCGAACCCGGACGCGCGATTCTGCACATGGAATTCACCCCCAAGGGCGAGCATGTCTGGATCTCGGCCAGGGACGACAACAAGGTCGTCATCTACGACACCCGCACACGGCGCAAGCTGGGTGAACTCCCCGCGACCAGTCCGAGCGGAATCTTCCTTACCAGCCGTGCCTTCCGCACAGGTTTCTGAAATGTCCCGCGCACAGGATGTGTTCTCCGGAAGCGGGACGATCAACCGGGTCGATCCCGAACCGGGGACGGCGGACTTCCGACTTCTGAATGACTATCAGCGCGATTTCCCGTTGGTCCCGCGCCCTTTCGCCGCCATCGGAGCGGAGACCGGGATCGATGAGTGCACAGTTCTGGCCAGATTCCGCAACTTTGCGCAGAACGGGGTCGTCAGCCGCATCGGTGCCGTGTTCGCGCCACGACGCCTCGGCGCGAGTGCTCTAGCCGCCCTGTCCGCTCCGGTCGATCGCATCGACGCGATCGCCGCACGCGTCAGTGCGGTTCCGGAGGTCAATCACAACTATCTGCGCGAACACGCGTTCAATCTGTGGTTCGTGATCACCGCGGAATCGGGGCAACGCCTGTCTGCAGTTGTTCACGAGATCGAACGCGACACGGCGTGCCCGGTTCTCTTGCTTCCGCTCGAGGAGGAGTTCCACATCGATCTCGGATTCTGCCTCGCGGGCCGCGTGCGCGAGGCGCCCGTCGCAAGCACTCTCGCCCTGCCCGCCTTTGGCGATGCGGCCTGCGCCCTGCCCGAGATCGAACGCAGTCTGACGCGTGCGCTCCAGACCGGCTTGCCGCTCCAGGCGCGACCATTCGAAGCCCTCGGTCGCAGTGTCGGCCTGTCCGAGCACACCGTGATCGAAATGCTCGAACGCTGGCAGGCCGAAGGACTGATGAAGCGCTTTGGTGTGGTCGTGCGCCACCACGAACTCGGTTTTCGCGCCAATGCAATGTGTGTCTGGGACGTCGCCGACGATCAGGTCGGAACCATGGGGCGCAGACTTGCCACCGAACCCCAGGTGACCCTCTGCTATCGGCGCAAGCGGATCCTGCCGCAGTGGCGCTACAACCTCTTCTGCATGATTCACGGGAAGTCCCGCGACGAAGTCATGTCCGCCCGCGACGACATCGCGGAGCGCCTCGATCTCGACCGCTGGCCCCACGCGATCCTGTTCAGCACGCGGCGTTTCAAGCAGCGCGGCGCCCGCTACCTTCCCCCGGAAACGACCGAGCCTGGGATCGATGATTAATCCTGCAGCCGCTGCGGCGCCCACACCTGACGACATCGACCGCAGCCTCATCAACGCGCTGCAGGGCGACTTTCCGCTCAGCCCCAGACCGTTTGCGGAAGTGGCACGGAGACTCGGTCTGGACGAGAGAGAAGTCATCGCGCGCCTTGGAAAGCTTCTCGAAGGGCGCGTTCTCACGCGCTTCGGTCCGATGTTTCAGATCGAACACATGGGCGGCGCATTCTGCCTTGCCGCGATGAAGGTCCCCGAGAGCGTGTTCGGGAGCGTCACCGCGCAGGTCAATGCGTTTCCTGAAGTCGCGCACAATTACCGGCGCGAGCACGCCCTGAACATGTGGTTCGTACTCGCGACCGAGCACCCGGAGGGCATTGCCGAGACCGCCCGCCGGATCGAAGCTGTCACAGGCCTGCCCGTGTTCCTGTTTCCCAAGGAGCAGGAGTATTTCGTCGAGATGAAACTGGAGGCGTGATGGCGGTCGATCGGGACACGCGGGGGCCCATGCGCCCGTCGCGCAAAATGGACGACATCGACCGGCGCATCGTGCTCGTGACCCAGGGGGGGCTGCCTCTGGTACCGGATCCCTGGGGCGCCGTGGCCGCCGAGGTTGGCATCTCTGCAGATGACCTGCTCGAGCGCGTGCGCAGCATGCTCGATGCCGGGGTGATCCGGCGCATCGGCGCAGTTCCGAACCACTATGCGATCGGCTACACGGCCAACGGAATGAGCGTATGGGACATCGCGGACGCGGTGATCGATGAAGTCGGCGAATTCGTCGGCGCACTCGATTTCGTGACACATTGCTACCGACGCCCGCGACGCCTGCCCGAGTGGCCGTACAATCTGTTCGCGATGGTTCATGGCCGCAGTCGTGACGCCGTGCGCCAACAGATCGATGACATCGCGCGCCTTCTCGCAGAGCGCTTCCCGGATGCATGCCACCGGCGCGACGTGCTGTTCTCGTCGGCCATCCTGAAGAAGACGGGGCTGCGCATCGGGCAGTAGCCCCGCCGGGGGCGCGTTTGACCACGATCATTTTTCCGCGCGGCGCGCTGCGGTCTAATTGAATCCGATACGGAGGCGCCTGATGTTTCGAATCTCACACTTCATTCGCGAACTCGACAATCCGACCGCTGCGGGGCCCCGGCGCAATCCGCCCGGCCCGGTGGTGATCTGGAACCTCATTCGACGCTGCAACCTCACCTGCAAGCACTGCTACTCGATCTCGGCTGACAGCGACTTTCCGGGCGAGCTATCCACCGAAGAAGTCTTCAAGGTGATGGACGACCTGAGGTCCTTCCGCGTGCCGGTCCTGATTCTCTCCGGCGGCGAGCCGCTGCTCCGCGCGGACGTCTTCGACATCGCGCGCCGCGCGAAGGCAATGGGCTTCTATGTCGGGCTGTCCAGCAACGGCACCCTGATCAATGAATCCAGCATCGACGCCATCGACGCCATCGGATTCGACTATGTCGGCGTGAGCCTGGACGGCATCGCCGGCACCCACGACCGTTTCCGCCGCATGGAAGGTGCGTTCGACCTGTCCATGGCCGGCATCCGACTGTGCCTGAAACGCGGCCTCAAGGTCGGCGTGCGCTACACCATGACCGAGGACAATGCCCACGACCTGCCCGGCCTGCTGCGACTGGTCGAGGATGAAGGCATCGACAAGTTCTACTTCTCGCACCTGAACTACGCCGGCCGCGGCAACAAGCACCGTGGCGACGACGCCCATCACCAGACCACCCGCAAGGCGATGGACCTGCTTTTCGACACCTGTCTCGACCTGCACCGGCGGGGCATCGAGAAGGAATTCGTGACGGGCAACAACGATGCCGACGGCGTCTACATGCTGCACTGGGTCAGGTCGCGATTCCCGGACCGGGCGCCGAGGGGATCCTAGTGGCGCAGGGCTCGA
>CAYOKH010000039.1:0-17724 GCA_964404505.1 uncultured Azoarcus sp.
AAGAAACGGGTCAGCATGCCGCCCAGCGCGGCTTCGGCGCCCATCAGTTCGCGCCTCGCGCCGGCGTCGGCGGGATCCCCTTCGGCCCGCCGCGCCGCAGCCTGCGCCTGGTTGCGCGCGGTGATCACGGCCTCCAGCGTCTCGCGCTCGTGCTTCATGTAGCCCTTTGCGGTTTCGACCAGATTCGGGATGAGGTCGTAACGCCGCTGGAGTTGCACGTCGATCTGCGAGAAGGCATTCTTGACCCGGTTACGCAGGGACACCAGCCCGTTGTAGATCACAACGACATAGGCGACCAATGCGGCGATGACGCCGATCACGATCCAGGTAGTCATCTCGAATATCTCCGCGGTTCCATTGGGAAAGTGAATGCTACCGCGGAACGACTCGGAAATGGATATTGCGTTGCGCTGCCGTCAGTCGGCAGTGGCCCGCCGTAGTACGCACTTCACATATGCCGCACCATCGGGAGGCTGGTTGCTGCGCTGCGCGTTGAAGATGGTCTCGCCGAGGCACTCCAGCAAGTCGTGAAGTGCGTCGTGACGGTTGCCGCGTCGAAGCTGGCAGTGCACGAATGCGGCCTTGAGGCCCGGGGGCTGATCGATCGAGAGTTGCTCCTCGATGGCCAAATGGAGCGACAGGTGCAGAAACGGGTTGATCTGTCCCGCGTCGGGCGGAAAGTCGCGGGTCAGTGCATCCGGATCCTGCAGCAGGGCGTGATACTCGGGATGAAGAGCGATCAGGTCGGCGGCGATGTGTTCGAGCGGCGTGAGGATCTCGCCGCCGATGCGCTTTTTCCATGTCTGGATGAAGAAGTTGCGTGCCTGATCGCGAGAGGGGTCGAACATGATTGTCAGTCTGTCTTGTCGCGGAATTCGCAAAGATCGCGCAGGATGCACTCGCCGCAACGGGGTCGGCGCGCCGTGCACACGTAACGTCCGTGCAGGATCAGCCAGTGGTGGGCATGCTTGAGATACTGCTTCGGGATGCGTCGCATCAGGGCCTTTTCCACTGCGATGACGTCCTTTCCGGGGGCCAGGCCGGTGCGATTCGAGAGTCGGAAGATGTGCGTGTCGACGGCCATCACCGGATCGCCGAATACGGTGTTGAGTACGACGTTGGCAGTTTTCCGTCCGACGCCGGGCAGCGCCTCGAGTGCCGCGCGATCATGCGGCACCTCGCCTCCGTGCCGTTCCAGCAGCATGCGTGAAAGCGCGACGGTGTTCTTCGCCTTGTTGCGATAGAGTCCGATCGTGCGGATGTGCCCGGCGACACCGTCTTCACCGACTCCGATCATCGCTTCCGGGGTTGGCGCGGCGGAAAACAGTGCGCGCGTGGCAAGATTGACGCTCTTGTCCGTGGCCTGTGCGGACAGTACCACTGCAACCAGCAACTGGTAAGGCGAGGCGTATTCGAGTTCGGTGGTCGGGTGCGGGTTGGCTTCCGCCAGCCGCCGGAAGAACTCGACGATCGCGTCGCGGTTCATGGATGCCGGTCAACCTGCCGCAGTTGCTTCCGCCTGAGGCGTAGCGGGTTTGGGCCGCGCCGCCGCCCGTGATGCAGCCCGGGCATTGATCCAGTTGAACAGTGCGATCAGGCAGCCCAGTGCGAAGAATGCGCCTGGCGGCAGGATGGCGATGAGGAAATCCGGGTAACCGTCGCCGAACACCTGAACCTGCGACAGGCCCGGAACGACCATGTCGATCCCGGTGAACAGGGTGCCGCTGCCGATAAGTTCCCTGATGCCGCCCAGCAATGCCAGCACCCATACCAGCCCGAACCCCATCATCATGCCGTCGATGGTCGACGAGATCGGATCATTCTTGGCGGCATAGGCCTCGACCCGTGCGAGAACGATGCAGTTCGTGACGATGAGCGGGATGAAGATTCCAAGTACCAGGTAGAGTTCGTGGAAAAAGGCATTGAAGGCCAGGTCGACCATGGTGACGAGCGACGCGATGACCAGGATGAAAACCGGTATGCGGATCTCGTAGGGGATGAAGTTGCGCAACGCAGCGATCGCGAGGTTCGCGACGGCCATCACGAGAATCGTGGCAAGGCCAAGGCTTACGGCATTGACCATGCTCGTGCTGATTGCAAGAATGGGGCACAGGCCGAGGAGTTGCACCAGTCCCGGGTTCTGCCTCCAGAGCCCGTTCCACGCGTTCTCACGAAAACGTTGCATGTTCATGATTCGGTCTCCGGTCAAAGGCTGCTGCCAGCCTTGGCGTCGAACAGGCGTTCGCGGTTGCGATTGGCGTATGCAAGTGTACGCCCGGTCGCATGGATCACGGCGCGCGCACTGATGGTAGCCCCTATCCTGTACTCGAACACGCCGCCGTCGCGCCTGACCTTCCAGCGGTCGGCGCTGACCTGATCGAATGACACGCCGACGAACTGGGCGATCCACGGTCGCAGCTTCTCGCGGTCCTTCCTGGGGTCGATGTAGTCGCCGAGACCCGGCGTTTCAGAGTGCGCCGTTGCCCGTACACCGGTGACTCGGCCGTCTGCGCCGACCGCAACGGCCAGCTGGATCCGCCCCGCGTATCCGTCCGGTGCGATCACTTCCAGGATCAGCGCGGAAGGTTCCCCGTCGAGACGGGCGCGGTAGACCCGACCGCCTCGATCCAGTCCGAGTTCGGGGGTCGGCCCGATGTCGATGAAATCCTCGAGGAGTGCGTTGTTGAAACTCCCGGGCGGCAGAATCTCGTCGATCAGGCGCATGCGTTCGGCGAAGCGGGACGCCTCGATCGCGGGACGCGTCACGCGGTAGGTGCTTGACATGAGGGATGTGAACAGCACCGTGAAGACCACCATGATGCCGGCCGTACGTATCGCGGTGCGGGCCGCGGTATAGCGCGGGCTCATGGCGTTCGGCCTCCTCCCCGCTGCCCGAACACGGGGGGCTGTGTCCGCATGTCGATCAGCGGTACGCACATGTTCATCAGCAGGACGCCGAAGGCGATGCCTTCCGGAAAGGCACCGAAGGAGCGGATGAGGTAGGCGAGAAGACCGACGCCGGCCGCGAAGATCAGCTTGCCGCGAGGGGTGGTCGCGCCGCTGACCGGGTCCGTGATGATGAAGAAGGCGGCCAGCATTGCACCGCCGCTCGCAAGATGGAACAACGGTGAGGCGAACTGGGCCGGATTGAAGAGCCAGAAGGCCCCGGATATGGACGCGAGCGCAAGCAGGAATGCGGTCGGCATGTGCCACGTCACGATTCCACGTACGAGCAGGAACATGCCCCCGAGCAGATAACCGGCAGCAAGCCACTCCCACCCGCGGCCGCCGACGAGGCCGAAAGTTTCCTGCTCGAGGATGGTATCGACGCTTCCGCCTGCCACGCGCAGGCCGGTACGCATCGCATCGAGGGCGGTCGCGCCGGTGACGGCGTCGATGTCGCGCGCACCGCCCAGAATCAGGTGCAACTGGGTGGAGAAATCGAGCCCTCCGGCCGGTGGCCACTGGGACATCAGCGAGGGGTAGGCGATGATCATCGTGCAATATGCGACCATCGCCGGATTGAACGGGTTCTGCCCGAGGCCACCATAGAGGTGCTTCACCGCGAGGATTGCAACCAGCACTGCCATCACCGTTACCCACCACGGCACGATGGGCGGAAAGCACAGGACCACCAGCCAGGCGGCGACGACGGCGGAGAGATCGGTTATCGCAGGCGCAACGGGGCGCTTGCGCAATCGGAGGACGAACGCTTCGGCCAGTACGGCGGTAACCGTTGCAATCAGCAAATTGACGAGGATCCCGGCAGCGACGATCCAGGCATACGCGGCGATTCCCGGGAGTAGCGCGAGCAGGACGCCGCGCATCACGCGATGCACGCTGGCCTGTTTGCGGATGTAGGGTGAATGAATCATGTGCGGGCTTCAGGCATACGCAGATGAATGTCCGTCAGTTGTCGGGTTGCCGCCAGCGCGGAACTCATGAGCGTTCCTCGTCTGCCGGGGTCTTGACGGGGCCCGAGTTGCGCTCCCTTGCTTGCGCATCGGCCGAATCCGCATCGCGTTGCGACGCGGCGCCCGCGGCGCTTGCCTGCATGTTCCGTCTGCGTGCCTCGATCTCGGCAATCTCGGCCTGCGTCTCGGGACTCAGATCCTCGGTGTTCTTCGCTTTGACCGCCGCCTTCTGTTCCCTGGCTCGTGCCAGGGCAGCCGCAATCAGCGCCTTCTTGGGGTCTTCGTCGGTGGGAGGCGCACCGCCGGCTGCGGGCGGCTCGCCCCCCTGTACGAGCTTGGCCTTGGTTTCGGCGGCCTTGGCCGCGAGCCGCGCGGCCTTCTCCGCCTTCTCCCGTTCCTGGCGGTAATTGCGAAATTCGAAGCGCTCGCGCGCCTGGCTCGCTGCCGCCGCCTCGCGCTCACGTGCCCAGATCTCGCCCTTCGCGAAACGGTAATAGTCCACCAGCGGGATGTTCGACGGGCAGACGTACGCACAGGATCCGCACTCGATGCAGTCGAACAGATGGTATTCCTGCGCCTTGCCGAAATTCCTCGAACGCGAGAACCAGTACAGCTCCATGGGTTGAAGCTCGGCAGGGCAGGCGCGTGCGCAGGCGCCGCAGCGTATGCAGGGAAGTTCGGGAGGCGGGGGAGGAAAGAGCCGCGGGGATGCGGCGATGACGCAGTTGCTGCCCTTGACCACAGGCACAGCGAGGTCCGGTAGCGCAACGCCCATCATCGGTCCGCCGAGGATGTAGCGATCGGTGTCCTCCTCCGGTTCCACCAGCGGTAGCAGGTCGGCGATCCGTGTCCCTATTCGCACTTCGAAATTGCCTGGATTGCGAACATTGCCGGTCAGTGTGATCACGCGGGAGATGACGGGTTCGCCCAAAGTCACCGCCCGGAACACTGCGTGCGCCGTGCCCACGTTGAAGCACTGCACGCCATACTCGGTTCCGAGTTTGCCGTGCGGGATCTCGATGCCCGTCAGGGCGCGGATGAGCTGCTTCTCGCCGCCTGTCGGATAAAGCGCCGGAACCGGGATGATCTCGACGGGCCGGTTCAGTGCCGCGGCCGCATTGCACATTTCAGCGATGGCCTCGGGTTTGTCGTCCTCGATGCCGACCACGATGCGCCGGGCGCCGACCAGATCAAGCAGGATCAAGGCCCCGCTGAGGATGGTATCGGCACGTTCGCGCATCAGGCGGTCATCGCAGGTGATCCAGGGTTCGCACTCGGCGCCGTTGAGGACCAGGGTTTCGACGCCCGTGCCGCGCCCGAGTTTGATGTGGCTGGGGAAAGCCGCGCCGCCCATGCCCACCAATCCGGAGTCGCGCAGGAAATCCAGGGCGGTTTGTCGATCGACCCCGCGGTAGTCGAATGCAGTCACGGCGATGGCGCGATCTTCGCCGTCGGGTTCGATTACCACGCATGGGGTGGCCAGGCCGGAGGGGTGGGCCATCGGACGGTCGCCGATGTCGATGACCGTCCCTGACGTCGGCGCGTGAACCGCGGTACCCAGCACACCCTCGGCTTCGCCGATGCGTTCGCCCTTGAGAACTCTATGCCCGATTTCGACGATGCAGCGCGAGACGGCTCGGGCGTTCTGACGGAGCGGCACAACAAGGATCGGCGGCATTGGGGCGGGACGAATCGGCACTCCGGCGGATTCGGCCTTGTGGGGTTCGGGCTTGACCCCGCCGTGGAAGCTGAACAAGCGCCGGCTCATGCGACCTTCCTGACCGCGATCACCGGGTATTTCCACTTCCAGGTCTCGACGGTCTCCTCGACGGGGATCATGCTGATGCAATCAACCGGGCATGGCGCGACGCACAGTTCGCAGCCGGTGCAAAGTGGTTCGATGATGGTGTGCATCTGCTTGGCCGCGCCGCTGATCGCGTCCACCGGGCAGGCCTGAATGCACAGAGTGCAGCCGATGCAGGTCTGCTCGTCGATGAATGCGACCGATCTCGGCTTTTCGACACCGTGCTCCTCGGAAAGCGGCTTGAATTCCCTGCCGAGCAGGTCGGCCAAGTGGCGGATGCCTTCTTCACCGCCGGGCGGACACTGGTTGATGTCCGCCTCTCCGTTGGCGATGGCCTCCGCATATGGCTTGCAGCCGGGATAACCACACTGGCCGCACTGGGTCTGCGGCAGGATCGCATCGATCTTCTCGACCAGCGGATCCCCCTCGACCTTGAACCGGATCGACGCGTATCCGAGTGCCGCACCCAGCACCACGGAAATTCCGGTCATGATCAGAATGGCTGCAAGCATCGTGTCCTGGTGAGTCAGGCGAGGTCGGAGGATAGCCCATCCAATCGGCCTGGAAATTGCCTCATATCAGTATTTCAAGGTTTTTCTTGTCTAGGAGGCTGTCGGACTTGAGGCTGATCTACTGCGCCAGTGGGAGAAGCGGTCCATATCCGCCCGATTTTTCGTTGCATAGAACCACTATGCGCCTCAAAATCGACCAGATATGTCCTCGCTTTCCCACTCGGCTCGTGACGATCGCTCAAGTCCGACAGCCTCCTAGCCGAAGCGATCGAGCCCGGCGAAACCCATGAAGGCCAGGCTCATGAAGCCGGCAGTGATCATCGCAATGGCCGTCCCCTTGAACGGGGCGGGAACGTCGGCGCCATCGAGACGCTCGCGAATGCCCGCAAACAGCACCAGTGCGAGCGTGAAGCCGACCGAGGAGCCGAACCCGAACAGCAGCGACTCGAGCAGATTGTGACTGAGCCCCACGTTCAGCAGCGGCACGCCGAGCACCGCGCAGTTGGTCGTGATCAAGGGAAGGTAGATGCCCAGCACCTGGTGGAGCAGGGGGCTGGTCTTCTCGATGACGAGTTCGGTCATCTGCACGATCGCGGCAATGACGACGATGAACGACAGTGTGCGCAGATAGACCAGATCGAACGGCTGCAGCAGGTAGTGGTCGATCAGGTAGCTGGTGCCGGCCCCGACGGTGAGCACGAAGGTGGTGGCCGCTCCCATGCCGATCGCGGTTTCGAGCTTCTTCGAGACGCCCATGAACGGGCACAGTCCGAGCATGCGGACAAGCACCACGTTATTTACGAAGACGGCCCCGATAACGACGAAAATGTAGCTGGTCATGATTGGAGAAAAGATGTAAGCGCGGGATTATCCCCCGCAGCGGCCGGCGGCTCAACCCTGCTCTGCGTGTGGATGTGTCGCTGCCCTGGGCGGGTGGCATTCGCCGACGTCGTTTGTCGCCTGCACGCATTCACGCACCAGGCCCGGGCCGCGGAAGACAAGACCGCTGTAAAGCTGCACGAGGGTCGCACCGGCGTCGAGTTTGGCGCGCGCGTCGTTGCCAGTCAGTACCCCGCCCGCCGCGATGATGGGCAGTTCGCCGCGAAGTACACGCGCGAGATGCGCGACGACCGTTGTCGAGGCCGCGAACACGGGCGCGCCGGAAAGCCCGCCCGGCTGGTCGGCATGCGGTACCCCCCGAACGTTTTCGCGTGATACGGTGGTGTTGGTCGCGATGACGGCATCCATGCGGTGACGGCGCAGCGCGTCGCCTATGGCGACGATGTGTTCGCGCTCGAGGTCCGGCGCGATCTTCAGGGCGAGGGGCACGTAGCGACCGTACCGCTCGGCCAGAGACTGCTGGCGCGCCTTCAACTGTCCCAGGAGCGCATCCAGTTCCGATTCCCCCTGCAGGCGACGAAGGTCCTGCGTGTTCGGCGAGGAGATGTTGACCGTCACGTAACTCGCGAACGGATAGACCTTGTCGAGGCAGACGATGTAATCATCCGCGGCCCGTTCGATCGGAGTGTCGAAATTCTTGCCGATATTGATCCCGAGAATCCCGCGGTACCTGGCCGACGTGACGTTGGCGACCAGCGCGTCCACCCCTTGGTTGTTGAAGCCCATCCGGTTGATGATGCCGCGCACCGCAGGCAGGCGGAACATGCGTGGGCGCGGATTGCCGGGTTGTGCGCGAGGGGTCACGGTGCCGATCTCGATGAATCCGAAACCGAGTCGTGCCAATCCGTCGATCGCCTCGCCGTTCTTGTCCAGCCCGGCGGCAAGTCCGATCCGGTTTGGAAACGAAATGCCCATCGCCGATACGGGGGACGCGGAGTCCGGGCTGCCCGCCGGAAGGAGCTTGCCGAGGACGCGCATCGACGCGACCGTGAGTTCGTGTGCCGTTTCGGCATCCAGGCAGAAGAGCAGGGGGCGGGCGAACTGGTAGAGCATGCTGGCTATCGCGTGTGGAGTGTTTGCGCCGCGCGACGTGCGCGGCGCCGCACGACAGCCTCCCTAGGCTTCAGCGGTCGCGGATTCGGACAACGGTCGCCATTGTCCCCTGATTCGGCCTTCGAGTGGCTGGAATCGGATCTTGTAGGCCATCTTCTGGCTGGCCCCGATCCAGTACCCAAGGTAGAGATATGGCAAACGCATTCGCCTGCAGGCCTCGATCTGCCAGAGGATTCCGTAGGTGCCAAAGCTTGCGCCCGGGGCCTGCGTTTCGTAGAAGGTGTAGACGCTCGACAGACCGTCGACCAGGCGGTCGACCACGCTGACCATGCGCAGGATGTCACCTTCACGGAATTCGATCAGGTGCGTGTCCACGTGGCTCTGCAGCAGAAAATGCGTGTATTGTTCGCGATTGTCCTGATCCATGCCCCCGCCTGCATGGCGAGAGCGCTGATATCTCTGGTACAGGTCGTAGTGTTCATCGGAAAACAGCAGCGGTTGTTCGATGGCCCTCAGACCGAAGTGGCGCTTCCAGCTGCGACGCTGGCTGCGATCCATTTCCGCCTGGTCAACCCGTATGCGCACCGGTACGCAGGCACGACAGTTGTCGCAATATGGGCGATAGGTGAACACGCCGCTGCGGCGAAAACCGTTGCGGACCAGCTCGCTGTAGATCGGCATGTCGATCAGGTGGCCCGGAGTGGCCACCTGTGATCGGGCCATGCGATCGGGCAGGTAGGAGCATGCATACGGGGCCGTCGCATAGAACTGGATCAGTGCGTAGGGATAGTCCTTCTGCATCCGACTTGAGTCTCCTTCCCGCGTCTCAGAATGCGAAGCCGGAACCGGCATCCCGCGGCCAGTGACCCGGGCCGTCGCCCTCGCGGCTTGCCACCTCTATGCGCGCGCAAAACTCCGCCCGCGATATCTCCTGGGCACCGAGCGAGAGCAGATGTCCCGTAGTCATCTGGCAATCTATCACGGCGTAATTCCTGCATTCAAGATAGCGCGCCAGATAGGCCAGTGCCACCTTCGACGCGTCGGTCACACGGCTGAACATGGACTCCCCGAAAAACGCGCGTCCCAGTGCAATTCCGTACAGGCCGCCGACGAGCCTGCCGTCCGACCATGATTCGACGCTGTGGGCATGCCCGAGTTCATGCATTCGGATGAAGGCGGAGCGCATTTCCGCAGTGATCCACGTTCCGACCGCAGGTCCACGCGGTTCGGCGCACTCGCTGATCACCTGTTCGAATGCGGTATCGAAACGGACCTCGAAGCAGTGCCGCAGAAGCGTCCTGCGCAGGGAACGGCTGATCCGCATTCGGGACGGCGCGAGCACCAGCCGGGGGTCCGGACTCCACCACAGGATCGGCTCGCCGGCGCAGTACCACGGGAAGATGCCGCGTCGGTACGCGGCGAGCAGCCAGTCGGGCGCGAGCGATCCACCCGCGGCAAGCAGGCCGTTGGGTTCGGACAACGCTCGACCGACCGGAGGGAAATCGGACGGGTCGGCGAGCCAGGGGATCATCAGGCGATCTGTCGGAGCAGGTTGTCCGTCTGCGTATGTGCGGCCTGGTCGGAGTTCTCATGGAACGTGATCACGTGGTCGACGTCCAGCCGTATGCCGATCATCTCGCCGATGGCATGGTTGTGATGACTGGGAACAAGCGACAGCACTCGCGTGCCGCTGCCCAATTCGAGCGTGTACAGGATCTCCGCGCCCCTGAAGGCCTTCTTCGCCACGCGTGCCTTCATCATGCTCGCGTCGTCGTGAACGATGTCGTCCGGGCGCAACAGCACTTCGACCGGACAGTCTCGGTCGCAGTTGCCGCAACCCAGGCCGCACTCCACCGGAATCACGCTGTTCAGCGTCCCCAGTTCCATCCGCACCTGGTGGTCGTTGAGCACTACCGCGGGAAGCAGAACCCCCTGGCCGATGAAGTCGGCGACGAAGCGGTTGGCGGGGCGGTGATAGAGGTTATAGGGCGTGTCCCACTGCTGGATGCGCCCCTCGTTCATGATGCCGACCTCATCGGCGACTGCAAAAGCCTCGTTCTGGTCGTGAGTGACCAAAATCGCAGTGGTACCCGTCGCCTTCAGGATGTCGCGCACTTCGTAAGAGAGGCGCTCGCGCAGTTCCACGTCAAGATTCGAAAAGGGCTCGTCCAGCAGGAGCAGGCTGGGACCCGGGGCGAGCGCCCGGGCGAGCGCGACACGCTGCTGCTGTCCGCCGGACATTTCATGCGGAAACTTGTGCCCCTGTCCGGTCAGTCCGACGATGGCGAGCAGTTCTGCAACCCGCGCGCGGCTCGCCGCTGCGTCCAGGTTTTTCAACCCGAAGCCGATATTGCCGGCGACGGAAAGGTGCGGGAAGAGGGCATAGTCCTGGAATACCATCCCTATGCGGCGCAGTTCCGGGGGTAGGTGCCCGGACGTGCTGCTGACGCACTTACCGTCGAGCCTGATTTCTCCCGCAGAAACCGACTCGAAGCCTGCGATGCACCGTAGTACGGTGGTCTTGCCGCAGCCGGAGGGGCCGAGGAGACAGCCGATGCGGCCCTTTTCAAGGTGCATTGAAAGTTTGCGTACGACCGGATGATCGCCATACGCAAGTTCGATGTTGACCAGCTCGAGGTGCGACATGTGGGTCCTGCCGGGTCTGTGCCGGGATGAAAGTGAGATTATCCCACCGCGGAAATACAAATGCGATCAATTATAATTTCGAAGGTCTGGCCGTGCGGATGGTTCCCGCGGCGCAAATTTTCGGGATTCTGATGAGATCTGAACAGGTACGGGGGTGGTTCTCGCGAGGGTGGTCGGCACTGACCCTCCTGGCCGTGCTCGTTGCGATCCTGATCGCGGTTCCCGTGCTGTCGGTATTCTCCAACGTTCTGGTCGGCGGCACTTCCGATACCTGGTCGCACATGGTCCAGACGGTTCTGCCCGAGTTCGTCCGCAATACGGTCATTCTGTGCATCGGGGTCGGGCTCGGGGTATCGAGCATCGGCATCACCACCGCCTGGCTCACGACAATGCTGGAGTTTCCGGGGCGGCGCTTCTTCGAGTGGGCACTGGTACTGCCCCTCGCCGTGCCCGCATACGTCATGGCTTACGCATACACGGATTTTCTGCAGTTCGTGGGGCCGGTACAGACCTGGTTGCGCGAGACCTTCGAGTGGGGGCCGCGGGACTACTGGTTTCCCGACGTGCGTTCGGTCAGCGGTGCAGTCGCGATGTTCATGTTCGTGCTCTACCCGTACGTCTACCTGCTTGCCCGCACGGCCTTTCTGGAGCGGGCTGCGGGCATGCTCGAGGCTGGCCGTTCCCTCGGTCTCGGCCCATGGCGCTGTTTCTTCCAGGTGTCCCTTCCGCTTGCGCGTCCGGCCCTCGTCGCGGGCACGGCGCTGGCCCTCATGGAAACGCTGGCCGACTATGGCACCGTTGCGTATTTCGGTGTTCAGACCTTTACGACCGGTATCTACCGCGCGTGGTTTTCGCTTGGGGACCGCACTGCCGCCGCACAGCTATCGGCCCTGCTGCTTGGGTTCGTGGTGCTGGTGCTGGTGCTCGAGCATGCGAGTCGTGGGCGCGCACGCTTCAACAATACGTCACGGCAGCAAGGGACGCCCGTGCGCATTCGTCTTTCGCGACCGCTCGGTCTGCTGGCGGCATTCGCATGTTTCATGCCGCTGGTGCTTGGTTTTCTGCTTCCGGGCGGTTTGCTCCTGAACATGGCGTTCATGGTCGGCGATGCCCAGTTCGGTCCGCGCTTTGTCACGCTTGCCCGTAACAGCTTCGTGCTTGCCGCCGTGACTGCGCTCCTGGGGGTTTCGCTGGCAGTGATGCTGGCCTATGCCGCACGGCTCGCGAAGTCGCGCCTGCCACGCGTGGTCAATCGCATCGTTGGTCTCGGCTACGCGGTTCCCGGTTCGGTGATCGCGGTGGGCGTGCTGATTCCCGTGACCCGCCTCGACAACGCCCTTGCATCGGTGTGGGAAGGGCTGTTCGGTGTCAATCCGGGGCTGATCCTGACCGGTGGGATCGCCGCACTCGTCTATGCGTATCTGACACGTTTTCTCGCCATCGCGCTGCATACGGTCGAATCGAGTCTTGGGAAGATCACGCCGAGCATGGACGATGCTTCCCGCAGCCTGGGCTATGGCAAGTACTCCACCCTGGGCCGGGTCCATGTTCCAATCCTGCGCGGAAGCCTGCTGACCGCCGGACTCCTGGTGTTCGTAGACGTGATGAAGGAGCTGCCTGCGACGCTGGTGATGCGGCCGTTCAACTTCGATACGCTCGCGACCCAGGCGCACACGCTTGCTGCCGACGAGCGCCTGGCCGAAGCTTCCACTGCCGCTCTGACCATCGTTGTGGTCGGCCTGATCCCGATGTTCGTGATATCGCGCCAGATAGTGAAGGGGCGCCGAAGGGCGCGGGCCGAGGCACAGGACGAACTGGCTGCCAGCCCCCTCCCGGTGTCGGAAGGGTGACGGCGATATCGGGCACCGCGCTGTGACCCGGACGCACCGGGAAACGGCAACGCCGCCCCCGGGCGGCGTTGCCGGTGTACACGGGCATATGTGATCAACGGTATCCGGCGCGGTCATAGATGCGCTGCGCATCGGCTACATGTCGGGCAAGATCGCCGATCGGCAGGGTGTCCGCCTTGAATTCGCCCATCGCTTCCAGTGCCTTGTTCCCGACTTTGACTCCGGGGACGGCGGGCCATTCGTTGTTGCCGTCGGCGAAGTAGATCTGAGCCTGATCGGAAGCGAGGTACTCGAGAAACTTTACCGCGGCTTCCCTGTTCGGCGCGTGCTTGAGCACGCCGGCGCCCGATACGTTGATGTGGGTGCCCCAGCTCTCCTGATCGGGCCAGACGAATTCGACGCCCTCGACCACCTTCCGGTCTTCGACCTTGTCGGAGTTCATCAGGCGGGCGAAGTAGTAGCTGTTCGCGATCGCGACACCGCACTCGCCGGCCGCCACCGACCGGATCTGGTCGGTGTCGCCACCGCGCGGTGGGCGGGCGAAGTTGGTTACGATACCCCTGGCCCATTGCTCGGTCTTGTCGGCGCCGATGTGGTTGATGAGGGCGGCACCCAGCGAAAGATTGTATGGGTGGCTGCCCGAGCGGGTGCACACCAGTCCCTTCAGAGCCGGATCGGCGAGGCTCTCATAGGATTGCACCTGGTCCGCGTTTACCAACCGGGGGTTGAACACGATCACTCGGGCACGCGTGGAGAAGGCGATCCAGGTATCGGTGCGAAGGTGAGCGGGAATGCGTTCTTCGAGAACCGGGGAACTGACCGGGGCGAACAGTCCCATGTCGTCGACCACGGCAAGGCGAGATGCGTCGACCGTGATGAGCACGTCGGCCGGGCTGTTGGCGCCCTCGTTGCGCAGCCTTTCCACGAGTTCGTCGTCACGGGCCTCGATCCGGTTGATGCGGATTCCCGTCTGACGGGTGAACGCGCCGTACAAGGCCTCGTCGGTCTGATAGTGGCGCGCGGAGTAGATGTTGAGTTCCTGCGCGAGCGCGTTTGGAACGGCAGCAACCAGGCCGACGGCGGCCAGAAGAGTGGAAAGTGCAACTTTTGTATTCATGATGCGGACGCCTCAGGGCAAGGGGTGGAAGATGTGCGCATAGTAACGAGAATAATTCCTACTTGCAAATAATTCGTATTCGCAGCACCATAAACGCGAACAATTCGCAAATGGGAGTTTCGCATGAATGCCTTGGTCGTAGGAGCGGATCGTCTGGGCAACATACCCGAGGTTCTCGGTCAGTTCCGCATCGTCATCGCCGGACACGTGACCGGACGGGAGAGCACGCATCAGCGGCGATCAGCACCGCTGCCGGCGGGCATAGAGATCGTGATCCTGTTCACGGATTTCGTCGGCCACAACGTCATGCAGCGCTTTCGGGAAGCCGCGGGTCGGGAGCGGGTGATGCTGGTGTGCTGCCGGCGCTCGGTATGCGCCCTGCAACAGGCACTGGGCCGCAGGATCACACGCGATCAGTGCCGTTCATGCGCTGCGGGTTGCGGCGGGCAATGACGCGCGACGCGGTGGCGGCAGGGCAGCACATGCTGCAATGAAGCGGGTAATGGGCGGGTTCAGCCCTCGGAGTCGGTGAGCAGGCGTCGGGCCCCATTGAAGCGTGTGGTCCAGTAACGCCCGGAAATCGCGTCCATCCGCACGACACCGCCACTCGAGGGAGCATGAAGAAACCGGCCTTCGCCCACGTAGATGCCCACATGCGAGAAAGCCCTTCGCATGGTATTGAAGAACACGAGATCGCCCGGACGCAGTTGATCTCGCCCGACCTTCTCGCCCAGGCGTGCCATGTCAGCGGCAGTACGCGGCAGCTCGAGTCCGGCCGCATTGCGAAAGATGCGCTGGACCAGACCGCTGCAATCGAATCCGGTCTCCGGTGAGGACCCGCCCCTGCGATAGCCGATTCCGAGGTACTTCAAAGCCTGGCTGATCAGGTCATGCGCTTGATCGGCGTATGCCTCGACGGAATGCGACACGCTGTCGCGCGGGAACAGGTGCTGCACATCGTAGGCAAGCGCAGATCCGGCCGCGCCGGCCAGGATGGACATGAACAGACCATGGAGCATGTTGCGGATCATTGTTCCTCGCGAGGTCGTCTTCAAACGGTGCGTCATGCTCAGCGGCCGCTCAGCTGGCGCCTTGACCGTTCCAGGTCGATCAGGCTCCGTGGCGAAGCGAGGCCGCGCTTCAGGGCTCGGGCTTCGGCTACCAGCATGAGCAGCGCGATCGCATAGGCATCGCCCAGGGCGTGGTGGCGTCGAAACGTATCTATTCCGAAGGCCTGCATCCAGTCGCCAAGTTTCGTGGGTTTGTCGAGGCGCTCCTCGAAAAGGGCCGGCAACAGCCAGTACAGGTCCATCCATACCCACTCCGGTTCCAGACCGAGATGGCTGTCGAAGGCATGTTCGAGCATCACGCGGTTCAAGCTGGCGTTATACACTACGATCGGCCCCTTGGCGGAAAACGTGAGCAATCTTGCCATGGCGGCAACCGGGTCCGGCGCGAGCGGCGACTGGTAGCTGTCCGCGGCCGAGAGCGTGCCGCCTTCGAGCGCTATGGCGGCCACGGCGAGCAGTTCGGCCTTGGTCGGGCTTACGGAGGATGCCTCGGTATTGAGGACCACGTAGCGGGTTTCGAAATGCGGCCTTGCCAGATCGGGCTGGGCGAGGCCTTGCCAGCGGGTAAGGGCCTCGCGTAATCCTTCGTCGAGCAACTCCGGGCCCCGACGTGTCGAAAGCAGTCGGGTCAGCCAATTCATAGCTGGTAGTCCAGTTTGAGGCGGGTCTGCAGCTTGCGCGCCTGCCGAAACGCCTCCTTCAGGATACGGCGGTCAAGTTCATTGAGTGCTTCCGGCTTGACCTTGTTGTCGCCCGCTCCATCGTGCTCGGTCTCGAGATGCTGCGAGCGCAGCCGCAGTAACTGGATGAAATGGAATCCGTCGATGATCGCAGCGAGCTCATCTGCCTGCATGCCGATTCTTGTACCGGCCTGCCGCAGTCGCTGCACCGTGCTGCTCGACACGACCCCGGTGCGCAATGCAAGGATTCGTGCGACATCCACGAACAGGCGAGTGCCCGATTTCTTGAGGTCGATCGCGCCGTCGTCTTCGACGTGGAAGTCGCGGATGCGTCCGATTGGAGGTGCAACCTGCAGGGCGTTGGCGGCCATCATGCGCAGGAAGATCGAATCGTTCCTTGCCGTCCGGTTCAGCCAGTCGCGCAAGCGGTCGCCGAGTTCCTCGTTGCCGCACAGCACCCGGTAGTCGAAGAAGATGGACGCATTCAGCAGGGCCTGCGGATCCGGCTCACGTATCCACGAGCCGAATCGTGCCTGCCATTCTTCGAGGGTCAGGCACAGCTCCGGATTGCTTGCCATGATATTGCCCTTGCACAGCGGGAAGCCGCAGGCCGCAAGGCTTTGATTGACGTCGGTGGCAAAACGCAGCAGTCGTTCCCGGAGCAGTTCGCGTTGGCTGGTGTCTGCGCAAACGAAGATGAGTCCGTTGTCCTGGTCGGTGGACAGGGTTTGTTCGTGGCGGCCTTCGGAGCCGAAAGCGAGCCACGCATACTCGACGTCGTTCAGTTCGTGGCGGTCCAATTCAAGCTTGATGATCCTGCGCGTCAAGGCGTCGTTCAACGCAGAGATGAATCGGGTGAGCTGTTCGGCCGCTATGCCTTGCGCGACCAGACTGAGCGCGAGCTGTCGAATGTCCTGGCTCGCGTGCGAGAGAGCGTCCATGTCGCTTGCGCCTTCGATGCTGGCGCGGATCTGGCGCAGCCCGATACGCTGCAGGGAGAACAGGTCGCGCTCGGACACCACGCCCATGACCTTGCCCTGGCCGTCGACCACCAGCAGGTGGCGTACCGCATGTGTCGCCATTTCGAGGGCGGCGTCGTAGGCGGAGGCCGACGCCGGCATCGCGTGCGGCTGTGGCGTCATTACGTCGCTGATGGGACGGTCGAGATCGAATCCCGGAACCACGATGCGATGCAGAATGTCGCTCTGGGTCAGAATGCCCAGGGGCGCATCATCCGGCGCGGTGACGACCATGCAGCCGATTCTCAGCTCCGCCATCTTTTCAAGGGCCGCCCGCGTGGCCGTCTCGGGAGTGACACAGATCGGTCCACGCGTAAGAATCTGTCCCAACGATGCCGCCATCGTCTGCTGTTCGGCAGCGCGTTGCGCGAAGCTGGCCTGCAATTGCTGACGCGACTGGTTGAGCAGGCCGGCAATGTAACGGGTGCAATACAGATGAAACCCGGGGCTGAGCCGCATCAACTCGAGGAAGTCGTCGGCCGGCAACTGGTACACGAAACTGTCTTCGACCGCGACATACGCGTTGGTCGACGCGCGCTGCGCGGAAATCGATCCGATGGGGAAGCACTCGCCCGGGCCAAGAGGGATCGTGGCGTAGTCGGTGACCGCGGTGACGCCCGCCTGGCGCGCCTGCAGTTTGCCCTGCTGGACGATGCAGAAGAAACGTGGTGGTCCCATCTCCGGTCCGAGTATCTCGCTTCCCTTCGGATGGAAGGCAAGCTCGACCCGTTCGGCGAGAAATGTCAGGGCCTCCGGTTCGATCCGGTTGAACGGCGCGAATCGCTTCAGGAACGCGGCGTTGGCGTCGGCGAGCATGTCCGGGGCAGCGTCAGTCATCGGTCGAGTCGTCTCGGAGTGCAGTGCCGGATTATATCCCGCAGAGGTTCCATCCCGGGCCGCTGCGGGCCGTGCTCCTTGAAAGCAGACTTGGTCGCCGCATCAAAGCACGTCGGCTGCGTGATCGGCGAGCCGGGATCGCTCGCCGCGCTGCAGCGTCACATGACCCGAGTGCACCCAGCCCTTGAACCGGTCCACGACGAAGGTCAGCCCGGAACTGCCCTCGGTAAGATAGGGCGTGTCGATCTGCGCGATATTGCCCAGGCACACGACCTTAGTTCCCGGCCCTGCGCGCGTGATCAGGGTCTTCATCTGCTTGGGC
>CAYOKH010000040.1:0-17519 GCA_964404505.1 uncultured Azoarcus sp.
CCGAGCCGCCTCCGGTCAGAGCCGAAGCCGCGGCACCGGCGGAGCCCCGCCCGGTGCCGCCTCGGCGACCGGTGTCGGTGCCCGAGCCGATGCCCGAGCCGACCTTCCTGCAGACGGTCTTGCAGGACCCGATGATGCTCGCGGGTGGCGGTGGCATTCTTGCTCTCCTGCTCGGCTATGCCGGCTACAAGGTTCGCCAGCGACGCAGGACTGAGGAGGAAGGCGAGCCGGCTTCGGGATTGACGGAGTTCCCTTCCGAGGCGCAATCGGTATTTGGCGGCAAGGGCGGCCAGAGCGTCGATACCGGGAACAGCAGTGTGCTTCACACCGATTTCAGCCAGTCAGGGCTTTCCGCGATAGACGCTGACGAGGGCGTCGATCCCGTGGCCGAGGCCGATGTATATATGGCGTATGGACGTGACGCGCAGGCAGAGGAAATCCTGCTCGACGCGCTCAAGGCCGATGCCTCTCGCGGCGCGATCTATCTGAAACTGCTGGAGATCTACGCGCAGCGCAAGAGCCTGCGCCAGTTCGAGTCGATTGCGTCCGATCTGTACTCGCGTACTGCGGGGCAGGGTGTGGACTGGATCAGGGCGGCAGAGATGGGTCGCAAGGTCGATCCGGAGAATCCGCTCTATGCGGTCAAGGCAGCCGCTGCCCAGGCGGTGCGCACCGGCCCTCCGACCGAGACCGGGAAGGGCGGGGGGACCTTGGGACGTGATGGGACGGTCGGCGTTGGAGCGGGTATTGCTGCTGCAGGTCTTGCCGCTTCGGATGCGGCGCCCGGACAATCGGATGTGGATGCGGATACGGCTCCACTCAGCAAGCTTGAGAACCTGGACTTCACGACTTCAGTCCCGGCCACCCCCGTGCGGGATGACGAGTATCCGGCTGAGGCGTCCGGAGTCGATTTTTCGGTACTCGACTTTGATGTTGGCGGCGCGGAAGGCGAGGAAGGCAAGGGTGTGGAATCCGTGACCGGAGATGCCCCGGACGAAGGATCGCAAGGTGAAGGGGGTGGCAGTGACCTCATTCTGGATCTTGATATCGGCGAGGACGTCCGGCCTGCATCAGTGCCGACGGACGCCGTGGCGGTCAAACTTGACGTCTTCCCGGATGCCATGGGCGAGTCCCCGCCTGCGGATCTGACAAGCTCCCGCGATGCGCCTTCAATGGACGCAACCCTGGTTGGTGACGAGATGTATCGTGCCCTGTCCGAGGAGGAACCGGATGATGCCGGCGGTGTTGGAGCAGGGGATGAGCGGGGTTCCGACAAGATCGTCACGGTATCGTCTGGAGACGACATCGATCTCACCACGACCCTGGTCGACCACGGGGACCTTGGGGGTGCCGAGGATGCGTCGGTAGTGGACCTCGAGCAGACCGGTTTTGACAACAGTCTGCTCGATTTCGATTTCGACCTCGAAAGTACGACTTCGGATGCGGGTGGCGAGGCACCCCCGCTCGACCTTTCGAATATCGATCTGAATCTCGAACTGCCCGAGGAGGCTTCGGGGGGGCAAGCGGCGGCGGCACCCGATATTTCGGCCGAGGACGAGGCGCTCCCGGCCTCGGAGGTGCTCCAGGAGGTGGAAACCAAGCTCGACCTTGCGCGCGCGTATGAACAGATGGGCGACAAGGAAGGTGCGCGCGAACTCATCGCAGAGGTGTTGCGGGAGGGGACGTCTGCCCAACGTGAAGCGGCAAACCGCCTGCTCGAGAGGCTCGGCTGAGGAAGAAGCGCCAGTGCAGGCCCCGGGCATGGTCCCGGGGCTTTTTGGTTTCACGTGCATGAAGTGATGCAATGCATTCCGGTCTCTTGATCATGCTGTGGTTGATCGGTGTGGCGGTGCTCCAGGTCCTCGACTACGAGTTACTTTTGGCCGCCGTCGGATTTTGCGCAGTGGCTGCGGTCATTTACGCGCCGCGCAGGTGCTGGCGCCTCCTTAAGCGGATCCGGTTCATCCTGATTGCAATCGTGGTGCTTTTTGCAGGCTTCACTCCGGGCGAAGTGGTTCTGGTCGACTGGCCACGTCTGAGTCCTTCGCGAGAGGGCATCGAACTCGCACTCGAGCACGTGGGGCGTGTAATGGCAGTGGTGTTCTGTGTGGCCATGCTGATGGAGCATCTCCCCCCTGCGCGGCTCGTGGGAGCTATTCATGCGCTCCTGCGCCCGTTCGAGAGGATCGGTTTTCCGGCAGCCCGAGTTGCGGTAAGAACCCTGCTCGTATTGCGTCTGGTCGATGCCGAGTTGCCGCGAAGCTGGCAGACGTGGCTCAGGGACGACTCGAACGATCTGCACGATCCCATCACGATCGTGCAGGAGCGATTTGGGCCGCTTGACGCCGCGCTTGCGATCCTTGTCGCGTTGCTGCTGCTGAGGCTGCTGGCATGAGGGTGGCGCTGGGTGTCGAGTACGCCGGCGATGCTTTCGAAGGCTGGCAGAGTCAGCGTCATGGGCGCACCGTCCAGGACCATCTCGAGAATGCCATAGCAGCGATTGCCGGACACCGGGTTCGGCTGCACTGCGCTGGCCGCACCGATGCCGGTGTTCACGCCACCGTTCAGGTGGTGCATTTCGATACGTTCGCGTCGCGGCCCCACACGAGTTGGGTGCGTGGCGTCAATAGTCGCCTTTCGAGACCGGTGGTCGTACGCTGGGCGATGCCGCTGAACGACGAGTTTCATGCCCGGTTCAGCGCGATGGCACGACGCTATCGCTACATCGTGCACAATGCGTCGGTGAAGCCCGCCTTGCTGGCGCGTCGGGTGGGCTGGTTTCACGGCCCCCTCGACGAGGCGCGCATGGTCGAGGGGGCCGGTCACCTGGTCGGAACGCATGATTTTTCTGCCTTCCGTGCCGCCGGGTGCCAGGCGAAGACCCCGCTGAAGATCATGCACGAGGCACGTGTCCAGCGCGAGGGCGACTATGTCATGTTCGATTTTCATGCCAATGCCTTTCTGCACCACATGGTACGAAACCTTGTCGGCGGACTGGTCTATGTGGGCAAGGGCAAGTATCCGCCCGAATGGCTGGCGGAGCTCTTGGCGGGCGCGGACCGTCGCCATGCTGCCCCGACCTTTCCTGCCGACGGGCTCTATCTGTGCGGTGTGGATTACCCGTCTCGCTGGCCGCTGCCGGGCGATGGGCGTATCATCGCGATGCCCCGAATCCCGCTCGTCTGATCCATGCGCAGAACCCGTATCAAGATTTGCGGCCTGACCCGGCCAGGTGACGTCCAGGCCGCAGTCGATGCCGGCGCTGATGCGATCGGACTGGTGTTTTATCCGCCGAGTCCGCGTTACGTACCTGCCGAACGGGCGGAAGAGCTGGCGGCCCTGGTGCCACCGTTTGTCACTACGGTCGGGTTGTTCGTGAATCCCGACCCCACGTTCGTTCGGGCGGTACTGGCCCAGGTGCCACTACAGTTGCTGCAGTTTCATGGCGACGAGACGGAAGAAGAGTGCAGTCGCTATGGACGGCGCTGGATCAAGGCTGCACGAATGCAGGAGGGCACTGATCTGGTAGAATTCTGTTCCCTGCATCCGGCCGCTTCCGGCATCCTGCTCGATGCCTTTGTCGACGGTTATGGCGGTGGCGGAACGAATTTCGACTGGCGTCTTGTTCCCGCCGGTCTCGACAGACCCCTTATCCTTTCGGGTGGGCTGGATCCCGACAACGTGACTGAAGCCGTTCGTCGTGTGAGGCCCTGGGCGGTTGACGTATCGAGTGGCGTCGAGTCGGCAAAGGGCATCAAGGACGCGGCACGAATTGCGGCGTTCGTCGCTGGAGTTAGACATGCGGATGGCTGATTCACCCTATACGTTTCCGGACAGTCGGGGCCATTTCGGCCCCTATGGCGGTGTTTTTGTCGCGGAGACGCTGATTCCTGCGATCGAGGAATTGCGCATTTCCTATGAGGCCTGCCGCAATGATTCCGAGTTCGTTTCGGAGTTCGAGTACGAGCTCAAGCATTACGTGGGGCGTCCGAGCCCTGTGTATCACGCGCGCCGTCTTTCCGAGCGCTTCGACGGTGCCCAGATCTACCTGAAGCGTGAGGATCTCAACCACACCGGGGCGCACAAGGTCAATAATTGCATCGGTCAGGCCATGCTGGCGCGCAGAATGCGCAAACCGCGCGTGATTGCCGAGACCGGTGCCGGCCAGCACGGCGTGGCCACCGCCACGGTCGCCGCCCGCTACGGCATGGAATGCGTCGTGTACATGGGATCCGAGGATGTCAGGCGCCAGGCGGCCAATGTCTACCGCATGAAGTTGCTAGGCGCCACCGTCGTACCGGTGGAGTCCGGTTCGCGCACGCTCAAGGATGCGCTCAACGAAGCGATGCGCGACTGGGTCACCAATGTGCACGACACCTTCTACATCATCGGAACGGTTGCAGGACCGCACCCGTATCCGATGATGGTTCGCGATTTCCAGTCGGTCATCGGCCGGGAATGTATCGACCAGATGCCGGAAGTCGCGGGTCGTCAGCCCGACTACGTCATTGCCTGCGTAGGTGGGGGTTCTAACGCGATGGGGATCTTCCATCCCTACATCGGTGTTCCGGGTGTGCGCCTTGTCGGCGTGGAGGCTCAAGGAGAGGGCCTGGACACCGGAAGGCATGCGGCCAGCCTCACGGCGGGCCGTCCCGGGGTGCTGCATGGTAACCGTACCTATCTGCTGCAGGATGAAGACGGGCAGATCATCGAGACGCACTCGATATCGGCAGGGCTGGACTACCCGGGGGTAGGTCCCGAGCACGCGTGGCTGAAGGACAGCGCGCGGGCCGCGTACGTCGGCGTGACGGACGCCGAGGCATTGCAGGCGTTTCATGACCTGTGCCGACTGGAGGGGATCATTCCCGCACTCGAGAGCGCTCATGCGCTCGCATACGCAGCGCGACTCGCCCCGACGCTTCCTCGCGACACCATCCTGCTGGTCAATCTGTCCGGTCGGGGCGACAAGGACATGCACACCGTCGCCGAAAAGTCCGGAATCCGGTTCTGAATCCTGCGCCGGGGCGTATTCCGGCCGTTCGCCTACACCTTATGTCAAGAATCCAGTCCATTTTCGAGCAACTCAAGAGCCGCAACCGGCGGGCGCTGATCCCCTTCATTACTGCGGGCGACCCTTCGGCCGAACTCACCGTGCCTCTCATGCATGCATTGGTCGAAGGCGGTGCGGACATTATCGAACTGGGCGTACCGTTTTCCGACCCGATGGCCGACGGACCCACGATCCAGCGCGCCTCCGAACGGGCGCTCGCGCATGGCATGAGCTTGCGCAAGGTTCTCGGGATCGTGGCGGCGTTTCGTGACACGGATGGACACACACCGGTGGTGCTGATGGGATACGCGAATCCGGTCGAGGCGATGGGCGTGAGCGAGTTCGTGCGTGGCGCCCGGGCAGCAGGTGTCGATGGCGTGCTCATCGTCGATTATCCACCGGAGGAATGCCGGAGCTTTTCCGAGGAGGCGAAACGTGCCGGGCTCGATCCGATCTTTCTGCTGGCACCGACCTCGTCCGAGCAACGCTTCGACGACGTCGCCAAGGCGGGCAGCGGCTACATCTACTACGTTTCACTGAAAGGCGTCACGGGCTCGGGGACACTCGACTTCGACGAGATCGCAGCGCGCATGCCGCGAGTCCGGGAGCGGGTCGGGATGCCCGTCGGGGTCGGATTCGGGATCCGTGATGCGGAATCGGCCCGGCGTATCGGCGAAGTCGCCGATGCCGTGGTGATCGGCAGCCGTATCATCGAGGAGATCGAGAACAGCCCCCGGGAGCAGCTGACGGCCAACGTGCGGGCTTTCGTTTCGGGCATCCGGATTGCACTCGACAGCATCGAGGGAGGACTGAGATGAGCTGGCTGAAGAAGCTCCTCCCCCCACGGATCAAGAAGGGCGAATCTTCGGTACGCAAGTCCATTCCGGAGGGGCTATGGAGCAAATGCCCCGCCTGTGAGGCGGTTCTCTATCGCTCCGACCTCGAGAGCAATCAGGCCGTCTGTCCGAAATGCGGACATCACCAGCGGCTGCGCGCTCGCGCACGGCTCGACCTTCTGCTGGACGCGAACGGGCACGTCGAGATCGGCGCCTCGGTGGTGCCGGTCGATCCCCTCAAGTTCAAGGATTCGCGCAAGTACACCGAGCGTCTTTCTGCCGCGACCGGTGAAACAGGTGAGACCGAGGCACTCGTGGTCGTGCAGGGGACGATTCATGGCACCCCCGTCGTCGTTGCCTGTTTCGAGTTCGAGTTCCTGGGCGGCTCCATGGCGTCGGTCGTGGGTGAACGCTTCATGCGCGGCGTGCGAACGGCAGAGGAGCAGAGGCTCCCGTTCATCTGCATCACTGCGACGGGCGGGGCGCGTATGCAGGAGGGCCTTTTCTCGCTGATGCAGATGGCCAAGACAACGGCTGGCATCACACGCCTCGCACGGCGCAGGCTGCCCTTCATCACCATTCTGACCGACCCGACCATGGGCGGCGTGTCGGCGAGTTTCGCGTTCATGGGGGATGTGGTCATTGCGGAGCCGGGCGCGCTGATAGGGTTTGCCGGTCCGCGCGTCATCGAACAGACCGTGCGCGAGACGCTTCCGGACGGGTTCCAGCGGTCGGAGTTTCTCCTTGAGAAAGGTGCCATAGACATGATCGTGGACCGACGCGAACTGCGCAACAGGCTTGCGCTGCTGATTGGTCTATTGACCCGTCAGACGGTCGTCGAAGCTTGACGGAAGATGCCCGCATGTCCCTGCCGACCAGCCTGGATGGGTGGCTGACGCTGCTCGAGGCACGTCATGGCAACCAGATCAGACTCGGATTGGAGAGGGTGGAGGAAGTCCTCGACCGGCTGGCGGTGCGATCCGCTGCGATCGTGATCACGGTCGGCGGAACCAACGGGAAGGGCTCGGTGTGCGCGATGCTCGAGTCGATTCTCGGGGCTGCCGGGTTCCGGACCGGCGTCTATACATCTCCCCACCTGGTGCGCTACACCGAGCGCGTGCGCATCGACCGACGCAATGTTGACGATGCGACGATGGTCAGTGCCTTCGACGCCGTCGAGCGTTCCCGCGGGCGTGTCGCGCTCACGTATTTCGAACATGGGACCCTGGCCGCATGGAACATTTTCTGTCGCGAGGCGCTCGATGTGATCATCCTCGAGGTTGGTCTTGGCGGGCGCCTGGACGCGGTCAATGCGATCGATCCGGACTGCGCGATCGTGACCGGTATTGCCCTCGATCACATCGACTATCTGGGTGATACGCGTGAACGGATCGGCTTCGAGAAGGCGGGCATATTTCGTTCCGGAAGACCGGCCATCTGTGGTGATCCGCAGCCACCCGCAAGTGTGCTTGCATATGCGAAGCGAGTCGGCGCGCACCTCTGGGTGAGCGGGCGGGATTTCGGCTTCGGCGGCGATCGGCAGCAATGGGGCTATTGGCGTTATGAGGACGTGCCCGCACAGGGCACGTTGCTGCGTCGCGGCGGACTGGCCTACCCGGCGCTGCGCGGTGCGAACCAGCTGCTCAATGCCTCGGCGGTGCTGACCGCGCTCGAACTGCTCAGGGAACGAATCCCCGTATCCATGCAGGCGGTGCGTCAGGGGCTTATGACGGTCGACCTGCCGGGTCGTTTTCAGGTCCTGCCGGGGAGGCCCGCAGTGGTGCTGGATGTCGCACACAATCCCCAGGCCGCCGGTGTGCTCGCCGAGAATCTGTCGAATATGGGTTTCCATCCGGAAACGTGGGCCGTCTTCGGTGTCTACGGCGACAAGGACGTGGAGGGGATCGCTTCGCTGTTGCGCAGTCGCATCGATCACTGGTTTCTGGCATCGCTACCCGGACCGCGGGGGCTTTCGTCCGAGGCCTTGCGTGCCCGACTGGAGAAGGCAGGGATTTCCGCGGAGTTCGCGTGCTTCGGCAGTCCCGCAGAGGCCTACGCGGCGGTGCGGGCGAAGGCAAACGAGAGTGATAGAATCATAGTTTTCGGTTCCTTCGTGACCGTGGGCGAAGTGCTGGCAGGAGCGAGGTCCTTGCGTGACGGATAACGACAACCTCGAACTCAGGAAGCGTTCCCGGCGCCGCCTGGTCGGTGCGGCTGCGCTTGCCCTCCTTGCGGCAATCATCCTGCCGATGGTCATGGACGACGAACCACAGTTCCCCGTGCGCGACATTCAGGTGACCATTCCCGATCGCGAAGCGGACAGCCGTCAGGCGCGCCCGATCGCGGGACGCCCCCGGGTCGCGGATTCCGGGATCGCACCTGCGCCGCAGGAGCAGCCGCCGACAGGTAGAGTGGATGTTTCCGCCGAAGGGTCGGCCGTTTCCCCGGTCGCTGCTGTCGCTCCCCCCGAACAGTCCTCTCAAGCGACGAAGCCGCCGCAACCGAAGACGCCCGCAGAGGCGGCTGCTCCCTCGTCAGCTCGGGCAGCGAGTCCGTCGCGATCGGCCGCGGCCGAGGACGAGGCTGCTCGGGTCAAGGCGATTCTGGAGGGCCGTGCAGATAGTGTGGCGACGGCGAACGCGGGATTCGTCGTCCAGGTCGGGGCGTTCAGCGATGCGGGGAAGGCCGTATCCTTCAGCGCGGATCTGAAGGCGCGGGGTTACTCGGCCTACACGGAGGCAGCAGGGACGGTGACGCGTGTGCGGGTGGGTCCGTTCGCGACGCGTGACGACGCCCAGAAGGTGGCCGAAGCGCTGGCATCCGCGGGGATAGACGGTGTCGTTGCCTCCCGCTGACCGCAACGATGACGGTATTCGATTACGTTCTTCTGGGTCTGCTCGTGTTGTCGGCGGCGGTGGGATTGTGGCGGGGTCTGGTGAGCGAAGTGATTGCCCTGCTGGCCTGGGTCGTGGCGCTGGGCGCTGCGTGGGTATATGCGGGTGAGGCGGCGGGTCTTTTCGCGGGCGTGATAAGCGAGGCTGCATGGCGCCAGGTTGCGGGTTTTGCACTGGTCTTCGTAGGCGTACTATTGATTGCCGCGGTGCTGAGGTTTCTCCTGCGGGAGTTGCTCCGCGCGGCCGGGCTGGGGCCGGCGGATCGTTTCTTCGGCACGCTTTTCGGTCTGGCGAGGGGTGTCGCGATAGCCTTTGTGCTGGTACTGGTGGGTGGCATGACGGGTGTGGTGCGCGAGACCTGGTGGGCCGAGTCCCTGTTCGCGCCACCGCTGGAAACGGCGGTGGTGGCTGCCAAACCGTGGCTCCCCGATGCGGTGGCCGAGAGGATTCGTTTCAGATAGGCGTTCATTCCATGTGCGGAATCATAGGGGTGGTGTCGACGACCCCGGTCAATCAGTTGCTCTACGACGGTCTCCAGGTGCTCCAGCATCGCGGACAGGATGCGGCCGGGATTGCCACTTCGGAAGGCGGGCGATACTTCCTGCACAAGGGCCCGGGGCTGGTACGCGATGTGTTCAGAACGCGGAACATGCGCAACCTCGTGGGGAACTGGGGAATTGGTCACGTGCGCTACCCGACTGCCGGTTCGGCCTGCAATCCTGCCGAGGCCCAGCCCTTTTACGTGAATTCGCCCTTCGGTCTGCTCCTCGCACACAACGGCAACCTGACCAACGCCGAGGAACTCAAGCGCGAGATCTTCCTGTCCGATCTGCGGCACATCAACACCAATTCGGATTCCGAAGTTCTGCTGAACGTCCTTGCCCACGAACTGCAGGCTGCAAGCAACGGTTTCAAGCTCGACGCGGAGGCGGTGTTCCGGGCGGTTGCCAACGTGCACCGACGCTGCCGTGGAGCATACGCGGCAGTGGTTATGATTTCGGGTTACGGCCTGCTTGCGTTTCGCGACCCGCACGGAATTCGCCCCTTGGTGGTGGGACGGAACGAATCATCCGAGGGGTACGACTGGATGGTCGCTTCCGAATCGGTGGCGATCGATGTGACCGGCTACAGGATGCTACGGGATGTCGCCCCCGGTGAGGCAATCCTGATCGATACCGAAGGAAACTTCAGGAGTCGTCAGTGCGCCCAGCAGACCATACAGGCTCCGTGCATGTTCGAGTACGTTTATCTTGCGCGACCCGATTCGATCATCGACGGCATCTCGGTCTACGAATCGCGGGTGAAGATGGGGGAATATCTCGCCGAGAAACTCCGCCGCACACGTGCCCAGATCGATATCGACGTAGTGATCCCGATCCCGGATTCGAGTCGGCCCTCCGCAATGGAGATGGCCCATCGCCTGGGACTTCCATACCGGGAAGGTTTCGTGAAGAACCGCTATATCGGCAGGACCTTCATCATGCCCGGTCAGTCGGTGCGCCGACGATCGGTGCGCCAGAAGCTCAACACGATTCCTCAGGAGTTCAGGGGCAAGAAGGTGCTGCTCGTCGACGACTCGATCGTGCGGGGAACGACCAGCCGCGAGATCGTCATGATGGCGCGTGAGGCCGGAGCGGAGAAGGTTTACTTGGCGTCGGCAGCCCCGCCTGTTCGTTACGCCAATGTCTACGGCATTGACATGCCAACGCGTGGCGAACTCATAGCGGCCGGACGCGACGAGATCGAGATCTGCAGGGAGATCGGCGCTGACGGCCTGATCTATCAGGATCTAGACGATCTCAAGGCTGCAGTGCGTGCGCTCAATCCTGCGATCAACTTTTTCGAGACATCCTGTTTCGACGGCATCTACGTGACGGGCGACATTACCGACGAGTACCTGTTCAGTGTCGAGAACCTTCGTGGCGAACACGGCGCATCGGGGGGCGACGAGGCAAATGATGCGCAACTCGACCTGAATCTTGTGGTGGGTGACGAAAACTTATGATACCGCCCGATTTCGACACCCTTTCTGTTCGGTCCGGGACATCGCGCAGCCAGTTCAACGAGCATAGCGAGGCACTGTTCCTGACGTCCAGCTTCGTGTTCGACAATGCGGCGCAGGCGGCTGCCCGCTTTTCAGGTGCGGAGGAGGGCAATGTCTATGCGCGCTTCTCGAATCCCACGGTCACGATGATGCAGGATCGTCTGGCGGCGCTCGAAGGGGGCGAGGTGTGCATCGCGACCGCCTCCGGAATGTCGGCCATTCTGTCGCTGGTCATGGCGACTCTGCAGTCGGGTGATCATGTCGTTGCATCCATGGGCTTGTTCGGCGCAACGCAGCAGTTGTTCGGAGGTATCTTCGCCAAGTTCGGGATCGACACGACGTTCGTGCCGGCGACCGACCTTGCGGCCTATCAGGGGGCGATCCGTCCCCGCACCAGACTGATCTTCGTCGAAACGCCGTCGAACCCGCTGACGGAAGTGGTCGATATAGCTGCCGTGGCAGGAATTGCGCGGGGGGCTGGGGCGCTCCTGGCAGTAGACAACTGCTTCTGCACCCCGGCGCTTCAACGACCACTCGATCTGGGGGCGGACGTGGTCGTCCATTCCGCAACGAAGTATCTCGACGGGCAGGGACGCGTGCTCGGAGGGGCGGTCGTCGGATCGAAGCCGGTGATGGACGAGGTTTTCAAGTTCCTGCGCACGGCCGGTCCGTGCATATCGCCATTCAATGCATGGGTGATTCTGAAGGGGCTGGAAACGCTCTCGATCAGAATGCGGGCCCAGTCTGCAGGCGCGCTCGCGCTCGCAGAATGGCTCGAGGCGCAGCCCGGCATCGCCCGGGTGCACTACCCGGGGCTTGTTTCGCACCCGCAGCATGCACTGGCAATGCGCCAACAGCGGCTCGGGGGTGCAATAGTCAGTTTCGAAGTTGACGGCGGCAGGCAGGAGGCGTGGCGGATTGTCGACGCGACGCACATGATCTCGATCACTGCCAATCTGGGCGACACGCGGACGACGATCACTCATCCGGCTACTACGACGCACGGCCGCTTGACCAAGGAGGCCCGGGAAGCTGCCGGGATCAGTGAAGGTTTGCTCCGGATCGCGGTCGGTCTGGAATCGTTCCGCGATATCCGGGATGACCTGGCGCGGGGACTGACAGCTTAGCACCGCGGCCTTCGGACAGTTCAATCCCGCCCTTGGGCCGAAATCGCAGAGGGCATATCCGTCGGTGGTCGGAAACGCCGTGATTCGATGCCGCCGTCGTTCCAGATGAGATAGGGCGCATCGTCGTGCCAGTCCGACAGGACCCAGCGTTCGCAGTACTTCCCGTCGATCAGGTGAAGGTGGCGTGCGGGGCGATGGGTGTGGCCGTGGATCAGTATCGGGTAGTCGCGCCGGCGCAGCAACCGGGTGACGGCGTCCGGATTGACATCCATGATCTCGTCCGGCTTGTCGCGCTTCGCGAGCGTGCTTCGGCGGCGCAGGTCTTCGATTAACACCTTGCGCCGGGCGAGAGGTTGGTCCAGAAATCTTCTTTGCCATGCCGGATCCCGGACCTGCTTCCGGTATTGCTGGTAGGCCGTATCGTCGGTGCACAGCGCATCGCCGTGGCTGATCAGCACCGTGCGCGCGTCAATCGTGATCTCTGACGGGTCCGGAAGCAGGGTCAGGCCAGCCTGCGCCGCAAATCGCTCACCGAGCAGGAAGTCACGGTTTCCCGCCATGAAGTACACATGGACACCGCTGTCAGCGAGTCCGCGCAAGGCGTCCGCGATCAGGACGTTGAGCGGCGATTCATCGTCGTCGCCGGCCCAGTAGTCGAACAAGTCCCCCAGGATGTACAGGGCCGAGGCCTGCCGCGCCGGCTGGGCGAGAAAGGCGAGAAAAGCCCGGATGGTCTCGGGCCGCTCGTCGCACAGGTGCAGATCCGAGATGAAGAGCGCGCTCATCGCCAATGGCGCTCGATCCAGATCAGCCGCCGGCCCGCATGGCTCAGAGGATCTCGGCGCGTTCGATCACCACGTCCTCGAGCGGAACGTCCTGGTGAAACCCGCTGGATCCGGTACGCACGGAGCGGATCCGGTCGACGACATCCATGCCTTCGGTGACCTGCCCGAATACGCAATAACCCCAGCCCTGCATGTCGGGTGAGCGGAAGTTCAGGAAATCGTTGTCTGCGATGTTGATGAAAAACTGCGCCGTCGCCGAATGAGGCGCCTGAGTGCGTGCCATCGCGATGGTACCGGCGAGATTCTTAAGCCCGTTGTCGGCCTCGTTCTTGATCGGTTCGCCGGTGGGTTTCTGCTTCATTCCCTGCTCGAATCCACCGCCCTGGATCATGAATCCGTCGATCACACGATGGAAGACGGTGTTGTCGTAGTGACCCGACTCCACATAGGCGAGAAAATTCCTGACCGTTTCGGGTGCCTTGTCGGCGTCGAGCTCGAGCGTGATGGTGCCGTGTGTGGTGTGCAGTCTGACTGACATGGAAAACTCCTTAAAGTGATCAGCGGGCGCTCCGGTCGGAGGCGAAGGCCTCGACCACTTGCATGGATTCGATCACGACCCGTGTCGTCGGCGTGTTCTGGAAGGGGCCGACCGTGTCCGTCGGGACTCGGCCGATGCTTTGCACGACGTCGAAGCCGCTGCTGACCTTGCCGAATACGGCGTAACCCCAGCCGTCGTTCGATGGGTGGTCGAGCGCTCGGTTGTCGACCAGATTGATGAAGAACTGGCTTGAGGCCGAGTGGGGATCGCGCGTCCGCGCCATTGCAACCGTGCCCTGTTCGTTGCGCAGACCATTGCGCGCCTCGTTCTCGATTGGTGGCATGGTCGGCTTCTGTCTCATCTGCGAATCGAATCCGCCGCCCTGGATCATGAATCCGTCGATGACACGATGAAAGACGGTGTTGTCGTAGTAACCCGTCCTGACATACTCGAGGAAGTTGCCGACCGATATTGGCGCATCCTTCTCGAACAGTTCGACGGTGAACACCCCCTGACTGGTTCGAATCTCGACCACGGGGTTGGCTGCGTAGAGATGGCCGATCGAAGCGAAGAGGAGCAGGGCAGCGAGCAGGTGCTTCATGAAATGGTTCCTGGATTGGGTGAATGAACAAGCGCCGATTACGGCTGGCCCAGTCGGCGAGCCGGGTCGCGGCGGAGCGACGACGGTGGTGAGGTCAGGGCGAGGTACCCGTTCCGCATGCTCCGGGAAACGCCGTCATCCTCGGGTGTGCTATCATCGCTCGCCTTCAGGAACGAGCTTTTTAGCTGACCGATTCTAGCAAGAGCGCCGCATGCATTCAATTGGTGCGGACAGTGCGCTGGTCGGCACGTAGATTCCGGACCGGACGTGACAGCCGTCCCGTCGCGTTGATCGCTTATCGGGTGCCCGCATGCTCTCCATCTACAATACCCTAACGCGCAGGAAGGAAGTCTTCACACCCATGGAACCGGGAAAGGTCCGCATATACGTGTGCGGCATGACCGTCTACGATTACTGTCACCTGGGGCATGCACGCGTGATGGTGGTGTTCGACATCGTGACCCGCTGGCTCAGGGCGAGCGGCCTTGACGTGACCTACGTCCGCAACATCACCGACATCGACGACAAGATCATCAGGCGGGCGCAGGAAGGTGGCGAATCGATTCGTGCGGTGACGGACCGCTTCATCACTGCCATGCATGAGGATGCGGATGCGCTCGGCGTGCTGCGACCAAACCATGAACCCCGTGCGACCGACCACGTCGAGACGATGCAATCGATCATCTCGCGGCTGACCGAAAAAGGTCTGGCCTACGTCGCCGAAAACCGTGACGTCTGCTACGCGGTGCGCAAGTTCGAAGGTTACGGCAAGCTGTCGGGAAAGTCCCTTGACGAACTGCGTGCCGGCGAACGCGTCGATGTGGTCGGTGACAAGCGCGATCCCCTTGATTTCGTGCTCTGGAAGCATGCGCGTGAGGACGAACCGGAGGAAGTCAAGTGGCAGTCGCCGTGGGGCCAGGGGCGCCCGGGCTGGCACATCGAATGCTCGGCGATGAGTTCCGATCTGCTTGGAGATCATTTCGACATTCACGGCGGCGGCCAGGACCTTCAGTTTCCGCACCATGAGAACGAAATCGCGCAGTCCGAGGGCGCGTATGGGCATGCCTTCGTCAATTACTGGATGCACAACGGCTTCGTGCGTGTCGATGACGAGAAGATGTCGAAGTCGCTTGGCAACTTCTTCACGATCCGAGAGGTCCTGTCCCGCTACGACCCGGAGGTGGTGCGATTCTTCATCCTGCGGGCGCATTATCGCAGCCCGTTGAACTACTCGGATGCGCATCTGGACGATGCCCGCCAGGCACTGAAGCGACTATACACGGCGCTCAAGAACGTACCGCCTGCCGAAGGCGTCGCGGTCTCGTGGGACGAAGCGCATGCGGCACGCTTCAGGTCGGCAATGGACGACGACTTCAATACGGCGGAGGCGGTGGCGGTCCTGTTTGACCTGGCGAACGAGACGAACCGTTCGGGTTCGGCAGCAATGGCGACCCAGTTGAAGGGGCTCGCGTGCGTACTGGGTCTGCTCCAGCTCGAGCCGGCACGATTTCTGCAGGGCGGCGTAGCCGAAGTGGGGGGGCTAGACGCCGCCGCAATCGAGGCGCGCATCGATCAGCGCGCGACGGCGAAGAAAACCCGGGATTATGCCGCGGCCGACAGGATTCGCGCGGAACTGCTCGAAGCCGGCGTGGTGCTGGAAGACACGCCCCAGGGTACGACCTGGCGTCGCGCCTGACAGGAATGTTTTTCCCGAGTTCGCGCTGCTCGGGGCCATCTCGCTCAGGCTGAGAAGAAGTCTCGAACCTTGTCCATCCAGGATTTGGCTTTCGGATTGTGGCGATCTACGTCACTGCTGGAAAGCTCCTCGAATTCGCGCAGCAGTTCCTTCTGGCGCTCGGTCAGCTTGACCGGAGTTTCGACCACGACGTGGCACATCAGATCGCCATGGCTGTGCGTACGGACGTTGCGAATACCCTTGCCACGCAACCGGAACGCTCTTCCGCTCTGAGTTTCGGCGGGGATCTTGAGTCGAGCCATGCCCTCGAGAGTGGGTATCTCGATTTCCCCGCCAAGTGCTGCAATGGTGAAGCTGATCGGCATTTCGCAGTGCAGGTCGTCGCCATCGCGCTTGAATACCGGGTGCGCGCGGATGCGGATCTCGACGTACAGGTCGCCCGGGGGGCCACCGTTGATGCCGGGCTCTCCGTGACCCGCATGGCGCAGGCGCATCCCTTCGTCGATCCCGGCCGGAATCTTCACCTCGAGCGTCTTGTGACTCTTTACACGACCGGCGCCGCCGCAACTGTTGCACGGATCGGGAATGATCCGCCCCGTGCCGTGACATTTCGGACAAGTCTGCTGGATCGAGAAGAACCCCTGCTGGATCCGCACCTGACCGGCACCCCCGCAGGTGGGACAGGTCTGAGGCTGGGTACCGGGTTTTGCGCCACTGCCGTGGCAGGCGGTGCATTCCTCTACGGTCGGAATGCGGATCGTCTTGTCCGAGCCGCGTGCAGCTTCCTCGAGGCTGATTTCGAGATTGTAGCGAAGGTCGGCCCCGCGATAGACGTTTGAGCGGCCGGCACGGCCGCCGCCGAAGATGTCGCCGAAGATGTCGGAGAAGGCATCGGCAAAGCCGTCGAACCCCTGTGCACCGGCAGCTCCGCCCCCCATGCTCGCGTCAACGCCCGCGTGACCATACCGGTCGTACGCCGCCTTCTTCTGCGGATCGGATAGGATCTCGTAGGCCTCGCTGAGTTCCTTGAATTTCTCCTCGGACCCCTTGTCCGCATTGCGGTCCGGATGATGCTTCATTGCCAGCTTGCGATAAGCCTTCTTGATCTCATCCGCACCGGCATCGCGATTGATACCGAGCACTTCGTAATAGTCTCGTTTGGCCATCTGTCCGTCCTGGGTCGGGATCCTCCGCTCACGCAAGGCAAAAAGTCGGGAGCCCGCCTTGCGGCGATGCCCCCGACTCTTCGATCCCGGTTCGTCGTGTTACTTGTTGTCCTTCACTTCTGTGAACTCGGCATCGACCACGTCTGCATCGGCCGTCTTCGCCCCTGAAGTATCGGTGTCCGAACCGCCGGCCTGTGCCGTCTGCTGGGCTTCGGCCTGGCTTTGTGCGTACATCTTCTCGCCCAGCTTCTGGCTTGCGGTCGCGAGTGTCTGACTCTTGGCATCGATCTGCGCCTTGTCGTTGCTCTTGAGCGCTTCTTCCGCCTCCTTCAGGGCATTCTCGATCGCGCCCCTCTCTTCGGCTTCGACCTTGTCGCCATATTCCGCCAACGCCTTCCTCACCGAATGGATCAGGGCATCGCACTGGTTGCGCGCGTCGACGAGCTCATGCAACTTCTTGTCTTCCTCCGCATGTGCGGCAGCATCCTGCACCATGCGTTCGACCTCTTCATCCGAAAGGCCCGAGTTCGCCTTGACCTGGATCTTGTTCTCCTTGCCCGTCGCCTTGTCCTTGGCAGATACGTGGAGAATGCCGTTCGCATCTATGTCGAAAGTCACCTCGATCTGCGGCATGCCGCGCGGTGCCGGCGGGATGTCGCTCAGGTTGAACTGACCCAGGCTCTTGTTGCCTGAGGCCATTTCGCGCTCGCCCTGCAGCACGTGGATCGTCACCGCAGACTGATTGTCGTCGGCGGTCGAGAATACCTGGCTCGCCTTGGTCG
>CAYOKH010000041.1:0-2198 GCA_964404505.1 uncultured Azoarcus sp.
CGCTCACGCGGATGCCGATGGAACTGGTGGCCTGGGTCAGCGAATCCGGTCTGCCGCCGTTGGGCGTGCTGTTCGGCATTATCGTGATCCTGCTGCTGCTCGGCTGCATCATGGACAGCCTTTCGATGATCCTGCTCATGGTGCCGATTTTCTTTCCAGTGATCATCGGACTGGACTTCTTCGGCCTGAGCGACACCGAGAAGGCCATCTGGTTCGGCATTCTCGCGCTGTCGGTGGTCGAGATCGGCCTGATTACGCCGCCGGTCGGGATGAACATGTACATCATCACCAGCCTCGCGCGCGATGTGCCGATGGGCGTCGCGTTTCGCGGCGTGGTGCCGTTTCTTTGCTCGGACGCGTTGCGCGTGCTGCTGCTCGTGTTCGTGCCGTCGATCAGCCTTTTCCTGGTGCGTCTGTTCGGATGAACAGGGGCGAGGCGGGCACCAAGACATTGGCGGCAGGCGTGATCTGCTTCCGACCGGTCCGCACCGGCTCGATCGCGCTGCCCCTCCATGTGCGGCGACGGGAGTGCTCCCACCGCCATTCCCCCACTGACCGATCGCGACAGCCGGAGGGTGTCCCTGATTCACGACCGTGTTGTTCGTGCATTGCCGCAATCAGGGCAATGCTTTCTATAAGCAAGTAACGGAAACCAAAGGAGAACATCAATGCAGAAACGTCATATCGCCGTTGCAGCAGGCCTCGTCGTGGCCGGACTCGGCGGCACGCCCGTCATGGCGCAATCGAACGTCACGGTGTACGGGGTCGTAGACACGTTCTTCGCACACGGGAAGACGGGAAGCGCCAAGTTCACCGGCGTGCAGAGCAGCGGCTGGACGGGTTCGCGCCTTGGCTTCCGCGGGGTGGAGGATCTCGGCAACGGCTTGAAGGCCGTGTTCACGCTCGAGTACGGGATCGAACTCGACCAGAATGCGGGCCTCGGGGCTGCCCCTAACCTGTCGCGTCAGCAGTTTGTCGGTCTGCAGGGTGGTTTCGGCTTTGTCGGTCTCGGCCGTCAATACCATCCGGGCTACTATGTCTTCAGGTATGACGCGATCACGCCGGTTCCGATCAGCCCTCAGTTCGTGCTCGCCGCCAAGGCGGGATCCAGAATGGTGGCCGGCGGAGCAGCGCGCATCAACAACGCGGTCAATTACAAGTCGCCGAATTTTGGCGGTCTTGCGATCAATGCGATCTATGGTTTCAACGAGGTCAATGAGCTCGATGATCGCCGTAAGGGCGACGTTGCGGGCTTGGGTTTTGACTATGCGAGCGGACCGCTTGCCGTGAGCCTGAACCTGGGCCACGAAGAGAAAGTGGCGGGCAACAAGGACAAGCGCGAGATCTATCTGGGAGGCTCCTACGATTTCGGTACGTTCAAGCTGTCCGGTTCCTATCAACACATCAGGAATGCGACCGCCCTCGAGCACTCCGACAAGGTGTGGCATGTCGGCGGTACGGTGCCCGTCAGTGCGGCCGGCAAATTGTCGGTCGGCTACGGACGTCTGAATGCCGATGCGAGCGACGGCGACGCAAGGAGCTGGGCCATCGCGTATTCCCATTCGCTTTCGAAGCGCACGCTCCTCTATGCCGGTTACGGCCACATCAGCAACGATAGCGGGCAGACCGTGCGTTCGCCGTCCTTTGTCAGTGTCGCAAACACTTCCCCTGGCGATACCAGCCGCAACATCCTGGCCGGCATCAATCACTCGTTCTGACCGACTCTCCTCTCGGCCGGAACGGGACGGGCGCTTCGGCGCCCGTCTTTTCGCGGAGGTGTCCGGAACTGCACGCTTGCCCGGAGGCGACGGGCTTTACGGGTCCGTCACACGGGTACGCATGGGACATGGACCGGCGGTAAATGGGGACGTAACATAAAAAACAGGCGTATCTTAGGACGCCGCCCCGCCATGAAACGATTCCCAGTGGGACTCGTCCGCTCAGGCACCCAACCCGAGGCCATTCTCCAGGAATGAACGGTCCGAAGAAATCAGGCAGGTCAGGTCACTCGCGGTGTGCGGATCGCCTGCTCCATGAGTCGGCAGAACAGCAGACCCCGCGACCGAGAACTTCTGTGACAAAGCAATGGCTTATGCTTGCGCTCTGTGACAGCCCTTCTTTGTTGGCAATTGCGGTTGTTGCCCCGAGTTGCACGCCAATAACCACAATTCGTGCGGGGCCGAATGGCGGAGAAGTGC
>CAYOKH010000041.1:2298-17468 GCA_964404505.1 uncultured Azoarcus sp.
CCGAGTTGCACGCCAATAACCACAATTCGTGCGGGGCCGAATGGCGGAGAAGTGCCGAGTTGAGGTAAGATCCTGCGGCCTGCTTCGTCCCGGAGTTACCGCGCGCTGGCGGGCGCACTTGTGCTGCACCGTGCGTGACGCCGTACACCGGCACTTCGCGAATCAGGAGAGAGGATGTCCGAGCCAGCCCGATCCGTCCTTTACGTTCGTTTGCCGTGCTGGAAGATCTACCCGGGTGGCGTCATATACGTGGCGGACTACATTCACAAGCAGCGTCCGGACATCGATCAGCATCTTCTCGATCTGGCACTCGTCCCTGTGGGGGACCGGAAGCGCATCCTCGAGCAACGGTTGCGCGACCTGAAACCTGGCCTCGTCGCCTTCTCGTGGCGCAACATGCAATCCTTCGGTCCGCACCCGGAAGACGACGCGCTCGACGTCGTCATGAATTTCGACCATTCCCCGAATCCCTTGCGCAAGCTCAAAGCCGCCAGGGACGCTTTCGGAATCATCTACGACTACTCAGCCAACCGCATACGCAATTTCGGCTTCATGAAACTGGTGCGGCGCCTGCTGCCAGACACGCGCATCGTGGTCGGCGGAACGGCGGTGTCGATCTTCGGCAAGTATGTAGCGGAGAAATGCCCAACCAATACGGTCGTCGTCGTCGGCGAAGGCGAGGACGCGATGCTTTCGATCGTCGACGGGTTCACGCAGCCGGCCGGGGAGTTCTATTTCAAGGATCATGCGGGCCGGATCGAGCACCGAACGCGCAGCGAGACCTTCGACCTGCGGCAAGTCACGGCCGTCAACTTCAAGTACATCGAGTCGATCTTCCCGCACTTTCGCGCCTACCTTGGAGACGATATCGGCGTACACACCAAGCGCGGCTGCCCCTTCCAGTGCAACTTCTGCCTCTACAACAAGATCGAGGGCGCCAGCCAGCGCTACCGCGAACCAGCCGAGATAGCACGCGAGATCGAGGTGCTCAGGACCGAATACGGTGTACGCAAGATCTGGTTCACCGATGCGCAGTTTTGCTCGACGCGCAAGAGCACGGCGCACGTCGAACGCATTCTCGACGAGCTTCTTGCGAGGAAGCTCGACATCAGCTGGTCGGGCTATCTGCGCCTCAACCACGTGACGCCGGAAATTGCACGCAAGATGCTCGCAAGCGGGATCAGCAGTCTCGACCTGTCATTCGCCGGCTCGCAGGAAATCATCGACAAGCTGACCCTGGGCTATTCCCTCGACCAGCAGATGGCTGCGTTCCGCATGTTTCGTGACAATGGCTACACGAACCAGAAGGTCAAGCTTTACCTTCCGCTGAACGCGCCTGGCGAAACCGCATACACGTTGCGCAAGACGATCGAGAAGATCAGCGAGTTGTACGCGATGTTCGGCCGCGACAATGTACTTCCGTTCATCTTCTTCATCGGCATCCAGCCCGGCACGCCGGTTGAACGGCTGCTGATCACCGAAGGCTATCTGAAGCCGGGCTATGATCCGCTGACCTACAACCCCTTCGCCATCAAGCGTCTGCTGTATAACCCGGAACCGCTGGGCCGACTGATTGCGCGCGCCTATCTCGAGGCAGCCGATTCCTCAGCCGCTCATACCGAGTATGTCGGACGCGCTACGATGGACAATCTCGATCGCCTGCTGCCGCGCGAAGTCGAGGCGCCAGCCGACTGGTATCGGGGAGCTTGCCAACGATGCGTGTGACGGCCGCCATCGAGGAACCATGGATTGGGGTGCTTTTCGTTCATCGATCGCGCAATCGGCAGCGATCGCTTCACTCGGTCACGCACGGCGGGCGCAGACGCGATCGCGGAGCGGGCGCGGGTACGGGGCGTAGATCAGTTATGTGCAGATTCGGTAGGCGCGGTGGATCTTCCACCGATTGCCGGGTTAACGGGTAGACTCAAGGCCGGGGCTGTGCACCCGCCGTTCGAGAAGGGGTAGATCATGGAAGTATTCAAGGCCGACGTTGCAATCGTAGGCGCAGGTGGCACGGGATTGCGGGCCGCGATTGCGGTCGCCGAAGCCGATCCCTCCCTTGAAGTGGCCCTGGTTTCGAAGGTCTATCCGATGCGCAGCCACACGGTGGCTGCGGAAGGCGGCGCCGCCGGCGTGGTGCGTGATGACGACAGCCTCGAATATCACTTCAACGATACGGTGGGCGGCGGCGACTGGCTGTGCGATCAGGACGTGGTCGAGTATTTCGTCGCCCATTGCGCCGAGGAGTTGATCCAGCTCGAACACTGGGGGTGCCCGTGGAGCCGCAAGCCGGACGGGCATATCAACGTGCGTGCGTTCGGCGGCATGAAAATCGAGCGCACCTGGTTCGCAGCGGACACGAGCGGCTTTCACATGCTGCACACGCTGTTTCAGACCTCGATCAAGTACCCCTCGATCAAGCGCTTCGACGAATACTTCTGCGTCGACCTCGTCGTCGAGGACGGCCGCTGCCAGGGCGTAGTGGTGATCGAGGTCGCGACCGGGAAGTTTACGTTCATACAGGCGAAGGCGGTGATCCTCGGCACCGGCGGGGCCGGCAGGGTGTTCCGCGAAAATACCAACGGCGGTATCGTCACCGGGGACGGTATGGCGATGGCCTACCGTCACGGCGCGCCGCTGCGGGACATGGAGTTCATGCAGTATCACCCCACCTGCATGCCCGGAACCGGCCTGCTGTTCACCGAAGCCTGTCGGGGCGAAGGCGGATTTCTCCTCAACAAGGACGGCTATCGCTTCCTGCAGGATTACGGGCTGGGGCCCGCGGAAGACAAGCCGCGCAACAAGTTCATGGAACTGGGCCCGCGTGACCGCCTCAGCCAGGCGATCTGGCACGAAGAGCGGAAGGGCCGGACCATCAGCACACCGCATGGAGAAGCGGTCCACCTGGACCTGCGGCATCTCGGCGAAAAGAAGCTCCGCGAGCGGCTCCCGCTGATCTACGAGATGGCCGAGGAGTACATGGGAATCGATCCGGCGCACGCGTGCATCCCGGTTCGGCCGGGCATCCACTACACGATGGGCGGGATCTACGCCAACCTCAAGGCGGCTACGCCCGTGCCCGGCCTGTATGCGGCAGGCGAATGCGCGAGCAACGGCATTCACGGCGCCAACCGCCTCGGTTCCAATTCGCTGGTCGACATCATCGTGTTCGGCAAGGTGGCGGGCATCGAGGCCGCGTCCTACGCCAAATCGGTGCAGAACAGCCCGTCGGCGCTGCTTGAAAAGCAGGCCCAGGCCGCGGAGGAACGGGCGCAGGGCGTGGTTACGAAAACCGGCGGCAAGGAGAGGCACTCCGTACTGCGCAGGGAAATGGGCAAGAGCATGGAAAGCGGCTGCGGAATCTACCGCACCGCCCCGGAAATGCAGGCGACCTGCGACAAGCTCGGCGAACTCAGGGAGCGATACAGGAATCTGGACGTCGAGGACAAGTCGAGCGTCTGGAACAGCGACTGGCTGGGCGCCCTCGAGGTCGGTTACCTGCTCGAAGTGGCCCAGGTGGTTGCCTATTCGGCGCTGAACCGCAAGGAATCGCGAGGCGCGCACCAGCGGCTGGACGGATACGACCAGCGCGACGACGTCAATTTCCTCAAGCACACGCTGGCCTACCACACGGGCGATGGTCCGCCGCGTATCGAATACCAGGACGTAGTCATCACCAAGTCCCAGCCGGGCACGCGCGCTTACGGTGCGGCAGGCGTCGCGGCGGACGAGCAAAGGAAGAAGGAAGCGGGCAATGGCTGAGAGCACAAAAACAATCGAGATCGAAGTACTGCGCTACCGTCCCGAGCAGGATCAGGAACCCTTCTACCAGACGTATTCCGTCCCCTTTACGGACGACTGGTCGGTCCTGCAGGGGCTGCAGTACATCAAGGACGATCTGGACAGTTCGCTCAGCTTCCGATGGTCATGCCGAATGGCCATCTGCGGCAGTTGCGGCATGATGATCGACGGCAAGCCGAAGCTGGGATGCAGGACGTTCCTGCGCAACTATTATCCGAACAAGGTACGCGTCGGGCCGCTCGAGCATTTCCCGATCGAGCGCGACCTGGTGGTGGTGGCCGAGGATTTCATCGAGAAACTCGAGAGCATCAAGCCTTACATCATTGCGAAGGAGCCGCGTACGCTGGAGCAGGGCGAGTACAGGCAGACCCCGGCGCAGCTGGAGAAATTCCGCCAGTTCAGCGGCTGCATCAACTGCATGCTCTGCTATTCCGCGTGTCCGCAATACGGACTGGATTCCAGCTTCATGGGGCCCGGTATCCTGGCCCTGATGCATCGCTACAACGCCGATTCGCGGGACGGCGGGCGCGCCGAGCGCATGGACCTGGGGCACGCGGAGGTCGGCTTCTGGGGGTGCATCGCGGTCGCATACTGCTCCGAGGTCTGCCCGAAGGGCGTGGACCCGGCCCTCGCGATCAATCAAAACAAGATGGGTAGCGCAATCGATTACTTCACGAGATTCGTTGCGCCACGAGGAGCGGGAAAATGAGCGCACAGATGGGCAAGCGGCGTCCCTATGTCCGGTCGATGGACAACTGGTGGACACGGGATCCGTATTTCATTCGCTACATGGCAATGGAAATGACGTCGGTGCTGGTCGCCGTTTATGCGGTGATACTGCTCGTCGGACTGGCGCGCCTCGCTCAGGGCGAGGCGGCGTTCAACGGGTGGCTGGAAGCATTGAAGAGCCCGTGGTCCGTGGGTTTCCACGTCCTGATACTTCTGGTGTTTGCCTACCATACCTGGAGCTGGTTCAAGATCATGCCCAAGACCATTCCGACGATCTTTTTGGGTGATTCGCCATTGCCGCAGCCCGCGATCACCTGGACGGGCGTGATCTTGGCCGTGGTGCTGAATCTGCTTGTGCTGGTGATCCTGATGGGGGTGAGGCCATGAAACGCGCCAACGATCCGATTTTCTGGTCATTGTTCGGCGCGGGCGGGATGCTCGCAGCCCTCGTGGGCGTGTCGATCGTTTTCGTCACGGGGATTGGCGCACCTCTGGGAATACTGGTATCGCAGGACCTGATGCAGTATCCGCGCATGTTGGGTTTCGCGCAGCACTGGCTCGGCAAGGTCATCGTATTCGCCGTAATCGTGCTGTTCCTGTGGTTCGCGGCGCTTCGCATCTTCCACATGCTGCACGACTTCGGCGTTCATGCCGGCACGGGGGCGAAGGTGGTCTGCTTCGGGCTGCCCCTGCTGTGCACGCTCGCTGCGGGTTACTGGCTGCTGGCGTTGGGGTTCTAAGAACGGCCACCATCCTTTCCGGGATGTGCGTCCCGACCGTCTGATTCGTTACGCACTCACAGCACCATCCATGCGGCGATGCCCGCGCGCCGACCCATGTCGGGCCTGCGCGCAGGCGTATCCAAAAATGCTGCGGGTTTCCTCAGGCCTTGCGCCGCCGAACGAGCACTCCGCCGAGGAGGCCGAGGCCGAGCAGCGCCAGGGTGCCGGGCTCGGGGACCCCGTTGTCGTCGCCCGGGTCCACCACCGTGTCACGCAGGTCGGCGAAGACCGTCAGTACGGACTGAGTGAGCGAGATGTTGCCCTGGTTCGCTCCCCTGCTCATGCTGACACCCAGTGTTCCGAATTCGGCGTCGAAGTACGAGGTGATGTTCAGTGCCTCCCCGCTCAGGAACGAGGCCGTACCAGAAAAGGTGGCATCCGGTCCGTCAAGGAACACAGATATCGTGTCGCTTTCCGAGGCGGAGTTGCCGGACGTGGTGAACGTCAGCTGCAGGCTGCCGCTCAAGAAGTCGTGCAATGCGAACGAGTACGGAACCTCGAGCAGCGTGAGGTCATGTGTGTAACTGAGCGTGGAGCTCGCGTTCGCCAATGATCCGTCAAATGACGTCATCGTTTGCGAGAACTCCAGCGGAACTGCGTGGGCCGCACCGAGAAAGCTGGCCAGAATCGCGCCTGCGAGCACCTTGCGTGTCGTCTTCATAGTGTTGTCCTCCCAATGATTTTCTTTGAGGGTCTTGTTGCATCGGAGCAACGATCGACCGTGAATGGCATGCTTGATTCGGTTTGAGCAATTGTCGTGCCAGGTATTTAAAAGGCACGGCGTACAAGCCTTTCACGGCTGTTTCGGGCTGCCGCGTTATCCCTTTCGACGTAACTGTAAAAATCCCTGATAAATCCGCACTTTCGACTCGATCTCCCCGATTTGGCCTACCGCGTTTCGGGCGTGAGTGCAAGCAAGTCTGGCCGCGGCCATCCCGTTCTGGGCGACAAAATCAATAATCTGTTCAATTAATTGGAGCACAGTGTGCGTTTTGTCACGAACGGTTGTCCCGCTGTCACCGCAGAGCTGTAAAGAAATCCGACACCCGGTCGGACCGGCGATCGTCGCGGCCCAGCTGGGGGCCTCACCGCAAGCATCACCCGGATGCAGCCGCCGCATACTCGGATCGATCGTCCGGCCGCGTCGATTCGGTACGTCGCCCGCGGCTTTGACTAACGTGCGTTAGCGCACCGACACACTGGGTCTCGTGCTTCAGCCTTGAGGCCATGTTTGACGACGAAGGACGAAACATCAATCGACTGAGGGGGCTGCATCGCGAACGCATTCCGTTCAGTACTGGCCGGCGCGCTGACGGCGGCATTGACGACCGGTGCACGGGCGGTGCCCGTTTCGCTCACGCAGTCGGTCGATCGACTGGTGTCCATCAGACCATGACGGACGAAAAACGCGACGGATGCTCCGTGCAAGGCAAGCGCCCGGAAACCCCTCGACCGGAGCATTGGGAACAAGTGCGCGGGTAACCCCATTACTCCTGTCGAAGAATCTTACAGCTGAAATCGCGGTGGTGGCATTGATGGCGCTAGCACTTTGATTTTACTTGCATATGATGTTGTGGTACGAAACTTGCGAAAGTAATATCACTAAGGTTATATGATGTGACGAATAAGTATGCCGCATCGTTGAATTGGAGGGCTACACGGTGAAAGCATTCGGCTTGATTCTGACCGGCGCACTGCTGACGGCATTGACCACCGCCGCGCAGGCGGCGCCCGTTTCGCTCACGCACTCGCCGGGCGGCCCCAACATAACCGCTTCGGGCAAGACCTTCACCCACACGCTGGCGCTTTCCGAGTCTCTGGAAGGCGAGTTCGATCAGGCGCTGCTGACACTCGACTTCCACGTGTCACGCAACGCGGCGGCACAGAATGACACGATCTCGCTGTTTCTGGGCGGGGAATTGCAGGCGTCGGGGCAGGCCGGGTCCTTCCAGGTCACGAATCTCGACGTCAGCGACTTCTTCGACTTCACGACAGGCACGCTCACTTTCGAAGTGTTCCGTCACGTTCCGGTGGGTGGCGGCAATATCAAGCTCAAAGTGTTCGCGCTGACGCTGGGGGCGCTATCGCCCGGCAGCCTGGCGAGCAATGACCTTGCAAGCCAGCTGCCACCAAGCGAGTTGCTCCAGGTCGCCGAGGACTTGAGCCAGCTGCAACAGGTCGAACTGTTCCAGGTTCCAGAACCGGGCATGCTCGCCCTGATCGGGCTCGGGATGCTCGGCATGACCGTAATTCGGCGGCGCTCCGCCTGAACCACTCGCCGGCGAATCACTGCTCGGACCCGGCGGTAGGCTCGACTTTCGGGGCTCACCTCGCTGCTCTCGGCCTTTTCAATCAGGCGTGACATCCGCCCGGACGGCTTTCCATCGCGTCAGGATGGGGACGTCGCCATGGTGCTTGATCGCTGTTGTCATGATCCGGACGCCCGAGTCCTCCTCGACCCGGCACCTCGTCAGCCCACACCTCTTTCCATTGCAGCCTGACCATCTACGCCCGTGTGCGGCGTAGGCAGGGGATTGTTTGCGGTGCTAGCATCCTGCATCCTTGGGCCTGCAGCGCCCGGTCAGGGACGGTCTGCGCATGCAGGGAGCCGGATAGATGACTTCGCAACAGATTGCGGTGCTGGTGGTGCTGGCAGCGACCATGGCGATGTTTCTGTGGGGACGCTGGCGGCACGACATGGTCGCTGTCGGCGCACTGCTGGCATCCGTGCTCGCGGGCCTGATCGCACCGATTGACGCCTTTGCGGGTTTCGGTCATCCGGCGGTGATCACGGTGGCCTGCGTGCTCGTGTTGAGCCGCGGCCTGCAGGCCTCCGGCGCGGTCGATGCCATCGCGCGCCACGCCTTGCCGACGAGTGCAGGGCCAGTACTGAGCCTGGCCGCCCTTGTCGGCTTGGGGGCGCTGCTGTCGGGATTCATGAACAATGTCGGCGCAATGGCGCTCCTGATGCCGGTTGCGGTCCAACTCGCGGACCGCCTGGAACTGCCGCCCGGACGTGTTCTGATGCCGCTGGCCTTCGGTACGATTCTCGGCGGCATGACGACGCTGATCGGAACGCCCCCGAACCTGATCGTGTCGGGTTTTCGCGCGCAGGGCAGCGGGGAAAGTTTTGCCATGTTCGACTTCACGCCGGTCGGTGTGGCCGTAGCCGTCGGAGGGGTTGCCTTCGTTACTCTGATCGGCTGGCGACTGGTGCCTGCAAGAACGAAGCAGGGTGCCGGTGAATTCGAGACCGGTGCCTACCTCACCGAAGCTCGAGTCCCGGTCAAGAGCAAGGCCGCAGGCATGACCCTGCGTGATATCGAGGCCGAACTGGACGAAGCCGACGCGCAGGTTGTCGGGCTGGTGCGCAATGGGGTGCGGGTGAACGCTCCGCACGCAGGGCGCAAGGTACTGGCCGACGACGTTCTGGTCATCGAAGCCGAGGTCGATACTCTCGCGAGCGCGCTTTCCAGCCTGGGCCTGCAACTCGAGGAAGCGGCCCCGTCGAACGATGAGCGTGAGGGCGAGATCCGTGAGGCAGGGCAGTCCGGGCGCGAGCACGGGGGCGAGGAGGCGGACACCGCGCACGCCGAGGGCGAGGGGAAAGGCAAGGAAGACGGGGCGTCACGCTCCGATGACATCGTGCTCATGGAACTCGTGGTCCGTCCCGGATCCGCACTTGTTGGCCGCTCGGCAATGGAACTGCTCCTCCGTACCCGCTACGGAATCAACCTGCTTGCTTTGTCGCGCAAGGGCATCCGCTCGAAGTCGCGACTGCGAACCATCGAGATCCAGCCGGGCGACTTGCTGCTGATGCAGGGTGCTCCGGAGGTGCTGGCCGAGTTTGCAGCCGACTACGGTTGCGTTCCGCTTGCCCAACGTGATCTCCGGATTCCAGACCGGCGCAGGGCGCTGACAGCGAGCGGGATCATGGCCGTTGCGGTCGGCGGCGCAGCCTTCGGTCTGCTGCCGGCGGCGATATCGTTCGCCCTCGGCGTGCTCGCGTCAATGGCGTTGCGCACCGTGCCGCCGCGGGCGGTTTACGATTCCATAGACTGGCCCATAATCGTGTTGCTCGCCGCCCTGATCCCGGTCGCCGGCGCGATGGAGGCGACCGGGACTGCGGACCTGATCGCGGGCTTCATGCTCGATAGCGTCGCTCAGGGGCATGCGATCGCGGGCCTTGCCTTGGTTCTCGTGGTCACGATGTTCCTTTCCGACCTGATGAACAATGCCGCCACTGCGGCGGTGATGTGTCCGATCGCGATCGGCACCGCGTCCGCACTTGGCGTGAATGCCGACTCGTTCCTGATGGCGGTGGCAATTGGTGCGTCTTGCGCGTTTCTGACTCCGATCGGACACCAGAACAACACCCTTATCCTCGGGCCCGGCGGATTCCGCTTCGGCGACTACTGGCGCCTCGGCCTGCCGCTCGAGGCGCTGGTGGTCGCAATCGGCATCCCGATGTTGTTGATCGTGTGGCCGCTGTGACCACCCGCCGGGTCCCGATGCGTCAAGCGCCGTCGCGCGTCATGACGTGCCTGGCGTGGGCGACCAGCGTCCGGAACAGACTGCGCTGGCGGCCCATGAATACGAGAAACTCGGGGTGCCATTGCACGCCCAGCAGGAAGGCGTAGTCCGGATCCTCGAGTGCCTGGCTGATCGGTAGAATGAAGGCCCGCGTGGTGCTCGATCCGCCCGTCTGCCAAAATGCAGATTCGGCGGCCTGGCGTGAATTCCGTTCCGTTTGCAGTTCGACAGTTCGAGTAGAATTCATCGGGACCTCGAGCCCCGGTGCATGCCGTGTCTCGCGCATGACAACAATTCTGGACAATCCGGAGCAGTCTCAACGTGGACGCTGAAGAGATCTTTCTCGGACGTCAGCCCATTCTGGATCGCAACGAGCGGCTCGTCGGATACGAGCTTCTTTTTCGCGCAAGCCCGGTGAACGCGAGCAATGTCAGCGACGACGTGCATGCGACGGCAAGCGTGATCTCCCACGCGTTCGGACAGATCGGGGTATCCGCGGTCCTTGGGCCGCATTGGGGCTTCATCAACGTCAATGCAGAAATGCTCTTCAGCGATCTGATCGACTTGCTTCCGCGGGAGCAGGTGGTGCTCGAACTGCTCGAAACCGTCGAAGTGAGTGAGGGAGTGATCGCCCGCTGCCGCGAGCTCAAGGCTGCGGGTTATTCGATTGCGCTCGACGATTTCATGTTCCGTGATGCGTATCTGCCCTTGCTCGACATCGTCGATTTCGTGAAGATCGACCTGCTGCAGCACGACAGGGACCAGCTTCGTACCCTCGTCGGGCATCTCCGACGCTGGCCGGTGAGACTGGTTGCGGAGAAGGTCGACAGTGAGGAGCAGGCGCGCTATTGCAGGGACCTCGGCTTCGATCTGTTCCAGGGCCACTATTTCGCCCGGCCGTCCGTGCTCACCTCGCGGCGCACCGACCCGTCGGCTTTCGGCCTGTTGAAGATTCTGGATCTGGTAGCCCGCGACGCCGATACGCACACGATCGAGGAGGTGTTCAGGGGAAATCCGGCGCTGATCGAAGGTCTGATGCGGCTGGTGAACTCCGCAGCAAGCGGTTGCAGCGGAGGGATCGGATCCGTCTCCCAGGCGGTCATGCTCGTCGATCGGCGTCAACTCCGGCGCTGCCTTCAATTGCTGCTGTTCACGGTCCATCCGGAGGCCGCATATCCGAGCCCGTTGATGCAGCTTGCGGCCGGACGTGCGCGACTGATGGAGATCCTGGCGGGGCTCGAGCGGGATTCGACCGCGTTCTCGGATGCCGCATTCATGACGGGCATTATTTCCCTTCTCGATGTGCTCTTCGGCATGTCGCTCGAGGAGATCGTCCAGTACTTCAGCATCGCGGACGATATTTCCGCCGCGCTGCTGCGGCGGGAAGGGGATCTGGGTCGCCTGCTGTTGCTCGCCGAGTATGTGGAGCAGGCCGACCGCAAGAACGCTGCGGCGGTTCTGGGTCAGTTCCACGGCATCGGCCTGAACGATCTGACGCATGCCGAGATCGAGTCGATGGCCTGGGTCAACGAGATTTCGCGGGCAGCACCCTGAGACGGCCCGGAGTTCCGGAATTCGTTACGCAGCCGTCACGGCACATGCTGTGCTGCACTGCATGATTTCTTGCGCGAGATCAACACGGTCGCAGTCGCCCGGGTGTCTAATGAAATCGTGACGATGCGGGAATTGACTTCAAGGAGTACGGATCATGCTCACGATACAGGATTGCATCGAACTCTCGGATCTGACCGAAGAGGAAATCCTGGCGATTGCCGAACACGAGCATGTGCCCGAGATGATTGCGGTCGAACTGGGCTGCTATCTGGTGCATACGCCCGAGGGCGAGATGCGCATCAAGCGCATGATCGCCGATGACATCGCCGAGGCGCGCAGTCGCGGCGACCACAAGCATGCGGCGAAGCTCAAGCTGGTGCTCAAGCACTATCTCGAGCAGCATGCGAATCCGAAGTAGACGACGCGGCGACGGCGGCATGCGACGCCGGAGTTCGCAGCGGACCATCGGGGAGCCGCGCACCGGGCTTGCATCGCGGGGATGATCCGGTCGATCATCGGACCCCCCTTCGCGGAGTTCATCGAGTGCGCCTGCTTCACACCGCCGACTGGCATCTCGGCCGAATCCTTCATGCCCGGTCCCTGGTCGACGATCAGGCTCATGTCCTCGACCAGTTCGTCACCCTGGTGCGTGAAACGCGCCCCGATGCGGTGCTCATTGCCGGAGACGTCTACGATCGGGCGGTACCTCCTCCCGATGCGGTCAATCTGCTCGACGAAACCCTGTCGCGCATCGTGCTCGGCGAGGGAGTGCCGGTCGTCGTCATCGCCGGCAACCACGACAGCCCCGACCGCCTTGCCTTCGGCGCTCGTCTGCTTGCCTCACGCGGACTGACCATTGCCGGGCGGGTCGGGAAAAGTGTCGTCCCGCTGTATTTCGACGATGAATGGGGGCGGGTCGCGGTCTACCCGCTGCCCTATGCGGAGCCCGCAGCGGTTCGTGATGCGCTGGGCGCGGAATTCTCCGATCATGATGCCGCACTCGGAGCACTTCTTGACCGCATACGTGAGGGGCACCCGGCAGGCATGAGATCCGTGGTGGTGGCACACGCATTCGTTGCCGGTGGCGCCGAAAGCGAATCCGAGCGGCCCCTGTCGGTCGGCGGGAGCGGCGCAGTGGCTGGATCGCGATTCGCCGCATTCGACTACGTGGCGCTGGGTCATCTGCACCGGCCGCAGCAGGTCGGCTCTGCGGCAGTCAACTACGCCGGCTCGCTTCTCAAGTACTCCCTGTCCGAGATCGGCCATGAGAAGGGCGTGTCGCTCGTCGAGTTGCGTGCCCGGGGCGAGATCACCATCGAGCGGATCGCGCTGCACCCGCGTCGCGACCTGCGCCGTATCGGCGGAGAGTTGCTCGCGCTTATCGAAGCCGGCAGAAGCGATCCGCAGCGACATGATTACGTGTTCGCAAGCCTGACCGACAAAGGGGCCTTGCTCGAGCCCATGGCGCGCCTGCGCGAGGCGTATCCGAATGCGCTCGGGTGCGAACGTACGGTCCTGGGCGGGATCGGCGCCGAAGGCAGGGTACTGCCGAGCAACCGCGAGCTCGACATGCATGTCCTGTTTGCGGACTTCTTCCGCGAAGTGACAGGCGAGCCACTGGTGGAGGCGGCCGCGCGTGCGTTAGACGTCACGATCGAGGCATTGCTGCGCGAGGAGCGGGAATCGACATGAAGCCCTTGCACCTTACGATGCAGGCCTTCGGACCGTTTGCGGGGCGCGAATCGGTCGACTTCACGCGCTTCGGGGCGCGTGCATTGTTCCTGATTCACGGACCGACCGGTGCGGGCAAGACAACATTGCTCGATGCCCTGTGCTTCGCGCTGTACGGGGATACGTCCGGTGGTGAGCGCGATCCGCGGGCAATGCGCAGCGATCATGCCGCGCCCACCCTGGACACCGAGGTCACACTGGAGTTTGCGCTCGGCGCGGAGCGCTTCCGGGTGACGCGCAAACCGGCACAAACACGCGCCAAGCGTCGCGGGACCGGTCGCACCGAGGCCCCGGCGACGGCCCAGCTGGATCGATTCGACGGCGAGCGCTGGACAAGCCTTGCGACGCAGCCGGGCAAAGTCACGGACGAGATAGGGACGCGGCTGGGCTTCGACAGCGAGCAGTTTCGCCAGGTCATCGTCCTCCCCCAGGGACGATTCCGGGAGCTGCTCAGTGCGCGCTCGGATGAACGCGAGGCGATTCTCCAGTCACTGTTCCGGACCGAGCGCTACCGCCTGCTCGGCGAGGCCTTGAAGCGTCAGGCGCGGGAGGTCGAAAGTCGCGCGGCGGAAATCAGACTTCAGAGTGACACGCTGCTGCAGCAAGCTGATCAGGACAGTCTCGAGTCCCTTGCAGCGCACCGCGTTTCGCTCAAGGATGAATTGTCGGCCCTGCAGGGTCAGGAAAGTGCGGCGCGCGCTCGGGCCCGGGCCACGCGGGAATGTCTCGAACGCGGACGTGCCGCAGATGCGGCGCTCAGGGAACTTGCTGACGCGACAGATTCAGAACTGCGGCTGCGGGCGTTGCAACCCGAGGTCGAACGCCTGCGGCTCGAGTGCGACCTTGGGCGTAAGGCAGAACGGGTGCACCCCTTCGAGGAGGCTGTGCAACTGGCGGCCACTGCATGCGAGCAGGCTGGGCACCGTCTTGCCATGTCGCGGAGGGCACTGGCCGAGGCGCAACGTGCACGTACCGAGACGGCGAAACGGCTGGGTGAGGAGACGTGCCGGGAGCCGGAACGCGCGGCATGTGTGAGGAGGCTGGCCGAACTCGAGGCGCTCGAGGAGCAGGTGGGTGTGCTGGCACAGGCACAGCGCACACGCGATGCCGAGGATGAACGACTACTGAACGTGCGGCGCGATCTCGAACGGTTTACGGGCGAGCTGAACCGTCACCGTCAGCTGAACATCGCGCGGGAAAAACGACTCGATGTCCTGCGCGAGACGGCGGCGACACGCGAGGTGCTGACCCATCGGCTCGACGCCGCACGCCTGCGCATGCAGCAGGAGGCGCGGCTAGTCGGTGCGCGCGCCGAGCTCGACGCGGCCAGGCGCGAGTTTCTTGCCGCCGAGGTGGAGCAGCATGCCGCGGAGGTCGCCCTGGCCACTGCGCGACAGGCGATGGAAAAGTCGGAGCAGAAATGGCTGGCGGGTCAGGCAGCAATACTGGCGGCGAATCTCGTCGCGGGTGAACCGTGCCCTGTCTGTGGTGCGACCGATCACCCGCTTCCCGCGCACATCGGTGCGGATGGGTTTGCCAATGCGACCGAGGCGGGGGTCAGGGCGACGCGTGAGGCAGTGCGCAAGGGCTCCGCCGTGCGCGATACAGTGCTGGCGCGACGACATGAACTGGAGAAACGACTGGTATCCCGGCGTGCCGTGGTCGATGAGGTGGAAGCCGCGCTCAGGGGCGCGAACGGCGGCGAGCGCACGGCGGGCGAAATCGATGAACTCGAGAAGGCGTTTGCGGCAGCGGAGGCTGCGACGTCCGAAGCGGACAGCGTGCGGGAATCGCTCGAAGCGGTTCGACGCAGCATCGAGGGTGCCGAACAGACGGTGCGGCGACTCGAGGCCGAGCAACACTCGATCGCGGGCCGGATCGCGGTGCTCGATGCCGAGATCGCGCGCCACCGCAAGGCCATCCCCGAGGGGCTGCGTGAACCTGCCGCCCTTCGCGCGGAGATCGAGACCACGGCAGCGCGACGCACGGCACTCGATGCAGCCCTGCGCTCGGCCGGCGAGGAGGATCATGCTGCAGCGA
>CAYOKH010000042.1:0-17289 GCA_964404505.1 uncultured Azoarcus sp.
CGTCGGCAGTCATCTCGAGTTCTGGGCGGAAAGGAGCGGCAGTGCCCGCAACGCGTTTGCACATTGCGCGCTGGAGCCTGTCAGGCGATTCTCCACGCATTTTAGCAGTCTGTGCGAAACGCAGCGGGTCGCGTCATTGAAAGTGCAAAGGAGTCAACGCCGCCTGCAAGACCAGATCCAAGCCTCGTCGTATACCAGCCTCGCAGGACTCGTCGACGGCGCGTTGCCGTTTGTGCCGCTCCGCCCCGGTAGGTGGGCGCCGGCAAGAATGAGTCTCAGCGCCAATGGGACCCACAAGTGGACACACAAGAAAGACAGGCAAAAATAAACCCGCTAGATCAGCGGGTTAAGTAGTGCGGTGGCGGAGACGAAGGGATTCGAACCCTTGAGACAGGTTTTGCCCGTCTGCTCCCTTAGCAGGGGAGTGCCTTCGACCTCTCGGCCACGTCTCCAACCTTTGGAGGCGGGATCATAGCGATTCCGCGCCTTCCGGTCAAACGCGACGGCTCAACCCTGCTCCAGTCCGAACGCCTTGTGAAGCACCCGGACAGCCAGTTCCAGATACTTTTCCTCGATCGCAACCGAGATCCGGATCTCCGAGGTGGCGATCATCTGGATATTGATGCCTTCGCTTCCCAGGGTGCGGAACATCTTCGCCGCCACGCCGGGGTGCGAGCGCATGCCGACGCCGACCACCGAAACCTTGGCCATGGAACTGTCGGTTTCGATCACGTGGTCCCCGATCTGCGCCTTGGCACCCTCGAGTGCCTTGATTGCCTTGTCCAGATCTCCCCTGCTGACAGTGAATGAAAAGTCGGTGGCACCGTCATGGCCGACGTTCTGGACGATCATGTCCACGTCGATGTTGGCATCGGCAACCGGACCCAGGATTTGATAGGCGATACCCGGTTTGTCGGGTGCGCCCAGGACGGTCAGCTTGGCTTCGTCGCGGTTGAATGCGATGCCGGAAATGACTGGTTGTTCCATATCGTTGCCTTCCTCAACAGTAATGAGCGTCCCTTCGCCTTCGTCCTGAAAGCTCGAAAGGACGCGCAGTTTGACCTTGTACTTTCCGGCGAACTCCACCGAGCGAATCTGCAGCACCTTCGAGCCCAGGCTCGCGAGCTCGAGCATTTCCTCGAACGTGATCCTGTCGAGCTTGCGCGCCTCCGGGACAATTCGCGGGTCGGTAGTGTAGACCCCGTCCACATCCGTGTAGATCTGGCATTCGTCGGCCCTGAGTGCGGCTGCGAGCGCAACCGCGGTGGTATCGGAACCTCCGCGGCCCAGCGTCGTGATGTTGCCCTGCTCATCCACGCCCTGGAAACCGGCCACGACAACCACGCTTCCATTGTCCAGATCCTTGCGGATCGGGGCCTCGTCGATGTTCAGAATGCGCGCCTTGGTATGCGCCGAGTCGGTCAGGATGCGAACCTGACTGCCCGTGTAGCTCTTCGCCTTGACGCCGATGTCGTGAAGTGCCATGCACAACAGACCGATGGTCACCTGCTCGCCGGTTGACACCACCACGTCGAGCTCCCGCGGATCGGCCCTGGACGCGACCTCCCTGGTCAGCGCTATGAGGCGGTTGGTTTCGCCGCTCATCGCCGAAACGACGACGATCACCTGATCGCCACACTCCAGGAATGCTGCGACCCGCTTCGCAACATTCCTGATCCGATCCGGACTGCCCACGGAGGTGCCGCCGTACTTCTGAACTATCAGTGCCATCGCAGAATCCAAGTGACTGTGGATAAAGAGCGAAATTCTATCGAAAGACGGCGGAAATTGCAGGTTCGCGGTTCATGCGCACGACCTGACACTTGTTCCCGGACCGGTCACAGTCCGGTCCGGGACACATACTGGCTGCGAATGTGGAAGAGCACGGGGCGCCCCTTGATCTCGATCAGGCAGGCGGCATGATCAGGATCGCCGTGACAATTAGCACGATCCGCTTGCGGAATCCGTCACATGCCCCCGATGAATAGGCCGTGCCAGGCATGTTTTGATGTTGTATGAGGTACGAATACTGATCTATACTTTCTTCATCCTATGACTAAGGTTGTAGGCAATCCATAATTGCCACGCGTGTCGCATAGCATGCATGGTTACCCTCAAGGACGATGGCGATGAAAAGTACGGAAAAGATCGATGTTCGCGAAATCCGGCGAAAGCTCGGGATGAACCAGTCGCAGTTCTGGTCGAAGATCGGCGTGACGCAGAGCGGCGGATCCCGCTATGAAAGTGGTCGCAACATTCCCCGCCCGGTCCAGGCACTGCTTCGCCTGGTGCATATCGAACAGATCGACATCAACAAGGTCAAGAAGGAGGATGTCGAGGTTGCGGAATTCCTGAAGTCGTCGAATCCGGAGCTCTTCAAGACCCTCAAGAAGGAAGCCAAGGCCAAGCGCAAGGAACGCAGTTCACGCTGAGCGGCGATGACCCGACACGCGCGCCAAGGGGGCCCGCGCCAGCCGGCCCCCTTCCCGTTCGTCCCGGGACAGGCGGGCCGCGGTATGGCTGCGGTGCTATAATCCGGTCTCTCGAACGCGAAGGCCCGGGACCGTCGACATGCGCATCACCCGCAAGCTGGAATTCGATGCAGGCCACCGCATCCCCGATCACGCCAGCCAGTGTCGTCACCTTCACGGACACCGCTATACGATCGAGATCACGCTCGCCGGTGAGATCATCGACGCAGCCGGTCGGCCCGACAACGGCATGGTGATGGACTTCGCAGAGGTCAAGACGATTGCGAAGGCATACGTCGTCGACCCATGGGATCACGCGTTTCTGGTCTTCAGGGATGATCGGTTGGTCGTCGACTTTCTTGCGACGATCCCGGACCACAAGAGTGTCGTCGTCGATGTGATTCCGACCGCCGAGAACCTCGCGGAACTCGCTTTCCGCATCCTCGACCCGCTGTACCGGGACACCTACGGAAATCATTTGCGACTCGAACGGGTACGCCTTTACGAGACACCCAACTGCTGGGCGGATGCAGTACGCCGTTAGAATCGCTCCGCAATCCGGAACATGCGCCGCACGCCGCACCGAATGTTACCCATGGCTTGAGCCGGGGGGTCAGACTGCATACCGCCGTAGCCGCATGGCGAATTCCTGCAGTTGTTCGATTCCACTTTTCTCGGCACGTGCGACCCAATCCTGCAACTGCTGGAGCAACTGCTCACTCGACGCACTCGACCGCGCCCAGATCGCCGTCAACTCCCGGCGCATAGTGACGACCGTGGCAAGGGCCGGGCTCTGCTTCACAACGACCTCGAAGCGTCGCCTCTCGTCCTCCTGCAAATGGCCGTCCTGCCCGGACAATACCCAGCGCCTCAGCGCCCTGGTATCGACCTTCAGGCCGCGATTCGTTGCGAGTCTTTCGATTTCCTCGCTGCACATCCGTTTGATCGAAGCGACGTAGCGGGTCATCACGTCATAGCGGTGCGTGATAATGGCCTGCAGCGTGTCCAGGTCGGGGACGCTCTTGGCCTCGCCGAAGCGCGGCTTCGGAATCACCTTTCGCACTCTTGCAAGGCCGACGGCTTCGAGGATCTGAATGTACATCCAGCCTATGTCGAACTCGTACCATCTGGCAGAGAGCTTTGCCGAGGTGGCGAAGCTATGGTGATTGTTGTGCAGTTCCTCACCGCCGACCAGGATGCCCCACGGGACGAGGTTGGTCGAGGCGTCGGCACAGTCGAAATTGCGATAGCCCCAGTAGTGCCCCAACCCGTTGATCACGCCGGCCGCCCAAAATGGAATCCAAAGCATCTGCACCGCCCAGATAGTGACCCCGATGGGTCCGAACAGTGCGACGTCGATGAACAGCATCAGGCTCAGACCGGCGACGGAATGACGATAAACCTTGCGCTCCAGCCAGTCGTCCGGGGTTCCGTGACCGTAGCGTCTGAGCGTCTCTTCGTTCCGGGACTCGACCCGATAGAGTTCAGCCCCTTCGAGCAGCACCTTGCGGATGCCCTTGATCTGCGGGCTGTGCGGATCTTCCGCGGTTTCGCACTTGGCGTGGTGCTTGCGGTGGATCGCAGCCCACTCCCTGGTCACCATGCCGGTCGTGAGCCACAACCAGAAACGGAAGAAATGGCTCGGTATCGGATGCAGATCCAGTGCGCGATGAGCCTGATGGCGATGCAGAAAGATGGTCACCGAGGCAATCGTGATGTGAGTGAGAAGCAGGGCTACGAGGATGTATCCCCACCATGGGAGGTCGAACAACCCGGTGAACATTCGCAGATGGATCCTTGATGTTGGAGTGGACCGATTGTAAGCGAAGCACTGCTCCGCCAGAAAGGGGATCGAATCGAGGAGGCAGACAGAAGCGCAACCGCTCGGTGAAGGCGACGCACGCGCGTCGGTTCCCTGTCGGACGGCTATACCGACCAGAAGGTTCCTTCAGGGTAGGCGTTCGACCAGTGTTGCAGCAGCGCGGTGGCGGCGCCAGTTGTCCAGGTATATCTCGACCAGCGGGCAATTCTCGCGCAGCACGAGCACATTCTCTGCGTTGCGGTTCCTGGCCGACCAGGTGAAATTGTAGGATCCGGTCACGACCGCACAGGCGGGTGTCTTTGCGTCGACGATCAGCACCTTGTTGTGGGCGGCCGCGTAATCGGTCTCGAAAGCAACAGGAATTCCTGCCGTCAGCAATACGGGGATGGCATTGCCCTTTCCGCGACTGTTCATCTGCGCGTCGGCGAGCACTTCGACGTGCACGCCATTGCGATGGGCTTCGACCAGCGCTCCGGCGATCGCCCGACTGGTGAAAACGTAGGCATGGACATGTATCGAGTGGCGCGCGGCAGCAATCACACCCATCAGGACCGCTTCCGGATCATCGGCGGGGGAGAACGCAACTTCGACCGATCCACGGGCCGGAACGACCTGGCTCGCGTCCACCGCCGGGATCCATGCCAGACATGCGATCAGGACCGATGCGACGCGCAGCATGCACACCCCCGTCCGAGATCACACACTTCCCACTCGCCTTTCGAGAACCGCAGCAAAGAAGCCATCCGTATCGTGCTCATGCGGCGTCAGACGCAGGCGCTCTCCGGTATCGACTTCGATGCCATGCCTGCGCAGGATTTCCGATGCACCAAGCTGCACGAAATCCGGATGCGCACTCATGAACGCATCGACCACCCCGTCGTTCTCTTCGGCCAGCAGGCTGCAGGTTGCGTAGACGAGTCGACCGCCGGGTCTGACCAGGCGCGCGGCGGACGCCAGAATCGCGGTCTGCTTTGCCACCATCTCCGTCACGGATTCCGGTGTCTGCCTCCACTTCAGATCCGGATTGCGCCGCAGCGTCCCGAGCCCGCTGCATGGCGCGTCCACCAGTACCCGGTCCGCCTTGCCCGCCAGTCGCTTGATCTTGCTGTCTCGCTCATGGGCCACCAGGACCGGGTGCACATTCGACAGTCCCGAGCGCGCGACCCTGGATTTGAGCCTTGCGAGGCGTTTGTCCGACACATCGAAGGCATAGAGACGACCCGTGGAGCGCATCAGCGCGCCGAGGTGAAGCGTCTTGCCCCCGGCCCCCGCGCAGAAATCCACAACCAGCTCCCCCCGCTTGGGCTGGACCAGAAATCCCAGCAACTGACTGCCTTCGTCCTGAACCTCGATCACACCGCTCAGGAACAGCGGGTGTTTCTGCAGGGCAGGCTTGCCCGCAAGCCTGATGCCGTGCGGCGAAAGTGGACAAGGCTGGGCCTTTAAGCCGGTGCTGGCGAGCCCTTCGAGCACCGCATCGCGGGAGGATTTCAGCACGTTAACGCGAACGTCCAGCGGCGCGGGCCGGTTGAGCCCATGCGCCAGGATGATCAGTTCCTCCTCGCTCCGGGACTCGAGCAACCGGCACACGAGCCATTCGGGCAGGTCCGTCCGTTCGGCCAGCGACGCAGCCTCCGGCTCACTCGCCTTGATTGCGGATATCCACTCCAATTCCGTCGCGGAAACCAGTCCTTCGAACTGGCGCATCGGCCAGCCCTCGCCGCGCGCAAGCCAGGCGAGCAGGAGCGCACGCGGCTGCGCACCGACGCCGGCAAGCCGTCCGAGCCAGGCCAGCCGGCGCACGATGCCGTACACCGCCTCCGCGATGAACCCACGGTCGCGATGACCGATCTCGCGGTTCTCGCGGAAGTATCTCGACAACACCGCATCCGCAGGATGTTCGAAGGACAGCACCATGCCCAGCACGCGCGCCGCATGAATCATCAGCGGGCGCGATGCGACCCCGTCTTCGTGCGGCGGCGTCGCACGCCGCGACCCGCTGCGGCGAGCGTTGTCATTCCTGTGCATGTCGTCCCTCGTCCGGAGTGTCGCGGGCCGTACTGCGATCGATGGATACCGCGCGCTGATCAAGCACCTCGCCCTTGTGGTCGGTCATCAGGATGCGCACCGGCAATAGGCTGTGTGCCTTCGATAACCACAGGTCGATCGTGAGCTTCCCCGAGCGGGCCTTGACCCTGACCTTGAGGGCATCGATTCTTCCCGCCGGAATGGTTATCGTCTCGTCGCCGAGCACCGCAAACGTGGCAGGTGCAGCCGTCCTGCCGGTGACGACCGTGAGTTCGGCGGGGGGTGGCCTCCCCTTGCGCACCCCGACCAGATGCCAGACGCTCAGGACATCCTGGTCAGGCGAACTGATCGGATGGTCGCTTGCCCTGCCCCGACGCTCGATCGTCACTTTGCCTTCCTTCCAGTCGAAGCGGGCCGCTTCCGGCTCCTTACCCGCCTGCTCGACACCGAATCGGGTCGGCCGCAATCCGTCGTTGGACACCAGGCCCTCGCTGCGCTGGACGTATCTGAAGTCGTAGAGCATGCCCGCCAGACCCGTGGTTTCGAGCACCGTTTCCATCGTGTAGCGCCTACCGTCGTGCTCCCAGACATGTTGCGCCTCGCCGAGCTTGAGTCCGTTCTCGCCGCGCAGGACCTCGAACACGATCCGACCTGAGGCAGGCCACTTGTTGCTCCCGCGCGCCTCCGACGCAGGCGCTGCTCCGGCCGACCCCGGTGCGGCACCGACCATGGGGGTGCATGCGAGCAACAGCAACAGGACAAGGCTGCGCAGCATGCTCATTCGCCGCATGACTCCAGCTCCTCGGGCCATTCGAGCGCAGGTATCACGCATCCGCTCACCGTTTCAGGTTCGCCCTGCAACGTCACCCTCCCGCTCGCCTCGATCGACAGCCGGCCCTCGACGAACCAGCGCACCGCCTGCGGGTATATGCGATGTTCCTGTTCCAGCACGCGCGCCGACAGCGCGTCTTCATCGTCGCCGGGCATGACCGGCACGACGGCCTGGATCACGACCGGTCCGCAATCGACGGTCGGGGTGGCGAAATGCACCGTCGCACCGTGCACCCGGATACCGGCCTCGAGCGCCTTGCGATGCGTATGCAGGCCGGGAAAAGCCGGCAGCAGCGACGGATGGATGTTGAGCAGGCGCCCTTCGTAGCGGCGCACGAATGCGTCGGTGAGGACGCGCATGAAGCCTGCCAGCGCCACGAGATCCGGTTCGTGGACGTCGATCGCATCGGCAAGTGCGGCATCGAAATCCTCACGCGTGGCGAAGCCCTTGTGGTCGACCACTGCGGTCGCAATCCCGTTCGCCGCGGCAAACGCCAGCCCCTTTGCATCCGGGCGGTTGCTGATTACCGCGGCGATGCGAGCCCCACGGGTGCAGCCCTTTACGATGGCCTCCATGTTGCTGCCGCGACCGGAAATGAGAATGACGATGGACTTCATGCTGCCTTCGAAAATTTAGTGCAGCGGCAGAAACACTGCCGTCGCCATGTTCTGGACCACGCGCACCACGGTGCGTTCGGTCTTCGCTTCGATTACATCGGTCAGGGCCTCGAGGATCCCGATGACCTTTCCGAACTCGCGTTCGAAGCTCAGGTTGGTCACGTCGCCCATTTCGTTCGAGAGGAGCAGCGGCCGCCCATTCGCATCGCGCGTCGCCCCGAGCTTCCACGCCGCAATCTCCACGTTGCGCGCGGCATTGTATAGCCGTTGCCCGTCCAGATCATTCATCAGGTAGAAACCGACCTTGTCGCCGAACGCGGTCTGAACCATGCTCGCCAGCCCGACCACGAAGGCATGTACGCGATCGCCACGAAATCCGGGATGAAACGCTATCTGCAGCGCATCGATTCCGCGCCTGTTGCCCAGCGCCTCGAGTCGCCAGCCATGATCGACGTCGAATATCCGCACCACCGCAGCCTCGAGACTGCCGGCCGGGCCCTTGCGCCACTCGCTCGGATTGCGTCGATACAGCTTCTCGGCCAGCACCCGCAGGCTGATGAAGATCCGGCGCTGGCCGGCCTCCACAAAGTGGTCAACGTCCGACTTGACCAGTTGCTGAGGGGAGAACCTCGCCCTGGGCGCCGTGCCGGGAGCCGTACCCGGAATCGAACATCCACCGGCAAGAGTACCGAGTCCGATCACGACCATCGAAACGAATGAACGTCGCCGAACGTCGCAGCCGGCAGGTCTGGAGCGCAATCTCATCGGGCCTCTTCAAGATCCGGGTTCGCTGCATGATACCGGAACGTCTCGCTGCCATTCATGCGAACCGACCTATAATCGGGGTTATCGCATCGACTCCCCGTGACACCCGCCCGATGCCCCGCATCCGCCTCCTTCCCGATGCACTCATCAACCAGATCGCGGCCGGCGAGGTCGTCGAGCGCCCGGCATCGGTACTCAAGGAACTGCTGGAAAACGCAATCGACGCCGGATCGAGGGCGATCGAGGTCCAACTCGAACAAGGCGGGGTGCGCCGCATCCGGGTCGCCGACGATGGCTGCGGCATCCCCCGGGAGGAGCTTGCGCTGGCGCTGGAACGCCATGCGACGAGCAAGATCGCGACCCTGGACGATCTCGAGAGCGTGGGCACGATGGGTTTTCGCGGCGAGGCCCTGGCTGCGATCGCGGCCGTGGCACGCACCGCAATCACCAGCCTGGCCGACGGCAGTGACCACGCATGGCGCATCGACGCCGCGGAGCGCAGCCTGGTCCCGGCCGCCCTCAACAACGGGACGGTGGTGGAGGTGGCCGACCTTTACTACAACACCCCTGCCAGGCGGAAGTTCCTGAAGACCGAAGCTACCGAATTTGCCCATTGCGACGACGTCTTTCGCCGTGTCGCGCTTGCCCGTGGCGACATCGGTCTGCAACTCAGTCACAACGGCCGTGTCGTGCACCGCCTGGCCCCCGCGGATCCGGTGCGTCGTACAGGAGCATTGATGGGAGACGACTTCCTCGGCCATGCACGCAGCATCGACGCGGATGCAGGACCATTGCGCCTTGGGGGGTTTGCGTCGCTACCCGCATACTCGCGCGCCAGTCGCGACGCCCAGTACTTTTTTGTCAATGGCCGCTTCGTTCGCGACAAGCTGCTCACCCACGCGGTGCGTCAGGCTTACGCCGACATCCTTCATGGCAACAGGCACCCTGCCTACGTGCTGTTTCTGGAACTGGATCCGGGCGGCGTCGACGTCAATGTTCATCCCGCCAAGACCGAGGTCCGCTTCCGCGAAGCACGGGCGATCCATCAATTCGTATTTCACGCACTGTCGCGGGCGCTGGCAGAATCGGTCAGTGGCGAGGGCTTTCACGGCACGGCGGGAGGAACGACGCGACCCGGGCCCGCCGGGTACGCCATTGCGCAGCGGGCCGGACCCTACGGGACGACATGGCCTGAAGCGAGGCCCGTCCAGAGCCGACTGGCAATCGACGCTGCGAGCACCGCCTACTACGGGTTCATCGAAGGTGCCGGGCGATCCCGGACCGGCACGGAATCCCCGCCCGACAGACCCGATGTGGCTCCGGTCATTCCGGAGTCGACCTCCGGCAACGACGTTCCACCCCCGCTCGGCTACGCCCTGGCACAGTTGCATGGCATCTACATCCTCGCCCAGAATGCCTCGGGCCTCGTCCTGGTCGACATGCACGCTGCGCACGAGCGCATCCTCTACGAACGGTTGAAAACCGTGCTCGATGGCAGGCCCTCACTGCAGCGCCTGCTCATTCCGGCAGTGGTCTCACTCGGTGCCCGCGACATGGCCATCGCCGAGGAATGCTCCGGGGTACTCTCGGATATGGGGTTCGAGACTGCGCCGGCGGGTCCTCGGGAACTGGCGGTACGCACCGTTCCAGCGTTGCTTGCCGGGGCGTCGATCGCGGACCTGATGCGCGCGCTGCTCCAGGAACTGCGGGACTTCCCGGCTTCGGAGGTCATCACCGCAAGGCGCAATGAACTGCTTGCGGCCATGGCCTGTCACGCGGCGGTTCGTGCCAATCGCCAGCTTTCGATTCCCGAGATGAACGCACTGCTGCGTGACATGGAAGCGACCGAACGCGCCGACCAGTGCAACCACGGGCGCCCCACGTGGACGCAGTTCAGCCTGACCGATCTCGATCGCTTCTTCATGCGGGGCCGGTAGCGAGCTGCGTCGAAGGCCGCAGACCTTGCCGGCGCGCAGCCGGGTCCGCAGCAAAGTCGCTGACGACTCAGCCCTGACTCAGCCCTGCCCGTTGATCATGAGCGCCGCAATGACGACGATGACGACGGTCGCCCAGCCGAGCCGGTCCACGTAGCGATGCAGCAGCGCCTCCATGCGCGCCCCGCCGAGCGCCATCAACCCCGCCACCATGAAGAACCGCGCGCCACGACCGATTACCGAGGCCAGCACGAAGGGGAAGAGTGCCATCGCGGCGGCACCGGCGGCAATCGTGAACACTTTGTACGGAATCGGCGAGAATCCGGCAAGAAACACTGCCCAGAACCCCCACCGATCGAACCAGGCCTGCGCCTGCAGATAGCCGTCCCAGTATCGGCCGTCGCGAATCAGCGGTTCAACCAGATCAAACGCAAACATGCCGATGAAGTATCCGAGCACACCGCCCGCCGCCGACGCGACGGTCGTGATGAGTGCATAGAACCAGGCCCGGGACGGGTTCGCCAGGCTCATCGGCGCGAGCATTACGTCGGGCGGGATCGGGAAGAAGGAAGATTCGGCGAAACTGAGTCCGCCCAGAAACCAGGGGGCACGTCGATGTCGCGCCCACACCATGGCACGCGCATACAGCGGGGAGAAGATCTTCAAGCGATGGCCTTGTCGTCGGGTCGGGGAGGCACTGCCTCGGTAATTGCCGCATGATACCGCCTCGAGAGCGTGGCAGACACCAGCACGCGGAAACGTGCCGTCCCATGCTCGACGACGCCGGGACCCTGTCGCGCGGTCTCCGCAATCGAAACGTCATGCGTGCCGGCAGCCAGCATGCATGCAAGTCTTACATCGCAACGGTTTTCTTGGTTTAATCCGTGTTCGGAACAATCGAACGGACAAGGCCAGTAAGCATGCGCAAAACCGGATCACCCGCTCCGCGCGAAAAGCGGCGGACCAGCCCGAGCAATGACCGATAGAGGCCGGCGCAACGCGTTGTCGCTGAGACTGGTCCTCACGGTCCCTTACGTGGTTCTGGTGATCGGTCTCGCGCTGGCGATCGGGGTTCTGTCCTATCAGGCAGGCCGCGGTGCAATCTCCTCCCTTTCGGAGCACGTGCTGGTCGAAACGGTCGGCCGGATCGCGCAGGCGATCGACCGCCACATCGTTGGTTCCGGGGCGGTTCTGGAATCGGCGTTCCCCGAGGGGATGGCCGCCCCGGAGACGATCGAGTCGGACCTGTACAACATACGCACCCGCTTCTGGATTGCGACTTCGCTCCATATAGACCCCAACAACTACGTCTACTACGGCAACGAAGCGGGCCAGGGCCTCGGACTATACCGGCACTCGCTCGAAAACGGCGAATTGCGCATGAAACTGCAGGAGAACGAGCGCCGTGCGATATACCGCTTCGAGGGCATCGACGGCGCCCTGGAATTCATTCGCCGGGAGGACCGCCTGTTCGACCCGCGTACGAGGCCGTGGTATACGGACGGGCGCAACAGTCTGGGCCACACATGGACCTCGGTCTATATCGATTTCGGTACCCGCGAACTTGTCGCGACACGCGCGCGCAGAGTCCTGTCCGCGACCGGAGCGTTCGAAGGCGTGGTCGCGACGGACGTATCGCTCAAGGCGCTGAACGATTTCATCAGTCAGCTCAAGGTTTCCCCGAACGGGATCGCATTCATCATCGAACCCGACGGAAGCCTGATCGCCTCATCGGCCACCCCGAACGTCATCCGCATGCCGGACGGCGACTACGTGCGCGTTTCCGGCGCGGACAGCGGGCACCAGCTGCTGACTCACACGTTCAACGCCGTCATCGCGCAACTCCAATCCGCCGACCTTTCGGTCGGCCCGCGCGTGGTCACCGTCGTTCCTGAACAGGGAGACGTCATTCACGCTGCCTTCGAACGCGTCGCGGACGATGCCGGACTCGAATGGATTACGGTCGTCGCGATGCCCGAGAGTGACTTCATGTCCAGCATCATTGCGAACGTCGAGCGTACGATCATCCTCGCGTTTCTTGCGGTGCTGCTTACCGTCATGGTCGGCCTCGGCATCCTCGGCTGGGTGACGCGCGATCTTCGTCGCCTGAGCGAGGCCGCACGCAAGGTCGGGGAAGGCGAACTCGATGCGCCGGTCGGGGTTCACCGCCGCGACGAGATCGGAGCGCTCGCGAGGAGTTTCGAAAACATGCAGCACCGCCTGCGCACGGACGAATTGACGGGCTTGATCAACCGCGAGGCCTTCACCCAGAAGTTGCGCAGCCGCATCGCCGACTACCGCGGCGACCGCAGAAAGGGCCGGCTGGGCGTGCTGTTCATCGACCTGAACCGATTCAAGCAGGTCAACGACGAACACGGTCACGATGCCGGAAACAAGGCTCTGCAGGAGGTCGCCCAGCGACTGCGGGAGAACGTCCGCGCCGATGATCTGGTTGCCCGCTACGCCGGCGACGAGTTCGTGATTCTGCTCGAGAACATCGATGGTCCGAACGACATCGGACACGTAAGGACCAACATTGAATGCAGCTTTGCCGAACCGCTGGCATCGATCGGCACGGAGCACCGGATGATCATCGGTGCGTCGATGGGGCTCGCGGTCTTTCCGGACGACGCGGAGGACGCCGAAACCCTGCTCAAGGTGGCCGACCGCAGCATGTACGAGGAGAAGTTCGGCGACCGGGACGGCCACCGGGGCGAACGCTCGATCGCCCGTTCGACGGATTGACCCCGGCCCTGCATACGATGACATGTCGACATCCGCCGGCACTGCTGCTTCTCGGCCCGACGGCCAGCGGAAAGACGGCCTGCGCACTCGCGCTTGCGCAGGTTCTGCCGATCGAGGTCGTCAGCGTCGACTCCGCGCTCGTGTATCGCGACATGGACATCGGCACTGCGAAACCGGATCATGCCGAGCGGCGCGTCTGCCCGCACCATCTGATCGACATCCTCTCGCCAGAGGAGGGCTATTCAGCGGCGCGATTCCGTTCCGATGCAATCGCGCTGATAAATCAGATCACTGCCCGTGGGCGTATTCCGCTGCTCACGGGCGGTACCATGCTGTACTTCAAGGCGCTGCGGGACGGTCTGTCGGATCTGCCGCGGGCCGACCCCGTCCTCAGGCGTCAGATCGACCGCGAGGCAGCCCGCTTCGGCTGGCCGGCGATGCACCGGGAGCTGTCGCGCCTCGACCCGGACGCAGCCGCACGCCTCGAACCGGCCGACGCCCAGCGGATCCAGCGCGCACTCGAGATCGTTCGCCTGACCGGTCGCCCGCTCGCCGAGAGTTACGCAAGCCGCGACATGCACGGACTTGCACACCGCCTGGTGCCGATCGCCCTCACCCCGTCGGACCGAACGGAACTGCACCGACGGATCGAGGCCCGTTTCGACCGCATGCTGGCTGAAGGTTTTGTCGAGGAGATGCGCGGCCTCCAGGCACGTTACACGCTGACGCTGAGCCTGCCATCAATGCGCTGTGTGGGGTATCGCCAGGTGTGGGAGTACCTCGCCGGAGTGCATGACCATGCTGCGATGCGCTACAAGGGCATCGTCGCAACCCGCCAGCTCGCCAAACGCCAGCTCACCTGGCAACGCCAGTTTCGCGAGACGTGGGCAGGGCTGGTAGAGATCGACTGCAACCGCGACAGACTCCCGGAGGCCGTGATCGCCGCAGCGATGGCCTTGCTCGACCGGGCCCCGTGATCTTCCGTCCCGCGCTTCGCCGCGGAGCCACCGCCTGCCCGCGATCGACCTACGGCTCAGGCTGTGTCAGGCACTGCCCCGGTCCGGTCGACTACCTTGCTGCGTTCCCTGCGCGCAAGCAGCGTGTAGACGGTGGGAACGACGAACAGGGTGAAGAAGGTGCCGAGCAGCAGGCCACCGACGATCACCCACCCGATCTGCTGCCGGCTTTCCGCGCCCGCACCACTCGCGAGCGCCAGCGGAATCGCGCCCAGTACCATTGCCCCGGTGGTCATGAGGATCGGACGCAGACGCAGCACCGAAGCCTCCACCACCGCCTCGCGCAACTGTTGCCCTGCATCGCGCAACTGGTTCGCGAACTCCACGATCAGAATTCCGTGCTTGGTGATCAGTCCCACCAGGGTAACCAGCCCGATCTGACTGTAGACGTTGAGTGTGCCCCCGGTGAGATACAGTGCCGCCAGTGCGCCGGTCATCGACAGCGGAACCGTGAGCATGATGATGAGTGGATCGCGGAAGCTCTCGAACTGTGCCGCCAGAACCAGATAGATGAAGGCCAGAGCGAGCACGAAGGTAAGCGCCAGACTCGCTGAACTGGTCTTGTATTCGCGCGACTGACCATCGTAATCGACCGCATAGCCGGCAGGAAGGATGCGCTCGGCGGTCTGTTCGAGGAAGGTCAGCGCTTCGCCGAGTGCGTAGCCGGGAGCTAGATTCGCCGTGATCGTGACAGCGCGACGTTGCGCGAAATGGTTCAGTTCGCGCGGTGCCACCGTTTCGTTGACGGATACGAGATTCGTCAACGGGATCATCTCGCCGCCCCGCGCCCGAACGAAGATGTTGCGGATGTCGTGTGGTGCCGCACGATCGGCAGCCTCGACCTGGACGATCACATCGTACTGTTCGGCATCCCGCTTGAAGCGCGTCACCTGCCGCCCGCCCAGCATGGTCTCGAGCGTTCTACCGACCACGTCGATGGAGATCCCCAGATCGGCGGCACGATCGCGATCGACCTGGACCGCAAGCTCGGGCCGGGTCAGCTTGAGATCGGTATCGGGTGCGACGAAGCCGGGATTGGCACGGATCTCGTCCATGATGAGCTCGGTGTAGCGTGCGAGTTCCTCGTATGACTCGGAGGTGATGATCACGAAGCTGACGGGTCGCTCGCGCGGTCCCTGGCCCAGTGACGGCGGCGTCACTGGGAAGGCGAGCACGCCGGGCACGCTTGCGAACTCGGGAAACAGGCTGCGTGCGATCTCGCTCGAGTGCCGCTTTCGGTCGTTCCAGTCGGTCAGTCCGACAAACGAGATCCCCTGGCTGACCGTAGGGTTGCCCGAAACGACGAAGTAACGCTCGACATAGGGCGTCCGGGCATAGATATCCTCGATCTGCTGTGCATAATGCTCCATGTAGTCGATGGTCGCGCCTTCGGGGCCGCTGAACACACCGAGGATGACGCCCCGGTCCTCGATCGGCGCGAGTTCGGACCGAAGCTGGCCGAGCAGCACCACCGAGCTTCCGGAGACGATCGCAAAGACCAGCATCACCAGCCAGCGCATGCCCAGCAGGCCGGACAGGACACGCCGGTAGCCCTCGGTGACCCACTCCAGAAGGCCCTCTATCGCGTTGTATACCGGGCCGTGCTTCTTCTCGTGCCTGAGGAGTTTCGAGCACATCATCGGCGACAGCGTCAGCGCAACGAATCCGGACACCAGTACCGCTCCCGCCAGGGTGAGCGCAAATTCGGTGAACAGCTTGCCCGTGCGGCCCGTCATGAATGCAACCGGCGTATAAACCGCGGCAAGGGTCAGGGTCATCGCAATCACGGCGAACGCAATCTCGCGTGCGCCCCTGAACGCGGCCTGCACCGGCTCCATGCCTTCCTCCACGTGCCGATAGATATTCTCCAGCATGACGATAGCGTCATCGACGACCAGCCCGATCGCAAGTACCAGCGCAAGCAGGGTCAGGGTATTGATCGAGAACCCGAACGCGAGCATCAGCGCGAAAGCCCCGACCAGCGATACCGGAATCGTCACCAATGGCACGAGTACCGAGCGCCAGCTGCGCAGAAAGAAGAAACACACGCCCGCAACCAGCAGCACCGCTTCGGCGATCGTCATGAACACCGCCTGGATCGAGCGCTCTATGAACACGGTGGAGTCATAGGAAACGTCCACCGTCATGCCCTCGGGAAGCTGCTCGGCAATGTGCGGCAGTTCCGCACGCAACGCTGTCGACAGATCGAGCGGATTCGCCGTCGATTGCTTGACCAGGCCGATGGCCACCGCCGACCGACCACCGAAGCGCACCGTGTTGCGTTCCGACGCGGCCGCGATTTCGACGCGCCCGATATCGCGAATCCGCACCGGGATCCCGTCGGCCGTCGCCGGCGCGCGCACGACCACCGCTTCGAATTCCTCACTCTCCACCAGGTCCGTGTGGGCTACGACGGCGAACTCGCGCCTGAGGCTCTCGATCCTCCCCGCCGGCAACTCCACGTTCTGGCGCCGCAACGCGTCCTCGACGTCCTGCGCGGTCAGCCCGTAGGCGGCGAGCCGATCCCGGTCGAGCCATATGCGCATGGAGTACTTGCGTTCGCCGAAGACCCTGGCATCGGCGGCTCCCGGCAGGGTCTGCAGCCGCGGCTTGACGATGCGGTTGGCGATGTCGGTGACTTCAAGCGAAGAGTGTCGATCGGACGAAAACGCCAGCCAGATGATCGGATTGGCGTCGGCCTCGACTTTCGCGATGACCGGTTCGTCGATATCGTCGGGAAGTGCGCGGCGCACGCGGGAGACGCGATCGCGCACGTCGGCCGCGGCATTGTCCGCATCGCGTTCGAGACGAAAACGCACCGAGATCTGGCTGCGCTCGGTACGGCTGATCGACGAGATGACATTCACCCCCTCGATGCCGGCGAGCGAATCCTCGAGCGGCTTGGTCACGCGCGACTCGATGATGTCGGCACTCGCGCCGCGGTACGTGGTGTCCACGGTGACCACCGGCTCATCGATATTGGGATACTCACGCACCGTCAACTTCGTATACGACACCAGCCCGACCAGAACCACGAGCAGGGAAAGGACAGTGGCAAA
>CAYOKH010000043.1:0-16778 GCA_964404505.1 uncultured Azoarcus sp.
TAAGACGCTGGAGCGCGAGCACGTCGTTCTTGAGATCGACGCCCTGATCCTTCTTGAACTCGGTGACGACATAGTCAATGATGCGCTGGTCGAAATCCTCGCCACCAAGGAAGGTGTCGCCATTGGTTGCGAGCACCTCGAACTGGTGCTCGCCGTCGAGGTCGGCGATCTCGATGATCGAGATGTCGAAGGTGCCGCCGCCCAGATCGAATACCGCGATCTTGCTGTCGCCGGGCTTCTTGTCCATGCCGAAGGCGAGTGCCGCCGCGGTCGGTTCGTTGATGATGCGCTTGACCTCCAGCCCGGCGATCCGGCCGGCGTCCTTGGTCGCCTGGCGCTGGCTGTCATTGAAGTAAGCCGGTACGGTGATGACCGCTTCGGTGACCGGCTCGCCGAGATAATCCTCGGCCGTCTTCTTCATCTTGCGCAGAACTTCGGCCGAGACCTGCGGTGGTGCGATCTTCTTGCCGCGCACTTCCACCCACGCGTCGTTGTTGTCTGCCTTGACGATGGAGAATGGCATCAGAGCGATGTCCTTCTGCACTTCCTTTTCGTCGAAGCGGCGCCCTATCAGGCGCTTGACTGCATAAAGCGTGTTCTTGGCGTTGGTGACCGCCTGGCGCTTGGCCGGCGCACCGGTAAGGACCTCTCCGTCCTCGGCATAGGCAACGACGGACGGAGTGGTGCGCGCGCCCTCGGAGTTCTCGATGACCTTGGGCTTGCCCCCTTCCATGACCGCGACGCAGCTATTGGTCGTACCCAGGTCGATTCCAATGATCTTTCCCATTTTCCTGATGTCCTCAGCTCAACGATTCACGATGCTTCGTGCCGGCCACCGCTTGCGGGCGGCCCGGCCCTGTATTCAATATGGGGCGTGTCTTCCGCCTTTCAAGCGGCGCACGGTCACGCGTCTCCGGCTTTCGCGACGATCACCAGTGCAGGCCGGATCACCCGTTCGTGCAACAGATAGCCCTTTTGCAGAACCGTGACGACGGTGTTCGGCTCCTGGCTGGATTCGACCGTGGTGATGGCCTGGTGTCGATTCGGATCGAACTTCTGACCGACCGGGTCCTCCTCGGTCAGCCCTGCACCCTCGAAGGCTGCAGCCAGCTGCTTGAGCGTGAGTTCGACGCCTTCCTTGAGCTTTTCCAGCGTCTGGTTCTCCACCGCCAGCGCCGCTTCGAGACTGTCCTTCACGGGCAGTATTGTCGAGGCGAATTTCTCGGCTGCAAACTTCGAGGCCCTGGTGATGTCCTCCTGCGCGCGCCGGCGGACATTCTCGGTCTCGGCCTTGGCTCGCAGCCAGGCGTCGTGATGCTCCGCCGCCTTCAGTTCCGCAGCGCGCAGACTGTCCTCCAGGCTGGGCATGGTGTCGCAGGGATCCTCTGCCGCCGCGCTGTCGTCGGAGACCGCATCGGGGCCGCCAATGTCGGGATTTCCGGTGAGCTTTTCCTGAGTTTCCGGGGTCTGGCCTTTTTCCTGCATCGAGTACAACTCCCTGTCTTTTCAGCGGTTTCCGTGGCCATATGAGGGCGCTGCCGCCATTTTCAAGTGGGATACTGCGAAAAATGACGCAGATTGCCCTCACGGACAAGAGGGGGTGACGCGATCGGCGGCGATCATGCGAGAATATACTTATTGCCGTACAGCCATACGAAAGGTGTCCGCAGTACCGTGGAAACTCCAGAATGAGCGAAATTCCTCAGCGAATCGGCAAGTACCGGATCATCAAGGAGGTGGGCCGGGGCGCGACTGCGACCGTGTATCTTGCGGAGAACCCTCAGTACCCGGAGCCTGTCGCGGTAAAGCATGTCCGCTTCAAGAACAAGGCCAAGGACGAGGCGAAGTGGAATCGCCGGCTGCTCAAGCTGCTCAAGGCGGAGGAGGCGGTCGCCAGGCGTCTCGACCATCCCAACATCATCCGCATCTTCGAGGCTGTCGCCAGTGTCGAGGAAGCCTATGTCGTCATGGAATACTTCCAGGGCGAGACCCTGGAGCGCTACTGCAGTTTCGAGCACCTGCTGCCCGTACATCGCACCATCGGTATCGTCTTCAAATGCTGCATGGCGCTCGATCATGCCTTTCGCCAGGGAGTGGTGCACCGGGATATCAAGCCTGCGAACATCCTGATTGACGAAAGTGACAATGTGAAGATCACTGACTTCGGCCTGGCCCTGAACATCAACAAGCGGATCGATACCGACTCCACCTTTGTCATGGGGGTGGGCTCGCCCGCCTACATGAGCCCGGAGCAGATCAAGAACTATCCGCTCAACCAGAAGACCGACCTTTATTCGCTCGGGGTCGTGCTGTTCCACTTGTTGACGGGACGGTTGCCCTTCAAGGCCACGAATCCGGCCCAACTCATCTACAAGATTCTCAACGCCGACCCGCCCTCCGTATCGCAACTCCATCCGGACCTGCCGGAACTGATGGATTCGGTCATTCGCAAGGCGCTCGAGAAGGATCTGTACTCGCGCTACAAGAATGGAGCGGAGTTTGCAAAGGATCTGTCGGCAGTGCGCTACAAGCTCGTGGACGACAAGGACGTCGCCCCGGATACGGCCCGCTTCTCGATACTGCGCAAGCTGACCTTCTTCACCGAATTTGATGACGTGGAGTTATGGGAGGTGCTGCGGATATCGTCATGGCGCACGGTCGAGGCACTGACCGTGCTCTATCGCGAAAAGGATGCCGATCAGCGATTCGGGATCCTGCTCGAGGGTCAGGTGGAAGTATCGGTCAATGGCAGGCGCGTCGAGCGACTCGGCGCCGGCGAACTCTTCGGAGAGCTTGCCTGGCTCGACTGTTCGGATCATCGGCATCTTTCGACGGTCGTCGCGGTCGAAGCGAGCACCTATCTCGAAATCAATCCGGCTGCACTGGCGCTCGCGACCGACGAGGTCCAGGCCTTGTTCCGGCAGCAGGTTTCCACGACCGTGGCCAAACGTCTGGGCGCCGCGGCACGAAGACTCGCAACGAACGGAGAACTCGCCGTGCGCGCAGAGCTGACCGCGACGGGCGGACTCGATCTGCAACTCGTCGACGACTGAAGGGCGATCCTCGGACGCTCGTCGCCGGAATGCGCTCGGGCGCGGCGCGCAGGCACGCGTTCGTGTCTATTCGCGGCGCCGGCCTACCACGACGCGAATTCGCGTGTCCTTGGGATCGGCAAGTGCGATGCTTACGAGCCATGTCAGTAGGCTGTACAGCAGAGCACTCCAGAAGGCGGTCCAGAAGTCCGACACGTGCACCCCTGACACAAGGCTTGCGACGCCCCAGAACAGCAGGGCGTTGATCACCAGCGTGAACAGTCCCAGCGAGAGCAGCGTGATCGGTAGCGTGACGAGGATCAGCAGTGGCCTGATCAGTGCATTGATCAGGCCCAGGAGCAGTGCGGTCACGAGTGCCGCAGTGTAGCTTTCGACGTCGAGCCCGCTGATGATTTCCGGCAGGAGCATTAGCGCCAACGCGTTGAGCAACCACTGAAGGGCAAGCCTGAGCCGCGGATCCATTTTCATACCGTCGCTCCGGCATCTCTTGCCCGACGGCGTGTTGTTTCCAGCTCAGCTGCGTCGGGCCGTGCGAGATCGAGCCAGTCGCCCAGGTGGCTGCGGCTGACCGCGGTCAGGGCGGTGATCCACTCGTGCCGTTCGTTGAGGCAGGGGATGTAGTGAAACACCTTGCCGCCGGCCCCGATGAAGGCTGCCTTGCATTCGAGCGCGATCTCCTCGAGGGTTTCCAGGCAGTCGGATACGAATCCGGGGCAGATTACGTCGACGTTGTGCAGGCCGCCGCGGGCGAGCGACTCGAGTGTCGGTTCGGTATAGGGCTTGAGCCACTCGGCCTTTCCGAAGCGTGACTGGAACGTGATCTGCCAGCGCTCAGCCGGGAGGCCGAGCGCTTCGGCCAGAAGCCGCGCCGTCTTGTGGCACTCGCAATGGTAGGGGTCGCCGAGGTCGAGTGAACGACGCGGCAGACCATGGAAACTCATCACCAGTTTTTCGCCCGCTCCGTTCGTCATCCAGTGCTCACGAACGCTCTGCTCGAGCGCTGCGATGTACGCGGGATGGTCGTGAAAACTGCGTACGTAGCGGATCTCAGGCAGGTTGCGCCAGTGGGTGAGGCAGTGGGCGACTTCGTCGAGGGCGCTTGCGGTCGTGCTGGCGGCATATTGAGGGTATAGCGGCAGGACCAGAATTCGGGTGCAGCCCCTCGCCTTGAGCCGCTCCATGCCCGCCACGATGGAAGGCGAACCGTAGCGCATCGCCCAGTCGACGTGAATGTCGCGAACGCCGGTTTGGAGGAAATAGCCCGCAAGCAGTTTGGCCTGCCGCTCCGTATGCACGCGCAGCGGCGAACCCTCGTCCATCCAGATGCTGGCATATTTTTCCGCCGATTTCCTGGGACGGGTGTTCAGGATGATTCCGTTGAGGATGAGCCACCAGACGGCACGGGGAATTTCCACCACGCGCGGATCGGACAGGAACTGCTTCAGGTAGGTCCGCAACGCAGGTGCCGTGGGCGCGGACGGCGTGCCCAGATTGACCATCAATATGCCCGTAGCGGAGGCCGTGCCGTGCTTGTATTCGGGTTCGGGCCAGTATCGGGCCATGACTGTCCTTGACTGATTCGGCCGTCGCGGCCGAGGGGATGATCAGGGGTTGTCCGAAAGGGCGTTCGAGAGCAGACGTGCGGTAATGTCCACGATCGGGATGACTTGGTCGTATGCCATGCGCGTCGGTCCGATGACGCCCACCGAACCGACGACCTTGCCATTCACTTCGTAGCCGGCCGTGATCACGCTGCAATTGTCGAGTTCGGCCAGTCCGGACTCACCACCGATGAAGATCTGCACGCCTTCGGCGCGGTTGGAGAGATCGAGCAACTGCATCAGACTCGTCTTGCGCTCGAACAGTCTGAACAATTCCTTGACGCGCGACATGTTGGAGGAGAGATCCTCGACGTCGAGGAGGTTCGATTCGCCCGACAGCACGTACGGATCGCCGGCCTCCTGCAGGGCTTCGTCGCTTGCTTCGACGGCGGCGCTCATGAGTTCGGTGATGTCGCCGCGCAACTGCTTGAGTTCGGCCCGGAGTCGAATGCGGATCTCGTCCAGGGCGTACCCGGCGAAGTGCGCGGTCAGGTAGTTGGCTGCTTCTGTCAGCTCGGAAGGCGTGTAGGTCTTGCGGGTCATCAGAATCCGGTTCTGGACGTCCCCGGCCGTGGTGACGATGATCAGCAGGATCCGGGTCTCGGAAATGGCGATGAACTCGATCTGGCGGATCCGGACGGTCTCGTGTCGGGGCGTCACGACGATGCCTGCGAAATGAGTCAGATCCGACAGCAGATGCGAAGCGACGCTGATGAGTCGTTGCGGCTGATCGGGCTGGAGATGATCACGCAACTCCTGGATTCGCGACTGGTCCAGTGGCTGCACGGTCAGCAGCGAGTCGACGAAGAACCGGTATCCCTGCGCGGTAGGCATGCGCCCCGCCGAAGTGTGCGGACTCGCGATGAAACCCATCTCCTCGAGGTCGCTCATGACGTTGCGCACCGTGGCCGGCGACAGCTCCAGTCCCGAATGACGGGACAATGCACGCGAGCCGACCGGCTGGCCTTCCACGATGTATCGTTCGATCAGCGTCTTCAGCAGGATCTGGGAGCGAGCGTCGAGCGGAGTCATCTGTTGTCCCGGTGGTCATGGGTGATTCTATTCGAGGTCCCGATCAAGGTTAACCCGCCCGCGATAGATAATTCGCCGCCGTTCCCCGGACCCATGCAGCCGAATGCAACGCTGCGCTCCCGTACACCCGGCGGTCGCGGCGGCGTGCTGCGTTGCCCCGGCGTCATCACGCAAGCACCGATGGATTGTGGTTTAATCGAAACCATGGCCCACACGTTTCAGACCATTGCGCTTGTCGGCAAGTATGAAAGCCCGGATGTCGCCGAGGCGGTGCTGCTGATTGCCGATCATCTTCGCGAACGCGGGCACACGGTATGGATCGAGCAGGGTACTGCAAGTTCAATCCGCATGGCGCGTGATTTTTCGGTGGCAACCTATGACGAGATTGGCGCGGAGGGTGATCTCGCGGTCGTGCTCGGCGGTGACGGAACCATGCTCAACACCGCACGGCGACTGGCCGAACATGATGTGCCACTGGTTGGAGTGAACCAGGGCCGCCTCGGGTTTCTCACCGACATCGGGCGTGAGGAAGCGCTTGACTGCCTTTCCGGGATCATCGAGGGAAATTTCGTGGAGGAAACCCGTTTCATGCTGTCGGCGGAGGTCCTTCGCGGCGGCAGCCGGGTATTTCACACGCTGGCCCTCAACGACGTGGTCGTGAACAAGGGCGACCTCGGGCGGATGATCGAGTTCGACCTCGCGATCGACGGAGAATACGTCTACACCCAGCGCTCCGACGGCATGATCGTGTCGACTCCGACGGGTTCGACGGCGTACGCTCTGTCGGCAAACGGGCCGATTCTGCATCCGAGCGTCGATGGCATCGCGATCGTGCCCCTGTGCCCGCACGCGCTCACGGCCCGACCGATCACGCTTCCGGACAAGTGTCGTATCGAGATCACCTTGCTGCCGCCGCACGACGCACGCGTCCATTTCGATGGTCAGATGCGCTTCGATGCCCGTGCGGGCGACAGCGTTTTCATCACCCGCTCGGCGCATGGCATCCGCCTGCTTCATCCCGAGAGCTACAGTTACTTCGCAATGCTGCGCGAAAAGCTCCACTGGAGCGCCGTGCCGCGCCTTCCCTGAATGCCGGTTGTCGATCCCCCATCATGCTGCGACGTCTGACCATTCGAGATTTCGTGATTGTCGATCGGCTCGAACTCGAGTTCAGGCCGGGCTTCGGCACGCTGACCGGCGAAACGGGGGCCGGCAAGTCGATACTCGTCGATGCGCTCGGGCTGGCCCTCGGTGATCGCGGCGACGCGGCGACGGTACGACTGGGAAAGGACAGGGCCGATATCGCTGCCGAATTCGATCTGCCCCTTCAGGGGCCGCTCGGTGAGTGGTTTTCTGCCCAGGACGTGCCGGTCGATGACGACGTGGTGCTGCTGCGCCGGGTGGTCGACGCAAGCGGGCGGTCGCGTGCCTGGATCAACGGTGTTCCGGTCACCCTGGCTCAATTGCGCGAAGCGGGTGAATGGCTCGCCGACATTCACGGCCAGCATGCGCACCATGCCCTGCTCAAGGGTGATGCGCAACGGGCGCTGCTCGATGCACGCGCGAATGCCACGACGCTCGCGGCGGAGGTGGCGGGGCTGTTCCGCGAATGGCAGCGCCTTGCACAATTGCGTCGCGACGCTGACCGCGATTCGCTTGCATCGGAACGACAGCGCGAGTTGCTCGAGTGGCAGGTGCGCGAGCTCAAAGAGCTGGCTTTCGACGCCGACGAATGGGTCGAACTGAATGCGGAGCATGGCCGGCTCGCCCACGCGGCAGCTCTGATCGAAGGCGCGGAGGAGGCACTGGCCGTGCTTGCCGAAGGCGATCTGGCCCTCACCTCGCAACTTCAGCGCATCAGCACGCGCATCCAGGCAATGTCGGATATCGATTCCGGGCTTGCGGACGCCGGGGAATTGCTCGCAGGTGCCGCAATCCAGGCCGACGAAGCCCTGCACGGCCTGCGCCGCTACCGCGACCGTCTGGAGATCGATCCGACGCGACTCGCCGAGGTAGACGGCCGGATTGCTGCGGTTACAGACATTGCGCGAAAGCATCGTGTCGCGCCGGAGGATCTGCCCGATCTGAAGGTGCGCTGGGCGCGCGAACTGGAAGAGCTGTCCGAGCGCGCCGATCCCGAGCGGCTGGCGGCGCACGAAGCGCAGGCCCGCGGTCGGTTCATGCAGGCGGCGGGAATGCTCTCGACGGCGCGAAAGGCTGCGGCCGAGTCGCTCGCGCGCGAGATCTCGGAAGCCATGCAGAAGCTGGCCATGAGCGGCGGCCGTTTCGAGGTTGGGCTGGACGCCTGTGACAAGGTTGGCGCATACGGTTTGGAGCAGGTCGAGTTCAGGGTCGCGGCAAATCCGAATCAGCCCCTGCGCCCGCTTGCAAGAGTCGCCTCGGGGGGCGAACTGTCACGTATCGGACTGGCCATCCAGGTCATGACCAGTCGCGATTCGGCTACCCCGACGCTGATCTTCGACGAGGTCGACGTCGGCATCGGCGGAGGCGTCGCGGAGATCGTCGGCAGGCTGTTGCAGCAACTCGGACGGGAGCGCCAGGTCTTGTGCGTGACTCACCTTCCCCAGGTGGCCGCGTGCGCCGACTGGCAATGGAGCATTGCAAAGGTCAGACGGGATGCCGAGGTCCTGAGCGCGGTGAGTGTGCTCGATGCCGATGCCCGGATCGACGAGATCGCGCGCATGTTGGGGGGCATGAACATCACCGATACGACGCGCCGCCATGCGGCGGAGATGCTCGGAGGCTGTCGGGCGTGAGACTGCGGCCAACTCCCCGGGCGGTGCTCAGCCTTCCAATTTGCGATTGGGGCAATCCTTCTTGACGCACTCGGCGTAAAGATAGAGCGCGTGTTCGCGCATCTCGAAGCCACGTTCTTCGGCGATCCGGATCTGGCGTTTTTCGATCTCGGGGTCGAAGAACTCCTCGACGGTACCGCACTGCAGGCACACCAGGTGATCGTGGTGACCACCGTCATGGAGTTCGAACACGGCCTTGCCGGCTTCGAAATAGTGGCGTTCGAGCAGGCCTGCCTGCTCGAACTGAGTCAGTACCCTATATACGGTCGCAAGACCGATGTCCATGCCTTCCGCCATCAGGGCGCGATAGACGTCCTCGGCGGTCAGGTGGCGAAGATCGGAATGCTGGAACAGATCGAGTATCTTCAGTCGGGGGTACGTGGCCTTGAGGCCGATGCTTTTCAGGTTCTTCGAGTTGTCGGTCATTGTCGTCCCATGTTGGTGACAGCGAACGTTTGCGGTCTGGTTCGGGCAGACCGTAGTCCCGGCCTGGTTTGGTGGTTCGCCCTTGCGCGGCCCGCGATCGACTTCGCGGCATGTGCCCGGTCGCTCGAACGAGCGATACGGTTCGAAACAGGGAACGCGCAGCGCCCGCGGTACGGCACCATCATCAGGCAATTTTCCGAAACATCCGGTCCTGGCAGGCTGAGTACACCCTCCGTATGATATATTTTTTGCTCTTTCCTGAGAACGATTCGCCGTAAGGCGCCACAGCCAGCCAAAAAGACACCTCATGCGCCTCTTGACCACCGCGGCGATCCTAGCCGTAATCGGCCTCTTGTCAGGCTGCTCTTTCCACGCGGTCACCGACCGCGTCACGCCATACCGCATCGATGTCCGGCAGGGCAACTATGTCGACCAGGCAATGGTTTCCCAACTCAAACGGGGCATGACGCCAGAGCAGGTCCGCTTCGTGCTCGGTACGCCGCTCGTCGTGGACATGTTCCGCGAAGACCGGTGGGACTATGTCTATCTCCTTCAGCCGGGCCGTGGGCAACCCGAGCGGCGCGTCATCAGCGTGTTCTTCGACGACGGGGTGCTCGACCGTCTCGAGGGCGACGTGGTCGCCGGTGACGGCGCGACGACCATCCCCGAAGGCCGTAGCCGGGTGATCGAGATACCGGCCGAGGGGCAGAAATGAAACCGCGGCGGTCCCGCGTTGCGATCGCGGGCGCATCCGGACGCATGGGGCGGATGCTGATCGAAGCGACGCTGAACGATGAAACCGCAACGCTCGCCAGCGCATTTGAGCGACACGGAACAGCGTTCATAGGGCGCGATGCCGGGGAGTTCACCGGCACGTCGTGCGGCATTCGCATCGGTGACGACGCGCATGCGGCAATCGCCGCGGCCGATTGCGTGATCGACTTCACACGGCCCGAAGGTTCGCTCCTACATCTGGGCGTTGCACGCGAACTGGGTAAGGGGATGGTCATCGGCACCACGGGGTTTTCACCGGCCGAGAAGTCGCTCATTGCCGAGGCCTCGCGCAGCATCCCGATCGTGTTTGCACCCAACATGGCCGTGGGCGTCAATGCAGTGTTTCGTCTGCTGGAGGTCGCTGCCCGCATCCTCAAGGACGGATACGACGTGGAAGTGCTGGAGATGCATCATCGCCACAAGGTTGACGCACCGTCGGGCACTGCGCTGAAGATGGGTGAAGTCGTCGCGCATGAACTCGGGCGGGATCTGCAGACGTGCGCCGTCTACGGACGGGAAGGTGTAACCGGTGAACGTAACGCGGAAACCATCGGTTTTTCGACGCTTCGCGGGGGTGATGTGGTGGGTGACCATACCGTGATGTTTGCGGGACTCGGAGAACGGATCGAGATTACGCACAAATCGGGCAGCCGCATGCCTTATGCACTTGGCGCGTTGCGTGCGGTGCGTTTCCTGTCGGGCAAGCGGGACGGGTTGTTCGACATGCAGGATGTATTGGGTTTGCGTTGATCGTTGTCGCGGCCCCGGCCGTCGGTGGGGCGTCGGCAACTGCCTGCATCCGAGGCCTGACTGCTTGACAGCGTGCTCGTGACAACACGACAGGCTCGACCATGACAGGGATCCGGAACGTGCACCAGGACTCGTCGCCGACGCGGGAAGAACTCCTCGCCGAGGTGCAGTTGCTAAGGGCGGAACTGGCTGGGGCCAAGCGCGAACTGGAACTCGCGCATGACGGCCTGGAACGGGAGACCCAGAAGCTGATCGAGGCACGCGACGCCGCGGAGGCCGCGAACCGGGCCAAGAGTGATTTCCTGGCCAACGTGAGCCACGAAATCCGCACACCCATGAATGGCATCATCGGCATGTCCGAGCTGCTTCTCGACAGCAGTCTCGACTCCGAGCAGCGCGATTACCTCAGGACGGTAAAGTCGTCGGCAGAAGCACTGCTTGTCATCATCAACGAGATTCTGGACTTTTCGAAGATAGAGGCGGGGAAGCTGCGACTCGAGCATATCGAGTTCCCGCTGCGCGAGTTGCTCACCGAGGTCACCAAGTCGGTGGCCTTGCGGGCTCACCAGCAGGGGCTCGAACTGCTCTTCAGTCCGAAACGGGATGTACCCGAGGTCCTGCGCGGCGACCCGTCCCGGCTGCGACAGATCTTGGTCAATCTTCTGGGGAATGCAATCAAGTTCACTCCGGCGGGCGAAGTCGAGCTTGGCGTTACCGTGCGCCATCGCGAGGGTGACCGCGTGTCGCTCGTGTTCGAGGTCCGGGATACGGGAATCGGAATCCCTGCCGACCGGCAGGAGACCATATTTGCAGCCTTCGACCAGGCCGATACCAGTACCACACGCAAGTACGGCGGCACGGGGTTGGGGCTCGCAATCTGCCGCCAGCTCGTCGAACTCATGGGTGGCACCCTCGGCGTCCGGAGCGAGCCGGGCAAGGGCAGCACCTTTGCCTTGTCTCTGGATTTCGACGTGGTACGCGACTTTGTCGCGCCCGATACCGCGGACCTGCATGGGGCGCGGGTACTCGTGGTGGAACACGGTGTCGCCTACGGCCAGCAATTGTGTGCACAACTCGAAGAGTGCGGCATGCGTGCGGCCCTGGCTACCGACGGCGATTGCGCGCTCGATTTGCTTGCCTCGGAACGAGGCGGGGTCGATCCCTTCGATTTCCTGCTACTGGACAGTCAGATGCCGGGAAACGGCGGTTTCGAGCTTGCCGAGCGCTTTGCCGGCGACACCGCATGGCTGGATCGTATCGTGGTGATGCTGCCCGGTCATGAGCGTCAGGCCAGCCTGGCGCGCTGCCGCGAGTTGGGCCTCACGACGCGTCTTGCCAAGCCGTTCGCGACCGAGGAGTTGATCGACGCCTTGCGCCTGGCCCGTGACGGTACGGCGCAGGAAGGCCCGGACGATTTTCTCGAGTTTGATCCCCAGGCCACGTACGTGAACTTGCTGGAAGCGACGTCGGCAGATGATCGGATGCTGAGTGTACTGCTCGTCGAGGACAATCTGGTCAACCAGACGGTGGCGATCGGCATGCTGGAACGGGCCGGCTGCGACGTGATGGTGGCGAGCAACGGCCAGGAAGCGATCGAGATGTTCGAGTGCAACCGTTTCGATATCATCTTCATGGACATTCAGATGCCGGTCATGGGCGGGATCGAAGCGGCGCGCGGGATCCGCGCACGCGAGGCGCGCAAGAGCTGGGTCGCGACCTCGGAAGGCTGGCGGCCTGTACCGATCATTGCGATGACGGCGCATGCCATGGATGACGAGAAGTTCGCCTTCCTGGAAGCCGGGATGGATGACTTCATCCCGAAGCCGATCCGCCCGGCCCAGCTCATCTCGGCAATCGAGCGTGCCTGCACGCAGTCGCTCGATGGCGACAGCGGGGCGGGAGCGTTCAACTTCCTTGAGTCGGAGTCCGGAGACCTTGATGCCGATCTCGAACAGACGCGCGAGATGCTCGACAGCGACGAGGAAGCTGTACAGCAGTTGCTCCGCGTTTACTTTCGCGACGTCGGACAGACGTTCGATGATCTGCGGCTGGCGCGCGACGCCGGAGATCTGCAACGATTGGCCGAGCTTGCCCATTCGGTCAAGGGCGCAGTCGGCGTCTTTTTTGCCGGCAAGGTGGTCGCATGCGCGCAGCAGGTCGAACGAATGGCGAAGGCAGGCAATCCGGATGCGAAGGGCGAGGCGCTGTCCGACTTGTTGTTCGAGATGGACCGGCTCGCGCGGACCTTGCGGCAGTCCCTCCGCGAACCCTGATGCGTCGGTCGGATCGTTTGCGCATATACCGTGCGGGCGCTATAATTCGTCGAATCCGACAGCGGGATTGGCCAACAGGCTCGTCCCGTTTTTTCACGTATGGAGGTGGGCGACCGGTCCGTCTCCGGTCAGCTTGAATTCAGGAGTTTCTTCGTGACTGCTTCCCCGTCCGCCATACTTGCGCTCGCCGACGGCACGGTCTTCCATGGAAAGGGAATCGGCGCGACCGGGAGCACCGCCGGAGAGGTCGTGTTCAACACCTCGATGTCGGGTTATCAGGAAATCCTGACGGACCCCAGCTACTGTCGGCAGATCGTGACGCTGACCTACCCGCATATCGGAAACACCGGCGTCAATCCTGAGGACGTCGAAGCACCGCGGGTCCACGCTGCCGGGCTGGTGATTCGTGATCTGCCGATTCTGGCGTCCAGCTTCCGCATGAGCCGGACACTCGATGCCTATCTGAAGGCCGAGACTGTGGTCGCGATCGCCGGAATAGACACGCGCCGATTGACGCGGATCCTGCGGGAAAAGGGCGCGCAGGCGGGTTGTATCGTGAGCGCAGCCGACGGGGCTGCGATCGATGCCGATGTCGCAGTCGTGGCGGCGCGTGAATTTCCCGGACTTGCGGGAATGGATCTGGCCAAGGTGGTGAGCGTCCGCGAACCCCACGCGTGGTCGGAGGGGGAATGGGCACTCGGGAACGGTTACCGGAGGCCGGGCGAGGCCCGTTTTCACGTCGTCGCATATGATTTCGGGGTCAAGCGAAACATTCTGCGCATGCTTGCGAGCCGCGGTTGTCGTCTGACCGTGGTGCCTGCACAGACGCCTGCGGCGGAAGCGCTTGCACTGTCGCCCGATGGCATCTTCCTGTCGAACGGGCCGGGAGATCCCGAGCCCTGCGATTACGCGATTGCAGCGATCCGCGAGTTTCTCGCACAGGGGATTCCGACCTTCGGCATCTGCCTCGGTCACCAGTTGCTGGCACTCGCCTCCGGCGCGCGGACGCTGAAGATGAAGTTCGGACATCACGGTGCGAATCACCCGGTCAAGGATCTCGACACGGGCCAAGTGCTGATAACGAGCCAGAACCACGGTTTTGCAGTGGACCCCGATTCGCTTCCCGCCAACCTGCGCGCGACCCACGTATCGCTGTTCGACGGCAGCCTACAGGGCCTCGCGCGGAACGATGTGCCGGCGTTCTGCTTTCAGGGTCATCCGGAAGCCAGCCCCGGACCTCACGACGTGGCATACCTGTTCGATCGCTTCGTGAAACTGCTCGAAGCGGCAAGATGATTTCAGGCGGCAGCTTCGGTTGCCGCCTCACGATGGAATACCGAGGTCAGGCAATGCCCAGGCGCACAGACATTCAGAGCATTCTAATCATCGGCGCCGGTCCGATCGTAATCGGTCAGGCGTGCGAGTTCGACTACTCCGGGGCGCAGGCCTGCAAGGCCCTGCGCGAAGAGGGCTACCGTGTCGTCCTGGTGAACTCCAACCCGGCCACGATCATGACCGATCCGGAGACGGCGGATGTCACCTACATCGAGCCGATCACCTGGCAGGTGGTGGAGCGCATCATCGACAAGGAACGTCCCGATGCGGTCCTGCCGACGATGGGCGGGCAGACTGCGCTGAATTGTGCCCTCGATCTGGCACGCCACGGCGTGCTCGAGAAGTTCGGTGTGGAACTGATCGGCGCCTCGCGCGAGGCCATCGACAAGGCCGAGGACCGATTGAAGTTCAAGGATGCGATGACCAGGATCGGTCTTGGTTCGGCACGCTCCGGCATCGCCCACAGCATGGAAGAAGCCTTGCAGGTGCAGGGCGGAATCGGCTTTCCGGTGATCATTCGCCCGTCATTCACGCTCGGCGGCACGGGTGGCGGCATCGCATACAACCTCGAAGAGTTTGAGGAAATCTGCAAGCGCGGCCTCGAGGCCAGCCCGACCAACGAACTGCTCATCGAGGAATCGCTGATCGGCTGGAAGGAATTCGAGATGGAGGTCGTACGGGATCGCGCCGACAACTGCATCATCGTATGTTCGATCGAGAACCTCGATCCGATGGGCGTGCATACCGGTGATTCGATCACGGTGGCGCCGGCCCAGACGCTGACTGACAAGGAATATCAGCTCCTGCGCAATGCGTCGATTGCGGTCCTGCGCGAAATCGGAGTCGACACCGGCGGTTCGAACGTACAGTTCGCCATCGATCCGGCCGACGGCCGCATGATCGTGATCGAGATGAATCCGCGCGTGAGCCGTTCGTCGGCGCTGGCATCCAAGGCAACGGGTTTCCCGATCGCCAAGGTCGCAGCCAAGCTTGCGGTCGGCTACACCCTGGACGAACTCAAGAACGACATTACGGGGGGCGCGACGCCGGCCTCGTTCGAACCTTCGATCGACTACGTCGTGACCAAGATTCCCCGTTTCGCATTCGAGAAGTTTCCCCTCGCCAATGACCGGCTCACCACGCAGATGAAGTCCGTCGGCGAGGTCATGGCCATGGGCCGCACATTCCAGGAGTCGTTCCAGAAGGCCCTGCGGGGTCTGGAAGTCGGCGCCTACGGTCTGGATGAAGTCGAGGCGGCCCGAGAAGATCTGGAAAGCGAACTGACCAACCCCGGCGCGCAACGCATCTGGTATGTCGGCCAAGCCTTTCGCGAAGGCTACACGCGCGAACAGGTATTCAACTTCACCCGCATCGATCCATGGTTCCTGGCGCAGATCGAGGACATCGTCCTGACCGAAAAATCGCTCGGCGGGCGCTCGCTCAAGGCGATCCAGGTGGGCGAACTGCGCGAACTCAAGCGCAAGGGATTCTCGGACCGAAGGCTGGCGAGGCTGCTCGGCACCGACGAGACCGCCGTCCGCCTGCATCGCCATGCGCTCGGCGTACGTCCGGTATTCAAGCGCGTCGATACCTGCGCAGCCGAGTTCGCCACATCAACCGCGTACATGTACTCGACCTACGAGGAGGAATGCGAGGCGGCGCCGTCGGAGCGCAAGAAGATCATGGTCCTCGGCGGCGGACCGAACCGGATCGGGCAGGGGATCGAATTCGATTACTGCTGCGTACATGCAGCGCTGGCCCTGCGCGAGGACGGATACGAGACGATCATGGTCAATTGCAACCCGGAAACGGTGTCGACCGACTACGACACCTCCGATCGCCTGTACTTCGAGCCGATCACGCTGGAGGATATCCTCGAGATCGTGCATGTCGAGAAGCCCGTCGGCGTGATCGTGCAGTTCGGGGGTCAGACGCCGCTCAAGCGCGCGCGGGCACTGGAGGCCAACGGCGTGCCCATCATAGGCACCAGCCCGGACATGATCGACGCTGCGGAGGACCGCGAGCGCTTCCAGAGCCTGCTCAACGAACTCGGCCTGAAGCAGCCGCCCAACCGCACCGCACGCACCCCGGAAGAGGCGGTGCGGCTTGCTGCCGAGATCGGCTACCCGCTGGTCGTACGCCCGAGTTACGTGCTCGGAGGGCGAGCGATGGAGATCGTGCACGAACAGCGCGACCTTGAGCGCTACATGCGCGAGGCGGTCAAGGTCTCGAACGAGTCACCGGTGCTGCTGGACCGTTTTCTCAACGATGCGACCGAGGTTGATGTCGATGCACTCTCGGACGGCCAGCAGGTGATCATCGGCGGGATCATGGAACACATCGAACAGGCGGGGGTGCACTCGGGTGATTCTGCTTGCTCACTGCCCCCATATACGCTTTCTGCCCCGCTGCAGGACGAGTTGCGCCGGCAGACGGAGGCGATGGCGCGCGCCCTCGACGTCATCGGCCTGATGAACGTGCAGTTCGCGATCCAGGGCGAGGGCGACGATGCGACGGTTTACGTGCTCGAGGTGAATCCGCGTGCGTCGCGGACCGTGCCGTTCGTGTCCAAGGCGTGCAGCCTGCAGCTAGCCAAGATTGCGGCTCGCTGCATGGCGGGTCAGAGTCTCGCGAGCCAGGGTGTCACGCGCGAGGTCGTTCCTGCCTATTACTGTGTCAAGGAAGCCGTCTTCCCGTTCGTCAAGTTTCCCGGAGTCA
>CAYOKH010000044.1:0-15632 GCA_964404505.1 uncultured Azoarcus sp.
GCGTGTGTCTGCAAACTCAAATACCACAGGCTGCATCGCCAGACGCGATTACCCGCTGCGGGTAATCGGGGTTTGGCTTGGTGTGTCTCATGCCGACAGGCGCGTAGGATATTCTTCCTCGGTTACCGTAAGCGTGCAGCTGGAGCCTGATGTGTCCCACAGCGTTGACGTCGATGCCTTGCCTTCAGTCATGCGCGTGATGAGCGAGCGTGACGCGTCGGCGGACGGGTGCCTTGTACGTGCCAACCAGTTTCGACGCGAGGGTGAAGACGTTGATGAGGAGAGCGTTGCGAGGATGATTCAGCTCGAAAAGTCTTTTGGAATCAGCACAGCCCGTCAAGTTGATCATGCCCCGATTGCATGCGGAGCCGCTTCTGGCACATGGGCTGAAGATGCCGTCGGGGCAGCGCATTTGAATAACTGGTTGGCAACGAGGAAATGCCTACGGTATTATCTGTGGCCTTCCTGTGAGTCGACTGTGTGGCGAAATGCATGAAAAAACAAAAACCTAAATGCCTGAGCTTCTCTCGCGGGCTGCCGTTGCGAAGTGGACGTAGAAGACGTGACTGCGTGATGCATTTAACAAAGACCTAGCCGTTTGTCCGATACTCTACTAGAACGACTCAGGCTTGAGATAAGACACGGTCTGAGCGCACGAAGTGGACTGCTGATTTGAACGGGGACGTGGCGATGGCTGGACTGCGACTGTCCGTCATCAACTCGGCTGACCCCTGCAGTCATACCCCGCCGGTTAGAGCCGGTAACGCCAGGTATAAAGTCACTGGATGTCCACATGCTCAAGATATTCGGTCACTACTTTCCGTCCCACACGCTGCAGCAGGTCATCTTCGACGCGATCTTGCTGTTTGTGGCGGTGCTCGTCGTCGTGGGTCTTCAGGTCCATGGACCCGAGACGGACTGGAGATTATTGATCCCATCGGCGCTCCTGTTTGCGATCGTCATGATCCTTCTGAACAGTGTAATGGGATTGTATCGCCTTTCGGATGGTGGTGCATCGACGCGAAGCACTGCGACGCGGGTCGTGTTCTCCGTGTTGATCAGCATTCCTGTGGCTTTCGGTGTATTCCGTGTGCTTCCTTGGGGTCATTTCGCTTCGGAAGCAATCCAGATCTCGGTCATCATGCTTCTCGGGTTGATCCTGGTAATGCGCGGTCTCGTCAATCGTCGCAATTCGACCTCCGTGTTCCGTCCCCGGGTGTTGATCATCGGAACCGGATTTGACGCGGCGGCGGTGGCCTATTCGTTGACGCATCCGGTGCAGCAAGGGGTGGAGATTGTCGGGTTTTGTCGGACGAGTGAAGAGGATGCGTCCGAGGTCGATGAGCGGAAGGTACTCAGGCCAGCGGCTAGGTTGCTCGACACGGTTCGTGAGCACAGGGTGAATGAGATTATCGTCGCCGTCCGCCAACGGCGGGGCGGTGTTCTGCCGATTCGGGAACTGCTTGATTGCAAGCTCACCGGCGTTCGGGTGCTCGACCTTTCCAGTTTCTTCGAGAGAACGCAGGGGCAGATCAGGGTCGATTCGCTTCGTGCGAGCTGGCTGATCTACGGAGATGGCTTTCGGCAGGGACTGGCAAGGACTTTCGTGAAGCGCTGTTTCGACCTCTTCGTGTCCGCGATGCTGCTCATTGTGGCGCTGCCGGTGATGCTTCTGACGGGGCTTCTCATCCTGATCGAAGATGGCGCCCCGATTTTCTACCGGCAGGAGCGGGTGGGGTTCGGGGGGCGTGTTTTCACTGTGATCAAGTTCCGAAGCATGAGACGCGATGCAGAAAGCGATGGAGCCCCGCGATGGGCCTCCGCGAATGACGACAGATTGACGCGTGTGGGGCGTATCATCCGCAAACTGCGCATCGACGAGCTGCCCCAACTGCTCAACGTATTTGCGGGCGACATGAGCCTGGTAGGTCCCCGACCGGAACGACCCTTCTTCGTTGATCGGCTTTCCCAGGAAATCCCCTTCTACTCGGTTCGGCATTGTGTCAAACCGGGTGTCACTGGCTGGGCGCAGGTGCGTTATCAGTACGGATCCTCCGTCGAGGACGCCATCCAGAAGCTGCAGTACGACCTGTATTACGTCAAGAATCACACCCTGGTACTTGACATTCTTGTTTTGCTCGAGACCGTGCGAGTGGTACTCACCGGCGAGGGGGCCAACTGAGATCGGGCGTTGTTTCCGGATTCGCGGAGATTGCGACAAAGCTGACCGCGCTCCCCGGAATGCAATTCGGGTCGATCTGGTGAGGCAATTCTGCACGGGAGGTGGGGATGGGACCTGAGTCGTCCGAGATCGCGGTCTGGGGTTACGGCCTGGCTGCCGTGGCCTATCTGGTGTTTGCGTTGTATCTTTTTCGGGCATGGCGCGGCGGGCTTCCCGGCGGGGCGCTGCTCGTCGCGGTAGGTAGCACTTCGCTATGGGCGCTTGCTTCCACGATCTTCAGCCTGAACCCGACCGATACACTCCTTCGCGTATCCGGGCTGCTCGATGTGCTCCGCTACGCAGCCTGGTTCGCGTTCCTTGTGATTCTGCTACGGCCACTGATTTCCAGCAGGGTGCGCTGGCTCACCGGGCTTGCCGTCGCCATGGTCGCGATCCAGGCAGGCAGCATACTACTCGACGGACTGGGCGATGCGGATGGCGTCAAGTCGGCGAGAATGGTACTTGCTGTGTTCCTCGGCGCCGCCGTATTCGGCCTCGTTCTGGTTGAACAGCTGTATCGGGACGTGCCGGCGGAGTCGCGTTGGGGATTGAAGCCCCTCTGTCTGGCGCTTGCAGCGGGCTACATATTCGAGCTTTATCTGTTTGCCGACGGGTTCCTGTTCGGTCGTGTCGACCGGGATGTCTGGGCCGTGCGAGGCCTTGTCCATACCATGGTGATACCGCTGATCGCGCTGTCGGCTGCGCGCAGTCCGTCGTGGACGCTGCGGATTGCCGTATCGCGCGAAGTGGCCTTCCATTCGACAGCGATTGCGTTGTCGGGGCTTTATCTGCTGGTCATTGCAGCCGCAGGCTACTACGTCCGTTACTTCGGGGGAAACTGGGGGCGTGCGCTCCAACTCGCGCTGCTGTTCGGCGGCATGCTGCTGCTCGGGGTCTTCATCTTTTCCGGTTCCCAGCGCGCGCGGCTGAGGGTTCTAATCAACAAGCACCTGTTTCCTTATCGCTATGACTACCGCAACGAATGGTTGCGGTTCACTCAGGCGCTTTCGTCGGCGGGTGATTCGATGGATCTCGGGCAGTCGGTGATCAAGGCCTTGTCGGATCTGGTCGAAAGTTCGGGCGGGGCATTGTGGCTAAGGGATGCGAATGGACGATTCACGATGCACGCGCGGCTCAATCACCCAGGAAGCGATGCTGTCGAGGAGGCCGGGAGTGAGTTCTGCCGCTTCATCGACGAACATGAATGGGTCATCAACCTCGAGGAATTGCGCATTCGGCCGCCAGATGATCGGGAGGTGACGACACCGGGCTGGCTGTCGACAATGTCGGATGCGTGGCTGGTCGTGCCGCTGAAGTCCGCGGGTACTCTGGTGGGTTTTGTGGTACTGAACACGGCGCGAACGCGATTCGACATCAATTGGGAGGTCCTGGATCTGCTCAAGACGGCACAACGACAGGCCGCGAGCTATCTGGCGCGCATGCAGGCCGCGGAAGCGCTGCTGGAGTCGCGCAAGTTCGACTCGTTCAACCGGATGTCGGCGTTCGTCGTTCATGACTTGAAGAATCTGGTGGCCCAACTGTCCCTGATGTTGAAGAACGCCGAACGACACAGGGCCAATCCGGAGTTTCAGGACGACATGATCCAGACGGTTGCGCACGTCGAGGCCCGGATGCGTGCGCTCATGATCCAACTGCAGGAAAAGAAATCGATCGAGCCTTCAAGGCGAATCGACATCATCGCCCTGATCGAGCGCATCATCGCCACCAAGCGTCATCAGTCGCCACCCGTGCGATTAGTGTGCGATGCATCGATTGCGTACGACGTTTACGCGCATCCGGAACGACTTGAAAGAGTGCTTGACCATCTCGTGCAAAATGCTCTGGACGCGACTCCAGACGATGGTAAGGTATCACTGGCGGTTCGTATGACGGATCAGGCTTTTGTCGAGGTCGGCGTCGAGGACACGGGTTGCGGGATGAGTCCCGAGTTCATGCGTTCGCGACTGTTCAAGCCCTTTGAAAGCAGCAAGAGGAGCGGGATGGGTATCGGCGTCTTCGAGGCGCAGCAATACATCGGTGAGTTGGGCGGATCGATCCGGATCGAAAGTGAGGAGGGGCGTGGTACGCGTGTAGTCGTCCTCCTGCCGTGTGCGGCTCGCGGTGGGGAAGAGCAGCTCGAGTATGCCCGCGGATCCAGTGACCATAATGTCTGACAAGCGGCGAACGCTTCTCATAGTCGAAGATGATCCCGCACTGCAGAAGCAGATGCGCTGGGCTTTCGACGCTTTCGAGATAATCGTTGCCGACGATCGGGACAGCACGATCGCACAACTCCGACGCCATGAACCGGCCGTCGTCACCATGGATCTCGGGCTGCCGCCGGAGCCGGATGACGTGACCGTGGGACTGAGCCTGCTCGGCGAGGTCCTGGCGCTGGCTCCCGACACGAAAGTCATCGTGCTGACCGGTCAGCACGATCGGGAGAACGCGGTCAAGGCGGTCGCCATGGGAGCCTACGATTTCTTCGGCAAGCCGTTCGAGCCGGACCTGCTGACATTGACGATCGAACGCGCGTTTCGCCTGCATGACCTGCAGTTGGAGAACAGGCAGCTCAGGCAAATGCAGGGTAGTGCGCTGGCGGGTGTTCTGACCCGCGATCCGGGCATGCTCAAGGTGTGTCGAACGGTCGAGCGTGTCGCTTCGGCGAATGCCACCATAGCCCTCTTTGGAGAAAGCGGCACGGGCAAGGAAATTCTCGCACGCGCACTTCATTCGGAGTCGCCGCGATCAGGAGAGCGTTTCGTCGCGATCAATTGCGCAGCGATTCCGGAGGCGCTGCTGGAAAGCGAGTTGTTCGGTTACGAAAGGGGCGCCTTCACCGGCGCGGTCAAGCAGACACTCGGCAAGATCGAGGTTGCACACAAGGGCACGCTTTTCCTCGACGAGATCGGTGATCTGCCGATGTCTCTGCAGGCCAAGCTGCTGCGGTTTCTGCAGGAACGGGTCATAGAACGCATCGGGGGGCGGGTGGAGATTCCGGTGGATGTTCGCGTCGTGTGTGCGACGCACAGGAATTTGAAGGAGCGGATCCGCGAGGGGCTCTTTCGCGAGGATCTGTTCTACCGGCTCGCCGAGATCACGGTCGACATTCCGCCCTTGCGCGATCGCGAAGGCGATGCGGTGCTGCTTGCGCACGCCTTCGTGCAGCGTTTCTGCCAGGAAGACGGTCGGGCCAGTCTGACGCTGTCAGATGATGCAATGGCCGCCGTCGAGGCGCACGAATGGCCGGGAAACGTGCGGGAACTGGAAAACTGCATCAAGCGGGCCGTCATCATGGCCGATGGCAGCCAGATCACCGTCGACGATCTCGGGCTGGAGTCCGCGCGGGTCGATCCCGATTTTTTCAATCTCAGACACGTTCGGGACGAGGCCGAGCGCCGCGCGGTGGTGCGCGTTCTGGCACGCACCAACAACAACATTGCGCGTGCAGCCGAGATCCTCGGGGTCAGTCGCCCGTCGCTCTATGACATGATGAATCGCTTCGGGCTCAAGAAGGAGAGTTGAACATGAGGTATTCAGGATCACACAGGCCGCGCTCGGGATCGCGGTGCACCGCCCGGACGCTGATCACGGCGACCGCGCTTTCGGCGGCGCTCGTGCTCGCCGGATGCAGCGAGAGTCCGGACAAGATGCTCGATTCGGCGCGGAGCTATCTCGCCAAGAACGATCTGAATGCGGCGAGCATTCAGCTCAAGAACGCGCTGCAACAGGATGGCAGTCTGGCAGAGGCGCGCTTTCTGCTGGGATCCGTCTATCTGGAGCAAGGCGATTTCGCCGGCTCGGTCCGGGAATTGCGGCGGGCGGCCGATCTCGGCTACGCGGAGGCCGAGGTCCTTCCGCCGCTTGCGCAGGCGCTGGTGATGTCGGGCGAATTCGAGCAGGTGATCAGGGATTTCGGCGAGCGAAATCTGGATGACCGCTCGGCTCAGGCGCGCATCCTCGTAGCCGTTGGTGATGCCCATCGGGCGCTCGGACAGGTCGACCAGGCGGAGGCTGCCTTCCGGAATGCCATTGATGCCGATGGCGGCAATGTGTCGGCCTGGGTCGGGCTCGGACGCAGCAAACTCGTCACCGGCGATCTCGACGGCGCGCTCTCGGATGCGGATGCGGCCCTCGCGCTCGATTCCAGGGCGGGGAGGGCGCATGCCCTGCGTGCGGATGTGTTCGTTTTGCGCAAAGAGATCCCCGAAGCCGTTGCGGCGCTTGACACCGCGCTCAAGTCGGAGCCCAGGGCGGTGAATTATCATTTCTCCCTCATTTCGATGCTGCTCGCGACAAATGATCTCGACGCCGCGGAGCAACGCTTGCCGGCGATGCTGGCCGTCGCCGCAGGACACCCTTCCACGCTTTATCTCAAGGCGTTCATCGATTCCCGCAGGGACAGGCTGCCGGAAGCGCGAGATGGCGTTGAAGAGGCGCTACGTCTCGTTCCGGGTCATCTGCCGTCGGAACTTCTGGCGGGCAGCATCTATGTACGTTTGAACGACCATGTGAGGGCGCAGTCGCATCTGGAGCGCGTTCTGGCCAGGTCCCCCGGACAACCGCTGGCGCGCAGACTCATGGCGGCATCCTTGCTGGCGACGGGCAATCAGGCGCGCGCACGCGAGATCATGGAGCCCTTGCTCGCGGCCGGTCAGGACGATACCGTCACGCTGAATCTCGCCGGCCAGATCTATCTCGCTTCGGGAGATTTCGAGCGTGCCTCCGACTTTTTTGAGAGGGTTTCCGTCGCCGATCCGGAAGATGCGCAGGCGAGAACGCGATTGGGCCTGGCCCGGCTGGCCGGCGGTGATGCCGAGGGTGGACTCGCCGAACTGGAAGCCGCATCGGCGCTCGACGATGCCGCCGGGCAACCCGATGTCGCGCTCATTCTCGCGCATCTGCGGGCAGGTGAACTCGACAAAGCCTTCGCGGCCCAGCAAGAGTTGGAGCGCAAGCAGCCCGATCACCCGCAGACCCACAATCTCAAGGGCGGCATATTGATGGCGCGGCAAGACCCGGAGGGCGCGCGAATGGCGTTCGACCGTGCGCTGGAACTGGATCCGCAGTTCCTCGCGGCCGCCGTGAATCTGGCGCGACTGGATATTGCGCAGGCTAAGCCGGAGGCGGCCAAGCAGCGTTTCGAGAGTATTATCTCGCGCAACCCGGCCCGTCCGGAACCCTACCTTCTGCTTGCTGATCTGCAGGCTCGAACGGGAGCCTCGCCTGTCGAGGTAAGAGCGACGATCGAACGCGCGATCGCGGCCAATCCGTCGGCGCGCGCGCCCAAGGTCGCACTGGCACGTAATCTTCTTGGCGCAAACGAAGCAACTCGTGCGCGCTCCATTGCCCAGGATCTCTTAGTGTCGGAACAGGACGACCCGGCGGCATTGGCTCTTTTGGCTCAGGCACAGAACGCACTGGGCGAGAGGCAGCAGGCGATTTCCACTCTGAATCGGCTTGTACGCCTCCAACCACAATCTCCAATCCCGCTTGTGGCGCTTTCCGAAGTGCAGCGCGCCGCCGACGACAGGACCGGCGCGGAGCAGTCCTTGCGGCGGGCCCTTGCGCTGCGTGCCGACCTCCTTGAAGCGCAACAACGCCTGATCGCCGTGTTGGTCGAGACACAGAGGGCGCCCGAGGCTCTGACACTGGCTCGGGACATCCAGGTCCAGCGACCCGATAATGCCGTCGGATATCGGTTGGAAGGGGATATTCGAACGACAGACGGGAACTGGGAGCAGGCTATTCCCGCTTATCGCAAGGCCTTCGAGCTGACCGGTACTGGAGAGTTGGCAGTCAGGCTGCATCGCGCCCAGACCCGCGCGGGCAAAACCGAGGAAGCCAGCGCGACAGCGACGGATTGGCTGCGGCAGCACCCCGAGGACGTCGGAATGCGGATGCATCTGGCTGGGGAGGCGCTTGCACAAAGCAGATTCGAGGAAGCGGAAGCGCTTTATCGCAGGGTCATCGAGCTTCAACCGCGGAATGCCCTGGTCCTGAACAATCTTGCATGGGTCGCGGGGCGCCTCGAGCGACCCGATGCGATCGCTCTGGGCGAGCGGGCGCTCGCCCTTGCGCCGGACAACCCCGCGATGCTTGATACCCTCGGCATGTTACAGATTGAACACGGCGAACATGAAAAAGGCCTGGCGAATCTGCGCAAGGCCGTGGACCGCGCGCCGAATCTCGCGGCCTTGCGCCTCAATCTTGCCAAGGCGTATTCCACGCTCGAGCGCAAGGCGGATGCGCTGAGGGAGTTCGATGAGGTTCTGAGGATGGCACCGGAAGGCAGCCCGCTGCACCAGGAAGCGACGCGTCTCAAGGAGTCGCTGTGAAGTGTCCGTCTCCGGGCTGGCGCTTCGGTGGCTGACGTGCGACGGAAAGGAAGAATCTGAATGACGACGATTGCTGTTATCGGGCTGGGCTATGTCGGTCTGCCGCTTGCGGTGGCCTTCGGCAGGAAGTACAGAACGCTGGGTTTCGATCTGTCGGCTGAAAAGGTGGCCGCCTACGGCAAAGGAATCGATCCGACCGGAGAGTTGTCTCCCGCAGAACTGAGCGAGGCAACGGGGCTTTCGTATCACACGGATCCGTCCGTCGTTGCCGAGGCCGATTTCGTCGTGGTTGCGGTGCCGACTCCCATCGATGAGGCACATCAGCCCGACCTGACGCCATTGGTGAAGTCCTCGGAAACGGTCGGGCGCCACCTCAAATCCGGGGCTATCGTCGTGTTCGAGTCCACCGTGTATCCGGGGGCGACGGAAGATGTCTGCATTCCGATCATCGAACGCGAGTCGGGCCGGAAGTGGAAGGAAGATTTCTTCGTCGGGTACTCGCCGGAACGCATCAATCCGGGCGACCGGGAGCGCACGGTGACGAGAATCGTGAAGGTGGTCTCCGGTGACACCCCGGAAACCCTGGACAGGGTTGCCGCGATCTATGGCTCGGTGATCACCGCAGGCGTGTACAGGGCCAGTTCGATCAAAGTCGCGGAGGCTGCAAAAGTCATCGAAAACACCCAGCGCGACCTGAATATCGCCTTGATGAACGAACTGTCGCTGATCTTTCACCGGATCGGAATCGACACCACCGAGGTGCTCGAGGCGGCCGGTACCAAATGGAACTTCCTGCCTTTCAGGCCGGGTCTGGTCGGTGGGCACTGCATTGGTGTCGACCCCTACTACCTGACCCACAAGGCGGAGATGCTCGGCTACCACTCGGAGGTGATCCTGGCGGGACGCCGCATCAATGACGGCATGGGCAAGTATGTCGCCGAGCAGACGGTCAAGGAACTGATCCGGGCGGGATTTTCGATCAAGGGGTGCGAGGTCGTGGTCATGGGGCTGACCTTCAAGGAAAATTGTCCTGATCTGCGCAACAGCAAGGTCATCGACGTGATTCGGGAACTCGAGAGCTTCGGTTGCAGGGTGCATGTTCATGATCCGGTTGCGTCGGCGGCGGAGGCTGAGCATGAGTATGGTGTCACATTGAAGGGCTGGGCCGATCTGCCGCGGGCATGTGCGATCGTCGCAGCCGTATCGCATCGCGAATACCTTGAAATGCCGGTCGACCAGGTCCTGGGCAAGCTTCAGCCAGAAGGCGTGCTGATCGATGTCAAGTCTGCCTATGATCCCGGTGATCTGGCCCGGCACGGCGTGAGCGTGTGGCGGCTGTAGAATTGCTCTGCTAGAACACAGCATAGGCGGCCAACCAGGGTGGGCGAGGGGATGAGGGGGCACAGCAAACGATTCCCGGGAAATTTGGGCTTCGGACCCGCAATTACTGCTGCATGGCTGGTAGGCGCCTGCCTTGGCCACGCGGTCGACGCAGGCGCATCCCACGTTCGGGTCGGCGCCACGACTGCGGTGCATGCGCGCCAGCTCGCCGAGCAGGCCCTTGCATACGAGCATGGCGAGGGTGCCCCGCGTGATCCGGTGCGTGCCGCGGCCCTTTATTGCGAGTCGGCCAGGCTGGGCGACGTCGAGGCGATGGTTGCACTGGGGTGGATGTACGCGAACGGGCGCGGGGTTCCGCGTGATGATGCGAGTGCCGGAACCCTCTTCGGTATGGCTGCGCGCCACGGTAACGAGTACGCCGCGCGAATGTTGCGGTTTACCGGCGACGGGGGCGACACGAAGCCGGCCTGTCTTGACGCACCAGCGGTGTTGTTTGCCGGTAGCGTACCGAATCTGGAGAAGCGAATCAGCGCGCTTTCGCCGCAGCGCCAGGCCATTGCACGCCTCATCGTCGAACTCGCACCGGAGTACCAGATCAGTCCAACCTTGGCGCTGGCTATTGCAATCACCGAATCCGCGCTGAATCCGAAGGCGGTCTCGCCGAAGAACGCGATGGGGGTCATGCAGCTCATACCCGGTACGGCCGCACGATTCAACGTACGTGACGTTTTCGATCCGGCCGAGAACATCAGGGGCGGGCTGGCCTACCTGCGCTGGCTGCTCGCGTATTTCGAGGGTGATGCGGTGCTTGCTGCGGCTGCATACAACGCCGGAGAGCGGGCGGTGGAACGCTATCAGGGTGTTCCCCCGTTCAGGGAGACGCGGGCCTACGTCGAGCGCATCATGCAATTGGTCAAGCATCGCCATCATCCCTTCGATGCCGATGTAGTGCCGCCGAGCGAGATCCTGTCGGCCTTGAAGCTTGCCCCACGGAAGGCGGGTGGTTCGTGAGCGTGGCAACGGTGTCGCAAGTTGCCAGGAGACGTGTGCTCCTGGGGATGGGGGCAGCCCTGGCGGGCGTGTGCGTCCCCGCGGGCGCACTCGCGGGACTGATCGAAACGGTGCCCCGGATCAAGCCGTCAATCGTCGCGGTAGGAACGTTCCAGCCCACGCGCAGTCCTTCGTTCAACTTTCTTGGCACGGGCTTCGCCGTTGGCAGTGGGCGCCTCATCGCGACAAATGCGCATGTGCTGCCCAAGGTCCTGGATGAAGATCGTCTCGAAACGCTGGCGATCGCGATTCCGGGACCGCAGGCTGCCACCGTGTCGGTCCGCCCGGCTCGTCTTGCAGCCCGGCAGGACGAACGCGACCTGGCAGTGCTCCGTATCGAGGGAGCCCCATTACCGACGCTGTCGCTATCCGGCGGGACCGAAGTGCGGGAAGGGCAGGCGATTGCGTTCATGGGCTTCCCGATCGGGAATGTGCTCGGGTTCTCGGCGGTGACCCACCGCGGCATCATAGCGGCTATCACACCGATCGGCATTCCCCAGAATCGGGCCAGAGAGCTCGATTCGACCCTGATTCGCCGGCTCGGCACCGATCCGTTCAAGGTCTATCAGCTCGATGCGACTGCATACCCCGGCAATAGCGGCAGTCCCGTGTTCGATCCGGACACGGGGCACGTACTCGGGGTCATCAACATGGTGTTCGTGAAGTCGACCAAGGAAAGCGTCCTGGCTGAACCGTCCGGCATCAGCTACGCCGTTCCGGTCGAATACCTGCGAGCCATGCTGGTGCGGCTCGACTGAAGGTTTCGTGCGACACGGCCGGGGCTGGTCCCCCCGGCAGGAATCGAACCTGCATCTAGCGCTTAGGAGGCGCTCGTTCTGTCCATTGAACTACAGGGAGAGGGCGCAATTCTAGCCTCTTGGGCACGTCTGACCAAGTCCGATTCACTCCGCGCGCTCGTGCGCCTTCGCGCTTGCGTCCCGTGTTTTCATCTTCGGCTCCGCATCGACTCCGGCCGGTGCGGGCTCTTCGTGCCTTTCGCCCGACGGCGGCAGGAAGAAATCTCGTGGCTGACGCATGAATCTTGCCACGATCAGCCTCAGCAGATCCTGGCCCTGCTCGAAGGTGATGCGCCGCGCACGCATCGCCACCGACAGCGTCAGCGCGAAACTGACCGTCAGATTTGTCAGGCCGATCAGCGCAATGCCCGTCGCCGCGAGCAGCGCGGCATGCCAGGGGAGGACGAACTCGAGTCCGACCAGGGCATGGCCAACGTAGGCCGATGAAAAGGCGATATGGCGGATGTCGAGGGGGAGCCCGAACAACATGCCGAGCGCCGTGACGCCGCCGAGCAGAAAGCCGAAGAAGAAGTTGCCCGCCATTGCACCGAGATTGCTCTCGATGTATTCGGCAACCCGTTCCATGCGCGTTTCTCCGAACACGCGCCGCGGCCAGCGCAGTTGCAGGAGTCGTTGCGGTATGCGCCCGAAGGCCGACAGATTGTCGTAATAGCCGGCGATGAGTCCGGACAGAAACAGGCATACTCCTGCGATCGCCGCGAACAGGATCGCGCCGCTCAGCGGATTCACTTCGTCGAGCAGCCTGTTGGCTTCGTCGGGGGTGACGAAGTGACTGCCCGACAGCATGTACACTATCGAAGCGAGCAGCATTGCCAGGGGAATGGCGATGCCGACGTTGCCGAGAATCGCGCCGAGTTGGCTGCGGACGGTTCTGACGATGAGTTCGACCAGATTGTCGAGATTGCGTGTCTTGCCCCTGGCGTCTCCAATCGACGCCGCGATCGCATTGGCGGTCATTGCCGGCTGCTTGGTCGCAACCGTTCCCCCCAGGATGTGGATCAGGACGAAGCCGATACCGTAGTTGAGACAGAATACGAGCGCTTCACTGAGCGGTGCGAACCCCTGCCATCCGAGCGCGATCTTGAGCGTACCCATCAGGGCGATGATCAGTCCGCCAAGGGCCGCCGATCGCACGATTCCGAAGTATTCGCCGCGCGTGGACGAAATGTATCGCTCTCCGGTCCGGCTTGCGCTCTCGGTCATGCGCAAGGAGAGCAACTCGACGTTCTTGCTCCAATAGTCGGACAACTTGTTCTTGCGGCACTCGGCGCGGATCAGTTCCTTGATCAGACGCGCGATCTGCGGCGCGATCGCGTTGACGTTGCGTTTCGTTCTGAGCTGGATCAGCAACTCCAGGAGTTCTCCTATCCGTTCGAGATGCTGATGCAGGCGCTCAAGCTTGAAGGTCAGCGACAGGCTCGTGCCCAACTTCGCCGCGCGGCGGCGAATACGAAAGACGACGTCTTCGCACTGGTCGAGCATCACCGCGAGGTGCTTCTCGTCCTCGATCGGGGTCGATTCATCGCCCCACCACGCCCTGAAATTGGCGAGGTAGGCGATCAATTCGGCATTCTGCGCGAGAAACGGAGATTCGTGCTCCTCCAGCGTGGGATCGATGCGCACCAGTTCGGGATCGAGGCCGATCGAAGAGACATGGTAGGACAGCATGCGCAGCGCCTCGATCACTTCTGCCACAGGTTCCGGCAGGCGGCTCCGGTCGCGTGCGTCGAGTTCATGTTCTTCCGGATCGAAGAGCGCGTTGATCAGGTCTATCCAGTCTTCGTCAGGGATTCCGTTTACCCAGATCTCGTCGCTGACGCGATGGAACACCGTGTTCAGCACGCCGCGCATGTAACCGGTGTCGATCACCTCCGGCAGCAGGCGGCCTGAAACGCGCCTTGCCGTCTCCGAGAAGAACCCGCTTGAGGGCAGGAGGCCGGCCGATACGTAAAGTGATACGAGCTTGCGGTCGCGAAACATGCGCATGACCGCGTCACGGAGCTTGTCCCGGAGGTCGTCACGCCGTTCCAGAACGCGAATCAGGGCGCGAAGATTGTCCGCGGCGTGATCGATGTCGTTGGGGCGGGGAGGGCGGATAGCGTCGACGAGCGCAGACCACGGCTGCATCTCGTCCTGATCGGGTTCACCGAATTTCGTCAGTAAAACTTCCATTCCACCTCGTTTGCCGGAGTCGGCGGATCGTGCCCGGGCTTCGTTCTTGTTGCGCCGCATTATCCCCGAATGCGCCCGCTATGGTAGCAGGCCGGTAGAATCGAGCTTTGAGCTCCGGATCCGACTGCGAACCACCATGCCATTACTTACCGTCGATGACGCCTGTCTTGCCTTCGGGCACGTGGACCTCCTGGACCACGTGTCATTTCAGGTCGATCCCGGCGAGCGCGTCGCGCTGATCGGGCGTAACGGCTCGGGCAAGTCCAGCCTGCTGCGTGCTCTGGCCGGTCAGGCGACGCTCGACGACGGCGAAGTGTGGCGGGAGAGCGGGCTCAGGGTGGCCTATGTGCCGCAGGAAGCGGATTTTACAGGCGAGCGCGACGTATTTGCGACCGTCGCCGACGGGCTCGGTGAAGCGGCACGGCTGTTGGTCGAGTACCATCAGGCGCTGCATGACGTCGCCGAGTCCGCCAGTCCCGACGCCATGGCAAGGCTCGATGCACTGCAGCACGAGGTCGAGCGTACCGATGCCTGGCGACTCAATCAGCGCGTCGAGGAGGTCGTGCTGCGGCTGGGGTTGCCTGGCGAGGCCAGGGTGGGAAGTCTCTCGGGTGGAGGAGTGAAGCGGGTCGCACTTGCCCGCGCGCTGGTTGCCGAACCCGATCTGCTGCTGCTCGACGAGCCCACCAACCATCTGGATCTGGACGGCATCCTGTGGCTCGAGGCGCTGATCCGGGAGTTTCCCGGTTCGGTCGTGATCATCACCCATGACCGCGTCTTTCTCGACAATGTCGCCACCCGCATCCTGGAGCTCGATCGGGGACGGCTTGCGAGCTACCCGGGGCGGTTCAGCGATTACACCCGGCGCAAGGCGGAGGAACTGGAAGTGGAGGAGAAGTCCAACGCGCGATTCGACAAGGTGCTCGCGCAGGAGGAGGTCTGGATCCGCAAGGGCATCGAGGCGCGCCGCACCCGGAACGAGGGTCGGGTGCGCAGGCTCGACGCCCTGAGACGCGAGCGGGCAGCGCGCCGCAACCGCGCTGGCAACGTCCGGCTCGCGGTGGACACGGGCGAGCAAGGTGGCCGGATGGTCGCCGAACTCAGCCACGTCAACAAGGGTTTCGGAGAGCGCGTGGTCGTGCGTGACTTCTCGACCCGGATCATGCGTGGCGACCGGGTCGGCTTCATCGGACCCAACGGATCGGGCAAGACCACGCTGCTCAAACTGATTCTCGGCGAACTGGAGCCGGACAGCGGCACGGTACGCCGCGGCACGCGGCAGAGCGTGGCCTATTTCGACCAATTGCGCGCGCAGCTCGATCCGGAGTTGCCGCTCACCGAGGTGATCAGCCCCGGTTCCGATTTCATCGAGATCGGGGGTGAGCGCAAGCACGTGATCGGCTATCTGGGGGACTTCCTGTTCGCGCCGCAGCGGGCGCGCTCGCCGGTGAAGTCCCTGTCCGGGGGGGAGCGCAACCGTTTGCTCCTGGCCAGGCTGTTCGCCCGTCCGGCCAACGTCATGGTCCTGGACGAGCCGACCAACGATCTGGACATCGAGACCCTCGACCTGCTCGAGGAACTCCTTGCCGGATACGACGGGACCCTGTTCCTGGTGAGCCACGACCGCGCCTTTCTGGACAACGTCGTCACCCAGGTGATCGCATCCGAGGGCGATGGGCGCTGGGGCGAGTA
>CAYOKH010000045.1:0-8131 GCA_964404505.1 uncultured Azoarcus sp.
GGTGAGGACACGCCGTGCGGCGCCCAGCGGCGCGGCCAGCAAGGCGGCCCCGCCGCCCAGCACCAGCCGCCTGCGCAGTCTCGATCGATCGGACATGGATCGCCCTCGCGGACAGGGGAACATGGACATACGACTTCGGCCGGGCCGGGGCGTTCCCCGCTTCGAGCCAACACGCACTTCCGGGCCCCGGCACGCGATTGCCGATCCAGATCCGCCGCCGGTTCGCCGGCCGGGGACATGCCATGGCACGTGCCCTGACGATTGAGGGACCATTCTTCGGCGATAATGGATGAACGGAGAAAACCACGAGCCCGACAGCCTCCCGGGACGGCAGGAAACGCATGCATCGCCTGCGATGCGCCAAACGTCCCGCAGGTAATGATGTCAAACCCGACAGTTCAGCCCCGGAGGGACCAGGATGTCCGAGTTTATCTTCGTTTCCGCGCACGCCCCGGCACCCGAATGGGGGGCAGCAACGGATCGGTGCATCGCGCAGCTCGAAGCCGGCATGGCGCGGCAACGGGCCGGCGCCGAGTCCGTCGACTTCACGCTGGGCTGGTGTTATCTGACCGACTATCTCGCCCCGTTCGCCGAGCAGATCCTCGGCGTGCTGCGTGATCGTCTGCCGGGGGTGACGTTGGTCGGTACGGTGGGCGTCGGGGTCATGGCAGACGGAGTCGAGTACTTCGACGAACCGGCGCTGGCGTTGATGATCGCTCCGCTCCCGCGCAGCGCGTTCCGGATGTTTTCCGGAAGGCAGCCCCTGCGGGCCGACGAGGCCGGATTCACGGCGCACACGGCGCTCGTTCACGCCGAGGGCAACGCACCCGATCTGCAGGAACTGGTCAAGGAGCTTTCCGATCGCACCGCCACGGGCTATCTGTTCGGCGGATTGTCTTCCGCGAGGAACCGCAGCGTGCAGATCGCCGATGACGTCCTCAGCGGTGGCCTCTCCGGCGTGGCCTTCTCCGACGAAGTCGGCATCCTGTCGCGGGTCACGCAGGGGTGCCAGCCGGTCGGACCCGAGCGCACGATCACGCGTGCCGAAAACAACGTCGTCGTAGCCCTCGATCATCAGCCCGCGCTCACGTGCGCACTGCAGGACCTTGGCCTTGCCCCCGACCTCCCGGTCGAGGAGATCGCGCGCGCGCTGTCGTCCACCCTTGTGGGCCTGCGCTCCGGCGCGGAAGACCTGGCGGCCACCCCGGGACGGTTCGGTCCGGACACGCTGGTACGCCATATCGTCGGCCTGGATCCGCAGCACCGTGTTCTGGCCGTCGCCGAGGAGGTGGAGAGCGACATGCAGCTCGCGTTCTGCGAGCGCAATCCCGAGGCCGCAATGACCGATCTGGTGCGCATCGCCCGCGAAATCCGGGAGACGCTTCAGGGCGGCTCGATGCGTGCCGCCGGTGCCATCTACGTCAGCTGCAACGGCCGCGGCGGCCCCCATTTCGGCACACCTCATGCGGAGGCGAGTGCGATCCGCGACGTGCTCGGCGACGTCCCTCTGGTCGGCTTCTTTGCCGGCGGCGAGATCGCCCGCGACCGGCTTTACGGCTACACCGGGGTCCTGACGGTTTTCACGACGCCCGCCTGAAGGGGCAGGACGCGCCCATCACACCCGCGGCAGCCCTCCCGCATGCGCGCCGACGCACGTGCAGCCGCGCGGGCTGGACTCGTCGGCGACCGAAGCGCATCGCCGACTAAGTCCTCGCCTCAACCTGGGTCGCAAGCCCGCCGATGTCCTCGAACAGCGTGTCGAGTTCGCGCGCATCGACTTCGAACCCGCGCCGTATCAGAAACAGCTTTCCGTCGTAAATGTGAAGTCCGCCGCGTCCGGCCTCATAGGCCTCGAGGATGCGGCAGCGCTCCTGGTTGAGAAAGAGCCGCTCCTTGGCCTGATCGACCGGCCGTTTCGAGAATGTTGCGACGAGCCTGCCGCTGTCGCGACGCTGCGCGCTCCGTCTGCCAAGTCCGGCCCGTCCGGTAAACCGCGCCCATGGGCCCGCAGGACGAACCTGAAGCGACCGGGGAAGCTGCGGCAGTTCGACAGCCATCCGCAGAAACGACTGACGCTGCCATGTGTTGCCCAGCCAGCGGTTGGCCGCAACCTGATCAACCATGAAGGGAAGGGCGTGAATATCGCCCCGCAACACGATCGAGCCGGGAACCGACTGCTTGACTGCAGGATTGCTCGACAGTCCGCGCCTGAGCATCTGCCGGAGATCGCCCGCGGCCTCGCCCGCGCCGCCCGCCGGCACCTCGACGAGACCCCTGCTTCGCGCGAACGCGCGCAGCAGTTCGGGTGACACGATATCGCCTCCGAACCCGAACGGCAGCGACGAGAGCAGCATGATGGCCATGTAGCCGGCGAGAAAGAGCATGACGAGCAGGGCGAACTCGCTCGACCCGGGCTCGGCTGCCATCGCCGGCAGCGGCAGGCCCGTCAGGCATGCCAATGCCACGCACTTCGCTCGGGTGGCCTCCCGCAATGGCATCGCGGTCGCAAGCCGAGCGGGAATGCGGGACCCGATCCGGGCTCTCTCGAGATTCGTGGTGCTTGCTTGAAACGGGAAGCATCGATACATGGGCCGCTCCTCCCATTGGCACGCGAGTTCGGCCCCGAGCACGAAACGCTCCGGTTCACGGCCCCAAGGCCGGAACATCGCCGGCCTCGTGCTCCCGCCGCGGCGTCACTGCGCGGGCTTTTCCTCGCGCTGGGCTTCGACGTCGGCGCGTACCTGGTCCATGTCCAGATTGCGCACGCCCTCGACGATCTGCCCCAGCGCGCTGGCCGGTAGCGCACCCGACTCGCGAAACACCATGATACGCTCGCGGATCACCGCCAGCGTCGGCACCGAGCGGATGCCGAAACCGGCCGCGAGTTCCTGCTGCGCGTCGGTGTCGATCTTGCCGAACACGATGTCCGGATTGGCCTCGGCGGCGGCCTCGAACACTGGCCCGAAGCTCTTGCACGGCCCGCACCAGGTCGCCCAGAAGTCGAGAAACACGATGGGATTCTCGGCGAGGATCTCCTCGAAGTTCTCGGTGGTGATTTCGACTGCTGCCATGCGGGCTCCGTCCAGGGATGAAAACATCCATGCTACAGGACCCTCGCCCGCAGCGTCAGCCCGCTACCTGTTCAGCCAGCCATGCCCGGTCAGCGCGTCGGCCACGCGCTGCGCGATATGTGCGTATCCGTCCGCGTTGGCGTGAATCCGGTCGGCGCGAAACTCGGCCCGCGAGAGCGCGTCCGACACCACCCCGGGGACGAGTGCGAGACCGTGTTCCCGCGCGATTCGCGCGAACATCTCGTGGTCCGAGAGCCGGCCCACCAGCGCCCCGCCCACCGACATCGCCGGAATCGCCACGATCGCCACATGCCCGGTCGCCGCGCGGCTCGCGACGACCATTGCGGCGATGTTCTGCTGCGTCGTTTCGAGCGGCACGCTGCGCAGGAAGTCGTTGCCGCCGATTGCGATGATCACCGCATCGGGGCGGTACATGTCGAGCAGGTCCGGCAGTCTGCGGTAGGCATCGGCGGACGTGTTGCCGGGCACGCCGGCATTGATCACCGACCACCCCGTGTGCCGCGCCAGCGCGTCCGGCCACGACTGTCCGCGCGGTGCCCCGGTCCCGGCGACCAGGCTGTCGCCGATTACGAGCACGGCCGCATCGCCGGCCAGCGGCGGAAACTGCGCCGGCTTCTCGCCGCTGCAGGCGCCGAGTACGACGACGACAGTCAGCACTGCGCGAGCGAAAGTGTTCATCGAAATAGCACCTCGTCTTGCCGGAACGCGTCAAGAGCGCCCGATCCTCGAGGGGCGGCTCCGGCCGTGTTGCCACATGCCGTCAGCTTTGATGCCGTCCCGTGACGATCCGGCAACTGCCTGCCCTGCGCTGCGGCTGCTCGACGCCTGTACTGCACCCGGATTGCCCCAAAAGCGGACCAACGGGCAAATGCGCAGGCGGATCGATCATTCATCGCCGCAGCCGGGGACCCGACAATGCCCCTGCGATGAGTGCATGGGCATCCGGGAACATGCACCGCAGTTTGCACATAACTCAATTCCACCAGGACATGACCATGACCAAGCACTATAGCGAGAACGTTGCCGCCTTGCGCTCGACGCTCACCGGGCGCCTTCTCCAGCCAACCGACGCGGACTACGATCAGGCCCGCCAGATCTGGAACGCGATGATCGACCGCCGTCCCGCGCTGATCGTCCAATGCGCGAACGCGGAGGACGCCCGCCTGGGGCTGCGCTTCGCGCGCGAGCACCGGCTCGAGGTCGCCGTGCGCGGCGCCGGCCACAACATCGCGGGAAACGCGCTGTGCGATGACGGATTGATGATCGACCTGTCCGGCATGCGCGCAGTCGAGGTCGATCCCGATTCACGCCGTGCGTGGGTACAGCCCGGAGCGACACTGGCCGATCTTGACGTCGCAACGCAGGCCCACGGCCTTGCCACGCCGGTCGGCATCAACTCCACGACCGGCATCGCGGGGCTTACGCTCGGCGGCGGCTTCGGCTGGCTTACCCGCCAGCACGGCATGACGGTGGACAACCTGCTGTCGGCCGACGTGATCACCGCGGACGGAGCACTGCTTCGCGCCAGCGTCGATGATAACCCGGATCTCTTCTGGGGCCTGCGCGGCGGCGGCGGAAACTTCGGCATCGTCACGCAATTCGAGTTCCGGCTCCATCCGGTTGGGCCCGAAATCCACGCCGGGCTGGTCATCTACCCGCTCGAGCAAGGCGCCGAGGTGCTGCGCGCGTATCGCGACTTCGTCCGCACTGCGCCGGAATCGCTAAGCGTGTGGGCCGTCGTGCGACACGCGCCGCCGCTACCCTTTCTGCCCGCCGCGGTGCAGGGATCCAAGGTGGTGGTTCTGGCCATCGCCTGCACCGCGCCCGCCGAACAGTGCGACGCCCTGGTCGCGCCGTTGCTGCAATTGGGCAATCCAATCGGATCGCACATCGGCCGACAGTCCTATGCGCGGTGGCAGCAGGCGTTCGACCCGCTGCTGACACCTGGCGCGCGCAACTACTGGAAGTCTCACAACTTCAGCGCGCTTGGCGACGAAGTGCTCGATGCCATGGTCACCTTTGGCAAGCGGCTGCCCACAGCAGACTGCGAGATCTTCGTAGCCCATGTCGGGGGTGCACCCAATCGCGTGCGGCCGGACGCGACGGCATACGCGCAGCGCGACGCGCATTTCGTGATGAACGTGCATGGTCGCTGGCATGCAGCGGATGAGGACGCGGACGGGATCGCATGGGCGCGCGACGTGTTCGCCGCCTGCGCCCCGTTCGCGTCCTCGGGCGCCTACACGAATTTCATGACAGCAGACGAAGCGGGGCGGATCGAGGCGGCCTACGGAGTCAATCATCGGCGGCTCCAGCAAGTCAAGCAGCGCTACGACCCGGACAACGTCTTCCATCTGAACCCGAACATCGTGCCGCGTGTGGCCTGACGCGCGCGCGACGGCAGGAACAACCCGTGCCGGGTCGATGCAGGCATTCAATTTGATCGAGGTAGCACCATGAACAGCTTTCTTCCCGAATCACCAGTCCCCCAGCTTGCGCTGCTCGCGTTGTCGAGCTCACTCAGCCCCGGGCCGAACAACCTGCTCATAGCGGCATCCGGCGCATGGTTCGGCATGCGCCGCAGCCTGCCGACCCTCGCCGGAATGTACGCGGGTGCAGTGCTGATACTCATAGCCGCCGGCTTGGGGGTGTCAGGCGTCTTCCAGGAGTTTCCCGGCCTGCTGCGCCTGCTTCAGTTTGCCGGCGCCGGTTACCTCGCCTACCTGGCTGCGGGGCTGCTCAGGGCGACCTGGTGCATCGCCCCCGCCGTGGCCCCGCCGGGCTTCGGCCGGGCAGCCGTGCTCCAGCTCTTCAACGCGAAACTGTGGCTCATGTCGTTCTCGACGATCTCGCTATGCACCCTGCGCGGACCGGAGGGGAGTGCAGTGTCGGTGCCGCTGATCGTCTTCTTCGTGTTGATGACGGTGCCGAGCATGCTGCTCTACCTGCGGTTCGGCGTCGTACTCAGGTCGCTCGCCGCCTCAGGACGCGCCCGCACGGTGGCGAACCGCCTTCTTGCATCCCTCACCGCGGTCTCGGCGATCCTGCTGTTGGCCCCGGTGCCGCCGGAAGCGACTACCGTCACGGCTGCAGGCATCATTGCACGCGGCGCCGAGCGGGAAACGGGCCGCGCCGAAAATTCAGTCCGAGAACGGCATGCCGGTGGCTACCATCCCGACCCCTTCACATACGGGTGTCGTACGCCGTGCGATTGACGTGGAGTGCCGGCGACGCCAGATCGAGGGCGGTACGCCCACCGCCCGCTTGAAGGCCCGGCTGAAGGCGGCCTCCGATTCGTAACCGGCCTCGAGCGAGATCGAGGCAAGCGTGGCGTTGCTCTGGGTGAGCAACTGCGAGGCGATCTGCATCCGCCAGTTCGTCAGATACTGCATCGGCGGCATTCCGATGAACTGCACGAAGCGTTCGTGCAGGGCGGAGCGCGACAGCCCGACACGCGCTGCAAGCAGCTCCAGCGTCCACGACTCCGTCGGGCTTTCGTGCATCAGGGAGAGCACGCGTCCGACATAACGATCGCGCAGACCGGAGAGCCAGCTGCGGTGATCTTCGGGAAGCCCGTCGAGATAACGCCGCAACAGATCGACGAACATCATCTCGCTCATGCGTTCGAGTACCGCTTCGCCGCCGGGTCGCGTGTGACGGGATTCGGCCGCAGCAAGGTTCACGAAGTGCGCGGTCCAGTTGCCGGTGTCGAGCGCCGAGGCAGGCGCGTGAATCATCTTCGGCAAAGTCGCCAGCAAGGGATTGAAAGGGCGCCGGTCACATCCCAGAAAGCCGCACAGCAGGCTGGCCTCTCCCGTGCGGGCGCGTGCGGGAGTGACCGTAGTGGTCATCCCCATGCCCTGCTGGAGACGAAATGGCAGCTGCGGCGGGCGCCAGCCGCTCAGAAAGTCGATATCCGGCTCGGCACGCAACCCGGGCACGCTCGAAAGCACGTGCGCATCGCCATGCGGGAAGACGATCACGTCGCCTTGCCGCATCCGGATCGGTGCCTCGCCGACCACTCCGGCCCAGCATTCACCACCGACCACGACGTGGTACTCCATCAGATGCTCGGCATCGGGCATCACCGTCGGCGCCATGACGCGGGCGTCCGGCGCCTCTGTCACCCACGGTTCGGCACAGTCGACGTCGAAGAAAAGCACGCCCCTGAGACGCACACTGCGCAGCAGATCCGACAGAATGTCCTGGCTCATGCGCGTCTCCTGGCAGCGATCACGGATTCCTCACCGGGCAGCGTCCGATGGCGTGGTCGCTTCGGCGACATTGCCCTCGCCGGTGCGAGCGGGAAACGACACTTCCAGTACGACACATCCGATGTCCGTCCGGAATGGCCCATGAAGTTCGCCGGGGCTCCGGCTGGCGTAGTGCCCGACTTCCAGCCACATGGCGAATGCCTCGTCGTAGAGACGGCCGCTGACGATGAGCACCTCTTCGGGGTAGGGGTGGGTCTTCCCGCCAAATCGCGTCGTATCGGCGCCCGGAAGAAAGCGCGTCAATCTCGTGTACTCGCCCGTATCTTCGTCGAGGCTCAGGGTCAGCTCTTCGGCCGTCCCTTCCATGCCTTCGACCGGCGTCCAGCGATGCCGGTTTTCCGGACTCAAGGCGTTCCAGTAGGTCGCAGTAGACTTGGTCATGTATCCCCCTGATCCAGCAACAGCGGCGTCACCACACGATGGAGCCCAGCGGCTTGTCATGCGGCACTTTTCTTCGTGAGCACCCATATCATCACCGGACTCCGCTCGGCATCGAATGGAGAACGGTCGTAGCCCCCATAGAGCGCGAGGACTTCGAATCCCGCCTCGCGTGCCATCGCTTCGAACTCGTCCCTTTCGACGAACGAGAACACCATCGGCAGAAGCTGCTTCGAGTGCAATCGACCGTCACTTCCGAAGAGCTCGAAAAACTGCAGCCGCTCCACCACCGGGTCGCCACCCTGCTCGAAACCCGACACGACAAGCGTCCCATCCTGCGTCGGGAACCGTCCGACGATGCGCAGCGCGCCGTCGACCCGCGCGCGG
>CAYOKH010000045.1:8231-15590 GCA_964404505.1 uncultured Azoarcus sp.
CGCGCGCGGTGCGGGGGGCGGCGCATTGACGACCCGAGTACGCATTCCGGTAGCTGCGCGCAACGATTGCATGGCAACGGGCTCGGCACTCACATTGCTTCCTCGCCAGGTTTTGCGTTCAGGGGTGGGCCGCTTGCGATGCGTCCCCCGCAGGGCCGGATCGGGCATCGGCCTGCAGCCATGCCAGAACCTCGTCTGCATTGCGGTCCGGCGGGAACACCGGGTAGAACACCTTCCTGATGCGCCCGCGGTCGGCGACGATGGTCAGGCGCCTGTACAGCTCCATGCCCGACACCGGGAAGGTCGGCACGCCAAGGACATCCCTCAGTCGAAGCTCGGTATCGCTGAGCAGCTGAAACGGAAGGTGCAGTCTGTCACGCGCCTCACGCTGATCCGCGGTGGTCTGTGCGCTGAGGCCAAGGACGCCGGTGCTGAGCGTCCTGAACTCGGCGTGATGATCGCGAAAGCTGCAGGCCTGAGGTGTGCACCCACGGGCCCCGGGTATTTCGCTCCAACCGTCGGGCAACGGAACGCCGGGCCGCCCTGTCATCGGATAGATGTAGATGACCCACCGGCCTCCCAGAGCGGCAAGATTGACGGTTGCTCCATCCGTGCCGCGAAACGTGACGTCGGGCAGGAGCGAGCCTTCCAGATGAGCGGCGGCCCCGTCGTCAATCGGCACGGGAAGATCTGCCGGCAGTTGCGTGAGTTTCGTGTTCATGGGAATTCCCGAAGCCAGGACGCCATACGTTCGCCGTGCCCGGCGACCTCAGGCAAACGAAGCTTGCCGGAGGTCGGCCCGTTGACGCAAGGGTTGCACGTCTTCCGGGATGAGCGCATGACGATGGCGGACAGCTCATCGGGTTGCCCGCCTATCGGTACTGCGCGGCGGTGATGAACTGGCTGAAGGATTCACACCAGACGATGACCGTGTTGAAGTCCGAGACGTCGATCGCGTCCGGAACCGGAACAACGAAGTTCTCGAAGGTCCTGACATCGCCGACGCGCACCATGCGCGACTTCAGGCGCGCGAAATCGGCCTCCGTTTCAACGAACTCGGGGGACAGGTAGAGCTTGTAGTCCGGCCCGGGCGCAAGCCTGCCCAGCAGCGCGACGCTTTGCTTGCCGACCGACACTGTGCCTTCGCCCCAGTGAAACCGGTCGCTGCCCTCGAGGTCGCGGCGGAACCGACCCGTATAGTCAGCCTGGCCCGAATGCGAGACGACTTCGGCTGCAGATGGCGCCGGCGGCGCCGTGAGGATCGGGAGAGCGTAGATGCCAAGGGCAAAGCCCGCCGCAATGGCCAGAACATGTGACGCGATGAGTATGAAAGTCTTCATCATGACAGGGCAAGCAGAGCATTGTCGTCCGGAAAAGTGCCTGTGGAGGGGTCAGGTGTCAGGATCGAATCCACTCGAAGGCCCTGGTCAGCTTGTCTCGCGCATCGTGCTCGATGATCTGATCGTGGCCGAGCACGATGCGTCGGACATCCCGTGAAAGCAGCCAGCTCGCCGTGCGGGCGAGCGCAGCCCTGTCCTTGACCATGAACTTCATGGCCCGTGACATGCCAAGGCGGCCGTACACACCAAGCAGGCGAGCCGACAAGCGTCCAAGACCCGTGTTGTGTGGTCCGAAACAGAACAGCAGGTCAGTGATGATCAGGGTTCCGCTGGCGTCGTGAAACCAGACCGTCTCGTTGAGCACGGGTAAGCCCTCGACAAGCACGCTCGAAAGTTCACCCGACCACGGCTGCACCGTCCGTGTATCAAGGACGGAATGGACGGCGAGGTCGGGGCGCTTCTCGGCCAGTCCGGGGGCAACATAACCATGTGCCTGGGGAAAGGCTTCGAGGAATTGCGCGAAGAACAGATGGTGACTCCTGTTCGGCGCGACCACGTAACGAACGGGACCGACCTGCGCAAGGTCGGCTTGCAACTCCGGCGTGGGCGAGATGGGCGAGTGCACCCAGACCGATCCGTCGGCAAGCTTCACGAACGTTGCTCGGGTCGTGACGGATAACGGGCCTATTCTGAGCCCCTGCTGGGCATGCCAGATCCTGCCGGGGACAATGGATTCCATTCGCATGTCGAGCAAAGTCCTGTTGCCGAGTCCTGACGATGGAGATGCGGCGCGCCCAGGAGGCGCAGCACTCACTGGTCCGCCGCACCGATCACCTTCTTCGCTTCATTCGCGAAACCATGGAACGCAGGTTCTTCGTCAATGAATGTCCGGCAATCCGGAACAACTGCTTCGCTGCCGTCCAACAGACCGACCGGCATCATTCACCGGTTCGGCTGAATCGGCCCGTAACACGAATGAGTCGCGCACTTGCTGCAGCATCCGCACTGTGCCCATTCGGACGAGTCAAAAGTGGATATGCTTTCTCTACCTTCATAGAAAACATCACCGCCACAATCAACTGCCAATAAAGGGCCACCGGCCCATTTCCTGCGGATACTTCACTGGCACGCGCCGACATGCCACCTCATCATTCTCGCCGGGAGCCGCGCTGCACCGTAGCATCGGCTCCCGAATGGCACGGCATTCCGGGACAAGGTCAATGCGCAATTCAGCTGCTGCTTCGTTGCAGAAAGCCAAGAATGCTCCCCATCAGATCATTGATCGATCTGTATCGCTCCGGGCCTGCGGCTAGCATCTCCTCCTCGGTCTGTACGAATGTCGATGGAACCAGTTCGTCGCGACAACGGGAGATGATCGCTCTCGCCGATTCCGGAGTCGTCTCAAGGTGGAACTGCATTCCGATGACCGACCTGCCGAGTTGAAACGCCTGGTTCTCACACCCTTCACTCTTCGCAAGCCGTATCGCTCCAGGTGGCAGGTCGAATGTCTCTCCGTGCCAATGAAACACGATCTCGGACGGCGGAAAGTCGAAAACGGAAGCGTCGCCGGACTCGACCGCATGGACTGGAAACCATCCGATCTCCTTCACGGGATTCGGAAAAACCCTCGCCCCCAGTGCGCTTGCGATCAGCTGGGCGCCAAGGCATACACCCAGTACCGGTCGTCCCGACCTCATGACTTCGCGAATGAACCGCTTTTCCGCAACAAGCCAGGGAAATTCATCCTCGTCATTGACACTCATCGGACCGCCCATGATCACGAGCAAGTCGATTGCCGCTGGATTCGGCAAGTCCGTAGCCTCGAAGAGACGAGTGTGCGATACCTCGTACCCGGCTGATGCCAGCCAGGTCTCGATGCTGCCAAGTCCTTCGAACGGTACGTGCTGCAAGTAGTGTGCACGCATTTCGTCTCCTGTCACGACAAGCACAAGGGCCCGCCGACGGCGCAGGCACGGTTGCCCGGACCTTGCCGCGGCAGCGCCTCGTAGACCTCGAAGAAGATCTCCCACGTGCGCGATACGGGTTTGTTCATGCGTCCTGCGCTCCCTCGCGTTGCCGCGTCAAGCCTACTTGACGTCCGCCCCCCGCTCGAGCAGAAGCTCCCGCAGGATCGAACGGTGACAGCGGCTTTCCTCCTCGCAGTAACAGCCCAGGGACATGTTCGTGCGGTGGGACAGGGCAGCGAGCAGATCCAGGTCCCGGCTCGGGCCGGGCGCCTTCAGTTCGGCGAGGAATTTCCGCCTGAACAGCTTCCAAGACTGCTCGTCGCGGGCCGCCTGCGCCTCCTTCAACAGCGCCTCGCCGGGTGCGAGATTCGGAAACCAGACATCGTAGATGTCCCGGGAAGCGTACTCCTCCTTCCTCACGCCGCGCGGCGGGCGCCGCACCGTCCCGATCCGCAGCCCCTCTCCCGCTTCCCTGGAGCTGCCCAGTCGCACGATCCGAATCGTCATGTCGCGGGCTCCGGGGTCAGGTTTGTTTGCCGGTGGCGGGCGCAGGCCGGGCCCGACGCCTGATGCACGCGACTCATGAATACATGCGTGCGACTTGATAAGCTGCATAGCAAGCGGGCCGGAAAAGTCACGGGTTCCTCCCAGGAGCCCGGCGGACGTTGCAGGCGGTCGGCAGCAAGGATGGGGTACTCAGGGCCCAATGTGCAACCCCCTGTACGCTTTCACCGTGACGCCACGACGCGTTCCGCGGCAGGCCGCCACAGCCCGCCGACGCCGCGAACGACCACGTGGCGTCGTACCGGTTCAGGCCTTGCCAGCAACCTGCCTGCGCAGCCGCTCCTCCTGCTCGCGCAGCTCCGGCGTGAACTCCGCGCCGAAGTCCTCGTTCTCGAATACCTGGCGGATCTCGATCTCGGCCTCGGTGCCGGGCATCGGGTTTGGACAACGCTTTACCCACTCGATGGCCTCCTCCTTCGACTTCACCTGCCACAGCCAGTAGCCGGCGATCAGTTCCTTGGTCTCGGTGAACGGACCGTCGATGACGGTGCGCCGGTCGCCCGAGAAACGCACGCGCGCGCCCTTGCTGCTCGGCTGCAGGCCCTCGCCGCCGAGGAGGATGCCGGCCCTGGCCAGCTCCTCGTTGTAATTGCCCATCGCCGCCAGCAGCGCCTGGCTCGGCAGCTTGCCGGCTTCCGAGTCCTTGCTCGCCTTCACAATGATCATGAATCGCATGTTCGTCTCTCCGCAGGTTGGACCGCTCACTATCCAGTCGAACGGGCCGGCCCGAGATCGACAGGCAGCTTAGCCCAAGATCACCATCTTCTGTCAGGACAGCGCCCCCAGCAACCTGCTCACCCGGCCCCCACGTCGCCGCATCTCCTGCTACGGCTTGCCCCGTCGTCGCCCGTCGCTCGGCTCGAGCGAGCGGCAGGCGTCATTCGTGAGCGGCCTAAAGGCCAGACCTGCCCGGGGGTGGCAGTAGTGACTGCTGCTGGGCGCTGCCCGGGATCGTCTGAAGGTCGGGCAGCCACGGCAGGGCGGACTGCTGCCAGATCTGTGTGGCGGGCACCAATTCGCTCCGCTGCCTGACACACCCAAGCCGGATACTGACCGAAGCGGGATTCTCCGGTGCGCACGCGAAGAGCGGAGTTCCACACGTCGGACAGAACATCTGTGCCCGGCGGTCCCCGCTCTGGGCAAGCTTGACGTAACTACTCGGCTGACCGTGAAGCTCAAAGGTCTCAAAGGGCGCAACCACGACGACACGGAATGGCGAACCCGATAGAACCTGACAGTCCGTGCAGTGGCAGATCATTACCCGAGACGGATCGATTTCTGCAGTGAAACTGATCTGGCCACAGTGGCATGCGCCTTCAATTTTCATGAGAACCTCGCTGCGCAAGGAGTGATGTGTATGACGCCTGACGTCCCAACTGATCCAACGGCAGAAGCGGGCGAAGCCCGCTGCAGGCGGTCGGGTGCATGCGGACGTCGGGCATCCAGGTGAATCGCCCCGGGTTTCCTGGACGGTTGCATTGCTCAAGAGATACTGCTGCTCGAACTGTACCGGCGAGAGCTGGTTGTTGGAACCATGCCGGCGCTTCGGGTTGTAGAAGATCTCGATGTAATCGAACACGTCCGATCGGTTTTCGGCCGGTCTGCAAGAACAGGTTGACGGGAAGTCCCTTGGGGACCTGTTGGGCGGCAACGTCATCTTGTCGCCATTGCGAAGCGTGTTCGAAACGGAACGCCAATTCCACCCTCGATGACGTACTGTGCCAATTGCTCTGACGTTTCTTCAATAACGAGCTGCCGCGCCGTCTCTGACGCGGCATGAAAGCCAGCCGACATGGGCGTTGCGCTCACATGCCGTGGCACGAATTCGTGGGGCCTGGGTAATTCGAGATCGAGTTGCTCGACGGCCACTTTCACCGTTTGGAACCCGACTCCCGTCATTAGCGTCCGGATGCTGTCAGCATCGCACAGGCTGAATGCGGCTTCCAAGGCCGCAGCCGTCTCTGGACCAATGTGTCTGCTCACGGCTTGCACGAGTATATGGAAGTAAGGGCTCTCGCGAATGTCGCACCATGAGCTCACGACGACACGGCCACCTGGCTTGAGAACGCGGTACATCTCTGCCAAAGCCCGTGGTCGATCCTCCAGAAACTGGAGGGTCTGGGCGCAGAGCACGACGTCGAACTCCACATCCGTAAAGGGCAGCTCATACGCGCTCTTCTCAATCCACTCGATTGCTGGCCCTTGGGCAGGAGGCATGGATTGGGCGACGTCGATCATCCCCGCGTTCACGTCAACACCGACAACCCGACCCGATGAACCTGCCTTTTCGGCAGCGAACCGTGTCGCAGCGCCTGTGCCGCACCCGACATCGAGGACCGCTTCCCCCTCTCGCAGGTCTGCCCAATTTACGAGTGCCCGAGCAGCGGGTCCGAGGATGGCCGGAACGAGGACTTGCTCGTAACGCGCTGCGGCGTCACGAGCAAGTTGCCATTGTGTGGAGGTTGTCATATGCAATGCCTCCTTGCCGCCCAATGCCGAAATTCAGCCTCGCCGCTTTGCGGCGTCCGCTGCAATGCCGTGTTGGGCGTCAACATCGGCACCACCAATTACAGCCGCCGACACATCCAGTAAATCGCCCCGGTTGAAAGCTTCAACCCACGATTGCACAAGTTGTCGTGGTTTCATGCATTCTAGGGTTTGAGCTAACCGGTACGCTGTGTCGGGTCCGGTTGAGCGAATGGCCAGGCGTCGCCTGGCAATCGCCGAGAGTTGCGTTGCCTGACTGGCGCTTTACCGCCTTGACGCCTATGCTGAACACGCGCCTTCGTGCAAAGGCGCGGCACCTCTTGCACGAGTGCAACCGGATAGAGCGAAAGGACTGCATATGCTAGCCAATGCCTCCGTGACGACAATGCTCCCCGTAGTCGACATGGACCGGGCGAGAGCGTTCTACGAACGATGCCTCGGATTGACCCCCAGTGGCTTCCGGCCCGACGGCAAGTTCATCTATCAAGTTGGTGGCAGTACGCTCGCGCTCTTCCCAAAGCCAGAGGGCACAAGAGCCGAGCATACGGCGATAAGCTTCCAGGTCCCGGATATTGCCGCAAGCGTCGTCGAACTCAAGAAGGCGGGTGTGGTATTCGAGGACTATGACCTTCCAGGATTCAAGACCGTGGATCACGTTTGCGTTCTCGGCGCGGAGAAGGCAGCCTGGTTCAAGGACACGGAAGGCAACTACCTCTGTATTCATGAGGATCTCGCGTAGAGCTCCTCAGCGTTTCGGCTACGCCTAATTAAGTTCTGCGAGCGCCGGGCTTTTTCGGCTTCCGCAGAAACGTATTGTTAACTCAGGTTATTAGATGGTTAGCGTGAAGGGCAAAATACGTATGGTGCCCCACACGCGATACTACTATCTGTACCCAGGTCAGTCAGAAACGGAATCGCTGAACAGCACAACTCTCCTCTCCGTTTTCTTGGCTTTATACATTGCCGTATCGGCATTTTTAAAAAGGATGTCTGCCGTTTCT
>CAYOKH010000046.1:0-15211 GCA_964404505.1 uncultured Azoarcus sp.
GCGCGAGCATGGCGCGGTAGGTGGCGTCGCCGTGGAACCACTGGCAGACCCCCGCAGAGCGGAAGAGCAAACGTCTGAACTCCAGTCAGACGTGTGCTCTTCCGATCTGGTCCGCAACGCTGCGCCATCCGTGCTCGAGCATCACTGCGTGGCCCATGTCGGGAATGATCTCGGCCTCCGTACCATAGGTCGCCGCGGTCATCAGTACCTGGGAGGGTGAAATCAGGTGATCGTGCTCCGCGCCCATGATGAGCAGGGGTGGGCGATTCATCAGCGTCGGATGAGGCAGGTTGAACAGCGTCATGTCCCAGATCGCGCGATGCGACTCGGGCTGGCAGTTGCGGTAGTAGCGCATCAGGTCGGCGTCGTCGATCGGTTGGTTGAACAGCGCGTCGCGCAGACTCCCCGGGTCGGGCCGGCCGCCCCCGAGGATGCGATTGAGGTCGCTGAGCAGGCCCGGCCTGGCGAACATAAGGCCCAGCGCCGAACCCATCAACCCCTGGGGGGGCACCGAGCAGACCAGCACGGCTGCCGGAACGACGGCCTGTTCGAGGTACTTCTGGACCACCATTCCGCCCATCGAATGGCCGATGAGTATCGGTGGCTCGGGGAGCTTGTCCACGACTTCGACGACATCGTTCACGTAGTCCCTGATGGAAAAGCTGTCCAGCGACGTGTGACGGCGACTCGCGCCGTGGCCGGACAGCGACAATGCATAACAGGAATGACCGAGCCCGGCGAAGTGGGGCAGGAAATGCTCGTCCCAGCACCATGCGCCGGTGTATGCGCCGTGAATGAAAAGGAGTGGAGTCGAGTACGCAGGACTGCCCTGCGGCGTGCGGACGATGACCTCGAGATCGCCGAAACGCGACCGGTTCACTGCGGCACCGCCATGCCCCGCTGGACGGCCGGACGCGCCTCGATCGCAGCAAACCAGCGCTTGACCTCGGGAAAGCGCTTCAGGTCCATGCCCTGCCAGTCGTGGCGGGCGATCCATGGAAAGGTGGCGATGTCGGCGATCGAATACTCCCCGCCTGCCAGCCACTCCCGGTCGGTCAGGCGCGTGTTCAGAGCCGCGTAGATGCGCATGGCCATCCTGGAGTAGCGTTCGATCGCGTACGGAATGACCTCCGGTGCAAAGCGCAGGAAGTGGTGCGCCTGGCCGAGCATGGGGCCGACGTTGCCCATCTGGAACATCAGCCACTGGATCGCCTCGAGGCGCGTGCGCAGATCGACAGGAAGCAGTTTGCCCGTCTTGCCGGCAAGGTAGATGAGGATCGCTCCGGACTCGATCACGGTGATGGGTTTCCCTTCCGGACCATCGGAGTCGACAATCACCGGAACCTTGTTGTAGGGGCTCAGTTCGAGGAAGTCGGGCTTGTACTGTTCCCTATGCGTGATGTCGACCGGGCGAACCTCGTAGGAAAGCCCGAGCTCCTCAAGTGCGATCGAGACCTTTCGCCCGTTCGGGATACTCCAGGTGTATAGCGTGATCATCCGGTACCTCTCTGTTCGCCTGCCTCGCCCGCGCATTGCCCCCGGATCGGATGCGGGGTCTAATGCCCGTTCATGGGGGTCGGAGGGAAAATGCTCAAGTGGGTCGTCGTAATCGTCATCCTGGTTCTGGTCACCGGCCTCTTCCGCCCGGGGCTAATGCGCACACTGCGCCTTGGACGACTTCCCGGGGATCTGAATTTCTCCTTCCGGGGCCGTGCGTATCACTTCCCCTTCACCACTACCGTACTCCTGTCGTTGATTGCATGGGCAATTCTGCGGGCAATCTGAGGCCGATCGATGTTGGAAGTGTCACGATCCGTGTGAAAAAGCAACATCGGGGAGTTGCTTGAGGGCGGCGACCCGGGCGTGACGGATGCGTTCGGCGATGCGCGACTTGTCGCCGCAATTGCGCGCGATCGCTCCCGCATCGACCGCCTGCACGGTCGTCAGCGCTCTCTTCAGCAATGCCGCGGGGGCGTACGTGCCCGGCTCCGACCCTGGTCGCCCGTGAAAGTCGCACGCGGCCGCCTGAACGAGTTGCATGAATCGGCCGGGCCGTCTGAGGGCATCGGTGCGTTCGAGCAGCCTGACGATCGTGGCCGGCCGCAATTCGGCCGCGCGGTGGATGTTGGCGTGTTCCCGCGCAAGCAGTACTGCGAGATCACGGCAGTCGTTCGGGACCTTCAGCCGTTCCGAGACCCGACGCGCATGGTTGGCACTGCGCGCTTCGTGCCCGACGTGGCGGGGAAGCATTTCGACCGGCGTATCGCCCTTGCCCAGGTCGTGGAGCAGGCAGGCCCAGCGTACTGCGAGTGGCTGGGCAGTCTTCGCGGCGTGATCGATCACCGCCAAAACGTGGACTCCGGCGTCCACCTCGGGATGATGGCGTGGGGGTTGCGGCACCCCGAACAGCCGTTCGAGTTCCGGGATGATCCGCCCGAGGGCGCCACATTCGCGCAGCACGCAGAACATGCGCGACGGCGTGTTTTCCATGAGCCCGCGCGCAATCTCCTGCCAGACCCGTTCCGGGACGAGATGATCGGCCTCCCCGTGGTCGACCATCGCGCGCATCAGTCCGAGCGTGTCCGGTGCGACCGTAAACGTTTCGAAGCGGGCGGCGAAGCGTGCCACTCGAAGAATGCGCACCGGGTCTTCGGCAAATGCCGGGCTGACGTGACGAAAAATGCGTGCCTCGAGGTCGCGCTGACCCCCGTAGGGGTCGATGAGCCGACCCTCCGCATCGCGGGCCATGGCATTGATCGTCAGGTCGCGGCGCAGCAGGTCCTGTTCGAGGGTGACGTCCGGTTCGGCACGAAACGCAAAACCCCTGTAGCCCGGACCCGTCTTGCGTTCGGAGCGGGCCAGGGCGTACTCCTCGCCGGTCTCGGGATGGAGGAACACCGGGAAGTCCTTGCCGACGGGTCGAAAGCCCTGGGCCAGCATCTGCTCCGGCGTCGCCCCGACGACCACCCAGTCGCGATCCTGCACCGGTAGTCCCAGCAGCTCGTCACGCACCGCCCCGCCGACCACGAAGCGCTGCATCAGTCCGGTCCGCGGCGCGCGCGCGTGCGGCTGGCGTGAAAGCCCGCACCCGGCGTGGCGCTGCCGATCCACGATGGCGCGACGGCTTCCAGCGACGTGGGCGTGAGCCCGAACGGGAAGGGTGACCCACCGGCGACGTTGTCGATCCGCATCGAACGCACGTTGTCGCGGCTCATCAGCGGCGAGGGCAAGAGCTCCATCAACGCCGCCTGGGCCATCGCGAGTTTCTCCGGGAGCGGGATGATCAGGCGCCGCTTGCCGATCAGTTCGCAGACATACTCGACCAGTTGACGCAACGTATAGACCGAAGGCCCGGCCACATCGAAAGTGCTGCCCGCGGCTGCGGCGTCGGCAAGGCAGTGCCACACGACCTCGGCGACATCCTCGACGTACACGGGTTGGAAGCGCGCCTGTGCACCAGCCAGCGGAAGCACCGGAAAGAGTCGGACCAGACCGGCAAAGAGGTTGAGGAAGCTGTCGTCGCGACCGAAGATCACCGAGGGTCGGAGGATGGACCAGGTCGGCATGTCGCCGCCACCGCGCACGGCTGCCTCACCGGCTGCCTTCGAACGCTGGTATTCCGAGGGCCCGTCAGGGGCCGCGCCGAGCGCACTTACATGCACAAGGCGCGGTACGCCGACCTTGCGGCAGGCTTCCACGATCTTTGCGGGCAGTTCCACGTGGGCGCGTGCGAAGTCCGGCCCGAAGGGCGTTCCCGGACGCGAATGCAGAATGCCGACCAGATTCACGACCCCGTCGGCACCGGCGAAGAGTCTCTCAAGGGCGGCGGGGTCGTGGATGTCGGCTTCCTCCACCTCCACCGTGGGCAGCAGGATCAGGTGCCCCGCACGGCTGCGCCGGCGTGTGGGCACAAGCACGCTGATGCCGGCCTCGGCGAGCCTGTTTGCCACGGAGCGACCGACGAATCCGCTCCCCCCGGTCAGGACGACGCGTTTCATGTTCATGCTGGTGCTCCCCTGATCCCGACAATCGTGGTATTTGCGGTCATTGATCGACCGCCGGGGCGATGACCCCGAGTCTTTGCCGGAGCGACTGCGGACGGCCCTCGAACATCGCGGCGTAGATTACCGCATTGGCCAGCACCTTCTTGACGTAATCGCGTGTTTCGTCGAAGGGAATCGTCTCGGCGAAGATCGCGGCATCCAGCGGACGATTGTCACGCCATCTGCGTGCGCGTCCCGGTCCTGCATTGTATCCGGCCGATGCGAGAACGGGATGATTGTCGAGGTCGCCCAGGATCATGCGCATGTAGCTGGTACCGAGCAGCACGTTGATCTGCGGGTCGGTGAGCATGCGCGGGTGATAGCCGCGCATGCCGATGCGGCCCGCAACCCACTTTCCGGTCGCGGGCATCACCTGCATCAGCCCCTGCGCGCCTGCGCTGGACCTCGCCGGCGCGATGAAGCGGCTTTCCTGACGCATCAGGCCGTACACCCATGCCAGGTCCAGATTCTGCTCGAGCACTTGCGGCTCGATGAGGTCGCGATACGGCGTGATGAAACGGATGGCGAAATTGGCCCCCGGGTCGGCAAGTTCCGCGGTGTTGATGGCGCGGTCGTAATGCCCTTCGGCAAGCGCGAGATGGGCGGCGGCGAGCAGAAACGCGCGGTCGCGGTTGCGGACCGCGCGAATCCACTCGCGAACGCCTTCGGCGGGCATGTCGAGACGATAGAAGGCAAGCGCGCGCCGTATTCCCGGGTCGCTCGCAGCGCGTGCGCCATCCGCCGCGGATACGGCCTCGTCAGGCGGAGGAGGCATGAACGGTTGCCCCAGCTCCTCCGCAGCCAGGATTCCGTAAAAGTGCGTCTCGCCGGCAATGGTCCCATACAGGGCATCGGCCGCTTCGCGGCGCCCTTGCGCCGCTTTTGAGCGGCCCAGCCAGTAGACCCATTCCGGCTCTTCGCGCTCGCGCATGTCCAGGGCTTCAATCGCGGCTTCGACCTGGCGCCAGTTCTCCACGCGCAGTGAAGCCCGTATGCGCCATGCACGCTGGACTGCGGTCATCGCAACCTCGCCTGCGGCACCATACCAGTCCGCAGCTTGGGGCAGACGTGACAGCGCCCCGTGGTGACCCAGGATCACGTGCACGTAGCTGCGCTCGTCGTGGTTCAGTCGGTCGTTGATGCGCATGAAGCGTGCGTGCGCAGCCAGGGGATCCTCACGTGCCAGCCGGACCAGGGCCGCCAGCGCCAGCTCGCGGCCGGTTCGCGTGACCGCGAAGTTGGGCGGCAGACGGTCCAGGTAAGCGGCGGAAGATCGAATTGCCTGATCGAGGTCGGCCGCGTTCGGCACCATGTCGGGGTGGAGCCAGGCTGCGGTCGTTTGCGCGGCCCCTGGCGTACGGCTGTCGATCTGGCGCCGGAATCTCCACCACAGGTCGTCCTCGTCGAGTTGCCCGGCGACCGCCGTGGCGTGCAGCACCGCATCACACGCTTCATGACTGTGAACCAGGTCGGCCCATTGCGCCGCGATCTCGTTCAGGACCGTGGGGTCGCCCGTGAGGTAGCGGGCGTGCCAGGCGAGACAGCGCAGTTCCTCGTCCGGGTTCTCGTGACCGGCGAACACGTACAGATATGCCGACCAGTCCCGGTCCGCGGCGAGACGTCGCAGCCAGTAGGCTTGCAGACGATCGGCTGGTATGCTGCCGCGGTGGCGTTCGATGAACGCGGCGATCTCGCCGGTCGGCGGAGGATCCGGCCGGGCCAGCCGGTTGACCAGTAGCCAGTAGGGCACATAGTGGTCCAGGAGGTGCGGCTCGGATACGGCTGCCAGCCGTTCCAGCGTTGTGCCGTCGCCGCTGCGGAGCGCCTCGCGTGCCGCGACGATGCGCGCGTCGCCCTGTTGCGCCGCGGCGGGCGTAACGGTACAGATCAGCACGAGCACCAGGAACAGCCCGAACCCCTGTCTCATCCGCACCGCATCCTCCGGACTACCGAAAACCACATGACTTCTCCGTCGATCGACAACGATACTACAGGCCTTCGGCGTGAATTGCGGCGACTCGCGATCACCCGCCGCGAAGCGCTGACGGCAACCGCCAGGTCGGCGCTCACGACGCGCCTGGAGCGACATCTGGAGAGCGTCCTCGCAAACCTCGCACCGTCGGTCGTGGGATTCTGCTGGCCGTTCCGTGGCGAGCCCGATCTGCGCAGGCTGATGGCCGACTGGGCGGAGGAAGGACCGGGGCGAATCGCCGCACTGCCCGTCGTGCTGGACAGGGAAAGGCCGCTAATGTTCCGCCCGTGGACGCCGGCGACGGTGCTTGCCCCCGACCGGCACGGCATCCCGCACCCGCCTGCGGGCGAACCGGTCGCGCCGGACCTTGTGCTGGTGCCCCTGAACGTCTTCGATGCTGCGGGTTATCGCCTCGGATACGGCGGCGGTTACTTCGATCGGACGCTCGCGGAACTGGGTGCGATCGCGGTCGGGGTCGGGTTCGAGCTCGCACGGACGCCGACCGTCTTCCCCCAGCCGCACGATCGCCCGATGGATTGGATCGTCACCGAGGCCGGTGCCTTTCAAGCAAGGAACATGCGGTAAGCGGGGTTGAGGGATTCGTCGGCGTATTGGTACCCGAGCCGGTCCAGAAAATCCTGGAATGCGATCTTGTCGTCCGGCGGAACCTGCATGCCCACGAGGATGCGTCCGAAATCGGCGCCGTGGTTGCGGTAGTGAAAAAGGCTGATGTTCCAGTCCGAGCGCAGGTGGGAGAGGAAGTTCATGAGTGCCCCGGGGCGTTCCGGGAACACGAAGCGGTACAGCAGCTCGTTGTCCACCTGGGGCGCACGACCGCCGACCATGTAGCGGATGTGGGTCTTGGCCATCTCGTCGTCGGTCAGGTCCACCGCGGGCAGCTCATGCCGCTCGAGCATCTCGACCAGCCGCGGAACCTCGCCGCGATTATGCACGGACACGCCCACGAATACGTGGGCCCGGGACGGGTCCGCGTAACGGTAATTGAACTCGGTGATGTTGCGATTGCCGAGCAGGCCGCAGAATTTCTTGAACGAGCCCGGCTTTTCCGGAATCGTTACCGCCAGCACCGCCTCGCGCTGCTCACCCAGCTCGGCCCGTTCGGCGACGAAGCGCAGGCGGTCGAAGTTCATGTTCGCGCCGGATGCAATCGCAACCAGTTCCTTGTCGCGCAGCTTGTGGCGCGTTACATACTCCTTTGCGCCGGCGACGGCAAGCGCACCGGCAGGCTCGAGGATCGACCGAGTGTCCTCGAACACGTCCTTGATGGCGGCGCAGATCGCGTCGTTGTCGACCACGATCATCTCGTCGACATGCTCGCGACACAGACGGAATGTCTCCTCTCCCACCTGTTTTACCGCAGCGCCGTCCGCAAACAGACCGACCTGGTCGAGCACGACCCGCTCGCCCGCTTCAAGGGAGCGGGTCATCGCGTCGGCGTCGACCGCTTCGACCCCGATGATCTTCGTTTCGGGTCGCAGGCGCTTGACGTAGGTGGCGATGCCGGCAATGAGTCCGCCACCGCCCACGCAACAGAAGATCGCGTATATCGGCTTCGGGTGCGCGCGCAGGATTTCCATGCCGATCGTACCCTGGCCGGCAATGACGTCAGGGTCGTCGAAGGGATGGACGAACGTCAGCCGCTCCTCCTTCTCCAGTTCCCTTGCGCGGGCATAGGCGTCCGAGTACGAGTCGCCTACCAGCACGACCTCGCCGCCCCGCGCGCGCACCGCGTCGACCTTGATCTGCGGAGTCGATACCGGCATCACGATCACCGCACGCACGCCGAGCTTCCGTGCCGACATCGCAACACCCTGAGCGTGATTGCCGGCCGAGGCGCAGATCACGCCGCGCTTGAGCGCCTGCGGTGAGAGATGCGCCATCTTGTTGTATGCGCCGCGGATCTTGAAGCTGAACACGGGCTGCACGTCTTCGCGCTTGAGCAGGATGCGGTTGTGGATGCGTGCGGAGAGGTTGGACGCGAGATCGAGCGGCGTCTCAACGGCCACGTCATATACGTGGGCGTTGAGGATTCTTTCAAGATAGTCCGGTGTTGCGCTGGTCATCGAGGCGATCCGACTTGCTCCGAGCAAAGGCGATGAGCGTAACAGCCGATGCCACCCGGATGCAAGGCCGATTGGCCGGCCGCTCCGGCGGTCAGTGCGAACCCGGGTCGAGGTGGATCATGCGCTGCTGGCGGTCGATGAACTCCTGGGTGGAGTCGATGCCACGCAATTGGAGAATCGTCGAACGCACCGCCGCTTCGAGCAGGACTGCAAGGTTGCGGCCAGCCGCAACGGGGACGATGGTGCGGGGGACCGATACGCCCAGGATGTCCTGGGTCTCGAGGTGGATCGGCAGGCGCGACGGGTCGTCCTGGCCCGGTACCCGGCGCTGCAGATACACGATCAGTCGCAGGCGCATCTTGCGCCTGCAGGCGGTCTCGCCGAAGATGGTGCGAATGTTCAGTACGCCCAGCCCGCGGACCTCGATGAAGTCCTGGAGCAGTTCCGGGCAGCGACCTTCCAGCACGGTCGGGGCGATGCGCGAGAACTCCACGATGTCGTCCGCCACCAGGCCGTGGCCGCGCGAAATCAGCTCCAGCCCGAGTTCGGATTTGCCCGCCCCCGAGTCGCCGGTGATGAAAACGCCGAGCCCGAGCACGTCCATGAACACCCCGTGAAGCGAGATCTTTTCGGAAAGCTGGCGGGACAGGTACAGCCGGAGCTGGTCGATGACGCTAGCCGACGCCAGCGGCGTGGTGATGAGTGCGACATTGCCCGCTTCGCAGGTCGAACGCACCACGCCCGGGACTTCGCAGCTGTCGGCAAGGATGATGGCCGGCGGCCGCGCCGAGAAGATCTCCTGGAGGTGATGCGTGATCTTCTCGCTCGACTGGCGACGTGCCCACGCGAGTTCGGCGGCGCCGATGACCTGCAGCCGCTCGGGGTGGATCAGGTTGAGATGCCCGACCAGGTCGGCGGGCCAGATGCGCTCCTCGGTAACCGAGATGGTCCGGTCGAGCTGACCGCAAACGTGGGTCAGCTGCAGCAGCGTGCGCTGGGACTCAAACAGCTGCGCGACGTTGGTCTGTCGCATGGGGGCCCCACGACACGAACAGCGTGTGGATCGCGGCACTGTCGGGTGCGCTCTGGAGTTGCTCCCTGAATGCACTGTCGCTGAACATCTGGGCGAGCTCGGAGAGCAATTGCAGGTGCTGCTCGTTGGCCTGCTCGGGCACGAGCAGGACGAACAACATGTTGACCGGACGGCCGTCCGGGGCATCGAACTGGACCGGTGTCGCGAGCCTGAAGAAGGCGCCCGCAGCTTCCTTCAGGCCCTTGATGCGACCATGCGGGATTGCAATCCCCTGACCGAGACCGGTCGAGCCAAGACGCTCGCGCGAGAACAGGCTGTCGAAGACGTCGCCACGGGCAATTCCTTGATGGTTCTCGAACAGCAGGCCGGCCTGCTCGAAAACACGCTTCTTGCTGCTGGCATCCAGGTCCGTGACGACGTTCGAAAGGGGAAGTAGATCAGCTATAAGACTCATGTTGCGAAAAGACCTGCACGGCGCACCGGGTTGCCGGCGTGGTGAAGGCGCATCAGGGTTGGAGGGTATGCCTCGGGCACAGCGGAAGGTTGGGAATTATAAACACACCCTACTACGAAAGTACGAGGCATTACATCACGCCCGGTCAAATCTCGGTGCTCTGATGCTTGAGCGCATCGTGATTGTGCTCCTGATTCTTGTGCTTGTACTTCAGGACCTGGCGGTCGAGCTTGTCGGTCATGCTGTCGATGGCGGCATACAGGTCCGCGTCGTCGCTCTCGACGAAGATGTCCTTGCCGCGCACGTGGAGGGTGACTTCGGCTTTCTGCCGGAGTTTCTGCACCGAGAGGATCACGCTGATGCTCGTGACGTTGTCGAAATGCCGGATGACCCGATCGAGCTTGCCCGTGACGTAATCGCGGATGGCCGGCGTGACTTCGACGTGATGCCCGGTGATGGTGAGATTCATGATCGCTCCTTGTATTTTAAATCGTCTTGCGCTGGCTGACCGGCGGGATGTTGAGTGATTCACGGTATTTGGCGATGGTACGCCTTGCAACCACGATACCCTGCTGGCCCAATAACTCGGCAATCTTCGAGTCGGACAGAGGTTTCTTCCTCTCTTCGGCTTCGACAAGCTGGCGAATCAGCGCGCGAATCGCCGTAGACGAAGCCGCCCCACCGGTGTCGGTGGCGACATGGCTGCCGAAGAAGTACTTGAGTTCGAATACGCCGCGGGGCGTAGCCATGAACTTCTGTGTCGTGACTCTCGAAATCGTCGATTCGTGCAGTTCGAGCGCATCGGCGACTTCCCGAAGCGTCAGCGGCCGCATCGCCACCTCTCCATATTCGAAGAACTGGCGCTGTTGGTCAACGATGGCCTGAGAGACCCGGAGAATCGTCTCGAAGCGCTGCTGGACGTTCTTGATCAGCCAGCGTGCCTCCTGGAGCTGTCCGGTCAGTGCGCCACTGATCCCGCGGTTCTGCTGCAGGATGCTGGCGTACAGTGCGTTGATGCGCAGTTTCGGCATGGCATCGGCGTTCAGGCTGGCTGTCCAGTGGCCGCGGACCCTGCGGACCACGACATCCGGAACGACGTAGCGGGTCTCCTGCGCGGAATAGCGCGATCCCGGATGTGGGTCGAGGGTGCAGATCAGCGCGTGGGCCTCGCGCAACTCGTCGTCCGAGCAACCGAGATTGCGCTTGAGGCGAACGAAGTTGCGCTCGGCAAGCAGGGTCAGGTGTTCATCGACGATGCGCAGCGCGATGTCGCGAGTCCGCCCCGGCGGCATCGCACGCAGCTGCAGGCTCAGGCATTCGACCGGTGTCTGGGCCGCCACTCCGGTCGGGTCCAGGCTTTGCACCTGATGCAGCGCGACGGTCAATTCCTCGAGATCGACCTCGAGCTCGTCGGGCAGCAACTGCAGCAATTCTTCGAGAGTCTGGTTGAGATAGCCGTCGTCGTCGATGGCCTCGATCAGGAACCGGACCAGCGCACGGTTGCGATCGCTCATCGAAGAAAGGCCGACCTGCTGGTTGAGATGGTCGCGCAGACTGGTGGCCGCGGCCTGGAAGTCCTGGAAGTCGGTATCGTCCTCGTCATCGCGACCGGATGATCTGTTGCCCGCGCCCGACCATTCGGCTGCCTCGTCGTAACCGGCCATTTCCTGCGTGCTTTCCCGCGCGTCCGGCGTCGGTGCTGCGTCGTTCTCCTGCGATCCGGTCGTCGCGCCACCCGGCTGTACCGGAACGAAGTCGCCTTCGTCGCCGTCCTCGCGCTCCAGCATCGGGTTTTCGAGCAGGAACTTCTCGATCTCGTGGTTGAGCTCGAGAGTCGACAGTTGCAGCAGCTTGATCGACTGCTGCAGCTGCGGTGTCAGCGTCAGGTGTTGCGAGAGCTTGAGCTGGAGGGTGGGTTTCATCGCGGGGAGCCGATATTCGGATCAGAGCCTGAAATGCTCGCCGAGGTAGACCTGGCGGACCCGGTCGTTATCGATGATCTCGTCGGGCCGGCCGCTTGCCAGCACCCGGCCCTCGCTGATGATGTACGCGCGGTCGCAGATACCGAGCGTCTCCCGCACGTTATGGTCGGTGATGAGTATGCCTATGCCGCGTTCCTTGAGAAAGCGGATGATCTTCTGGATGTCGAGCACCGCGATCGGATCGACACCGGCGAACGGCTCATCGAGCAGGATGAGCCTCGGGCTGGTGGCCAATGCACGTGCGATTTCGCAGCGGCGGCGCTCGCCTCCGGACAGCGAGATCGCGGTATTGTCGCGCAGGTGGGCGATTCCGAGTTCCTCGAGCAGGGTTTCCAGCCGGTCCGCAATCCGTTTGCTGTCGTGGCCCTGCAGCTCCAGTACGGCGCGGACGTTGTCCGCCACGCTGAGCTTGCGGAACACGCTCATCTCCTGGGGCAGGTAGGAAAGGCCCAGGCGCGCGCGGGCGTGAACGGGCAGGTGGGTCAGCTCGGCTTCGTCCAGGGTGATCGTGCCGCCGTCCATCCGCACCAGGCCGACGATCATGTAGAAACAGGTGGTCTTGCCGGCACCGTTCGGGCCGAGCAGACCGACGACTTCGCCGCTGCCAACCTCGAAACCGACATCATGAACGACGGTGCGCGCCTTGTAGCGCTTGTTCAGGCCGGCAACCTTAAGCAGGCTCATCTGGAATCTCTTTCAACAACTTGCCGATCACCGAACTCGAAAAACCGCGTCCCTGCAGAAAGCGGGCCTGCCTTGCCCATTCCCGTCGATCCGTTGCCGGACGGCCAAACTTGCTGGTCCACACCTCGCGGGCGCGGTCGATCTCATCCGCGGTGCACTCGCATGCGAGCGCCGCGTCGATGGTCTCGCGGTCCACCCCGCGTTGTGCCAGATCGTGACGCAGCCGCGCAACGCCGAAGCGCCCCGCCTTGCTCCTGATCCACGCCTGCGCGAAGCGGCTGTCGGACTGCAGCCCGAGCTCGATCATGCGTTCCAGCGTTGCCTCGATCTCCCGGGCCGAGCCACGCGCCGCAAGCTTGCGCGCAAGTTCGGCACGCGAGTGGTCTCGCTGGGCAAGTAGACGAATGGCGCGCTCCCTTAGACTGGTGTCCGCCATTTGCCGCGATTCAGGCTTCCGCGGCTACCGGCTCGGCGGCCATCGCCTGCATTTCCTTGAGGCCGACCGCCACCCGCACCTTGTTCTCGATCTCGCGCGCCAGGGCCGGATTGCTGCGCAGGAACTCGCGCACGTTGTCTTTGCCCTGGCCGATCTTGTCGCCGTTGTAGGCATACCATGACCCCGATTTCTCGACGATCTTGTGCTGCACGCCAAGGTCGATGATCTCGCCCTCGCGCGAGATGCCCTCTCCGTACAGGATGTCGAAATGGGCTTCCTTGAACGGCGGAGCAACCTTGTTCTTGACGACCTTGCAGCGGGTTTCCGAGCCGATCACCTCGTCACCCTTCTTGATCGCGCCGGTGCGGCGGATGTCCAGCCGCACCGAGGCGTAGAACTTGAGCGCATTGCCGCCGGTGGTGGTCTCGGGGCTGCCGAACATGACGCCGATCTTCATCCGGATCTGGTTGATGAAGATGACCAGGGTGTTGGTGCGCTGGATGTTTGCAGTGAGCTTGCGCAGGGCCTGGCTCATCAGGCGAGCCTGCAGACCCGGCAGTTGATCGCCCATCTCGCCCTCGATCTCGGCCTTTGGCGTGAGTGCCGCGACCGAGTCGATCACGACGATCTCGATGCCGCCGGAGCGGACCAGCATGTCGGCGATCTCGAGGGCCTGTTCCCCGGTGTCCGGCTGCGAAATCAACAGATCCTGGATATTCACTCCGAGCTTCTCCGCATACCCCACGTCGAGGGCGTGCTCCGCGTCGATGAAGGCCGCTGTTCCGCCGAGCTTTTGCATCTCCGCGATCACCTGGAGGGTGAGCGTGGTCTTGCCCGAAGATTCGGGCCCGTAGATCTCGACCACGCGGCCGCGCGGAAGTCCGCCCAGCCCGAGTGCGATATCGAGTCCGAGCGACCCGGTGGATACGGTCTGGATGTCTCTTACGACGTTGCCGTCGCCCATGCGCATGATCGAGCCCTTGCCGAACTGCTTCTCGATCTGGGAGAGCGCGGCTGCCAGGGCCTTGGCCTTGTTGTCGTCCATTTTGAGTCCTCTAAGATCAATGGCGAATTATGGCACAGAGATTGCAGGAGTGCAGGGGGCGGGTCAGCCTGCGGGGATGCGCCCGACCAGTCCCCGGAGGGCATGGAGCACCGCCTGGCGCCGCACCGCCTCACGGTCGCCGTCGAAAACCAGCGTTTCACTTTCCGGCGCCTTGCCGCGCATTCCCCAGGCAAAGCAGACGGTTCCGACGGGCTTTTCGGCGGAACCTCCGCCCGGACCGGCAATTCCCGAGACCGCAAGCGCAACGTCGGCACGGCTGGCCGCGAGGGTGCCCACGATCATCTCGCGCACGGTGTCCTCGCTGACCGCACCGCAGCGATACAGCGTCTCGCCGGAAACGCCCAACATGTCCTGCTTGGCCTCGTTGGAGTACGTTACGAAGCCTCGGTCGAACCATGCGGAGCTGCCGGCAGTGGCGGTCACGACCTCGGATATCCACCCGCCCGTGCACGATTCCGCGGTCGCGAGCGTCCAGCCCTGTCGAGCCAGTCGCTCGCCGACGGCGACGGAAAGATGCTTCATGGCCGCATCCACGTCGCATCCCCGAGAAAGTGTACCAGGACGGCGAGAACGAGGATCGCATAGGCGGCAGCGATGATATCGTCGAACATGACGCCGAAGCCGCCCTTGAGATGTCGGTCCGCCCAGCGGATCGGTTGTGGCTTGACGATATCGAAGAGGCGAAACAGCACCACTGCGGTCAGCTGCCACAGCAGTGTCTTGGGGGTGAACAGCAGCACCAGCCACATCGCGACCATCTCGTCCCATACTATCGCACCGTGGTCGGGGACGCCCAGGGCGCGGCCGGTTCGTTCGGCGGCGATCACGCCGGCAACGAACAGGCTTGCCAGGAATGCGAGAAACACTGCATCGGAAACGGGCGTCTTGATCAGCGGATAGAGCGCCCACGCCAGGAGGGTTCCGGCCGTACCGGGTGCACGGGGAGCCAGCCCCGAGCCGAATCCGAGCGCGATGAAGTGGGCAGGGTGGCTGAGCAGAAAACTAAGGGTCGGGCGCATTTGAGTGGAAATGATCATACCCCATCGCGGACAGCGGGGTGAGCCGCCCGTCCGCTTCGCGCAGGGACAGCTCACCGCTTCGGGGGGTGAGCTGTCCTATTCTCGTGAAAGGCAGATCGAGCTTGTGCGCCAGCGTGGCAATGGCGCCCCGCCGCCCCGCCGCGGCGGTGAAGAGCAGTTCGTAATCGTCACCGCCACCGAGCAGCGCGGCGCGAGCCCGGTCGTTCGTCACACCGAAGTCAGTCAGCGCTTCGAGGGGCAGGGAGGGGCCGTCAATCACGGCGCCGACGGCCGATTGTTCGAGAATGTGACCGAGGTCTCCGAGCAGGCCGTCCGACACGTCGAGCATCGCGCTGGCCAGTCCGCGCAGCGCAAGCCCCGCCGTGACGCGCGGTTGCGGCCTGTGGAGAGCCTCCAGGCATGCGTCCGTGCCCGGTC
>CAYOKH010000047.1:0-14552 GCA_964404505.1 uncultured Azoarcus sp.
GAATACCGGCCTGTCACGCCGGGGGTCGCGGGTTCGAGTCCCGTCCACTCCGCCAGACAAGAAAGGGAACCCGTCGGGTTCCCTTTCTTCCTTTCCGGCACCGCGTCTGGTGCGCTGCCCCTTGTCTACCCGGACTCGTCCGCAGGTCCGGTCGCTTGGCTGATCAGCCTGCGTCGCACAATCTGGTTGTGTTCGCGCAAGGTGTACAGTTCGTTGTTATAGGCAAGCGGAATGCGTATGCGGTTTGCCAGAACCTCGATACGGTCGAGCTGGGCAAGAGTGCGTAGGCGCCCCCCGGGGGCGCCCGTGACCATGGTCACGGGCCGCGGTGGTGCCGGGCGCACGTGGTGAAACAGCAACCAGAAGGCAAGCACAAGTGCAGCTGCCGTCGCCAGAAAGGCCAGTATGAGAAAGAAGCGGGACCCCGCAGGGGATTGAGTGCGCTCTTGTTGCGAGCGTAGCCACATGCACATCGGCTGTCCATCGTTGCCGGGCGAATGCCCGCGCTTGCTCCGGAAGCTTCGTGGCACTGGCTTTTTCCGGTGAAAGTGCGCTAAAGTCGCGCCATACGCTGCGGTATGGAGCGGTGGCGCGGACTCGGGTCGGCATGAAACAGAACAGGAGAAACTTCACATGGACATACGCAGGATCGGCGTCGTGGGCGCCGGCACTATGGGAAACGGAATTGCGCAGGCGTTTGCGGTTTCCGGCTTTGACGTGATCATGACCGACGTTGCGGATGCAGCGCTGCAGCGTGGGCTGAACACGATCGATGGCAGTCTTGCCCGGCTGGTCAAGAAGGAGAGGATGAGCGAGACGCAGAAGGCAGATGTGCTGGGCCGGATTGGGACCGCCACCGAGCTTTCGGGAATCGCCGGAGTCGATCTGGCGATTGAGGCTGCCACGGAGAATCTCGACCTCAAGCTCAAGATCTTCGCCGAACTCGACCAGACACTCAAACAGGACGCGATCATCGCAACCAACACGTCCTCGATCTCGATTACGCGTCTGGCTGCTTCTACCGGTCGGGCCGACCGTGTGGTGGGAATGCACTTCTTCAACCCTGTGCCGGTGATGGCGCTGGTCGAGCTCATTCGTGGCCTGCAGACGTCGGATCGGACCTTCGCAGCGGTGGAGACGGTCACGACGGCAATCGGAAAGAAGGCGGTTCAGGTACGCAACAGCCCGGGATTCGTCGTCAATCGGATGCTGTGCCCGATGATCAACGAAGCGGTGTTCGCCTTGGGCGAAGGACTCGCTACAGCCGCGGAGATCGACGAAGCGATGAAGCTTGGGTGCAACCACCCCATCGGTCCGCTCGCGCTGTGCGACCTGATCGGACTCGATGTGGAACTCGCGGTGATGCAGGTGTTGTTCGAGGGTTTCAAGGATCCCAAGTACCGCCCGGCGCCGTTGCTGGTGGAGATGGTGGAGGCGGGTTACCTGGGCCGCAAGAGCGGCAAGGGCTTCTTCGATTATCAGTAGTCGGGTGGTAGCCGGGCCCGGAGGCAAAAAAAGGCGCCACCCTCGGGTGGCGATTCTTCATCCCTCGCCGGATCAGCCGCGACGCATCGCGGCGAAGAACTCGGCGTTGTTCTTGGTCGCCTTGATCTTGTCGAGCAGGAATTCCATCGCGTCGATGTCGTCCATGCCGTAGAGCAGTTTTCGCAGGATCCAGACCTTCTGCAGGATGTCGGGCTTCATCAGCAACTCCTCTCGGCGTGTGCCCGATCGGTTGACGTTGATCGCCGGGTAGACGCGTTTCTCGGACATGCGTCGGTCGAGGTGCAGTTCCAGGTTGCCCGTGCCCTTGAATTCCTCGTAGATTACGTCGTCCATGCGGCTGCCGGTGTCGATCAGGGCCGTCGCGATGATGGTAAGACTGCCGCCTTCCTCGATGTTTCGCGCCGCGCCGAAGAAGCGCTTGGGCTTTTGCAGTGCGTTCGCATCGACGCCGCCCGTGAGAACCTTGCCCGAGGCCGGCACGACCGTATTGTAGGCGCGCGCCAGGCGCGTCAGGGAGTCAAGCAGGATCACGACGTCCTTCTTGTGCTCGGTCAGTCGCTTGGCCTTCTCGATCACCATCTCTGCAACCTGGACATGGCGCGAAGCCGGCTCGTCAAAGGTCGATGCGACCACCTCCCCGCGCACCGATCGTTGCATCTCGGTGACTTCTTCGGGACGCTCGTCGATGAGGAGCACGATCACCACCACGTCCGGGTGATTGCTGATGATCGCGTGGGCGATGTGCTGCAGCATCACCGTCTTCCCGCTCTTGGGCGGGGAGACGATCAGGCCGCGCTGACCCTTGCCGATCGGCGCGATCATGTCGATCACACGTCCGGTGACGTTCTCCTCGCCACGCATTTCGCGTTCGAGCTTGAGACATTCGTTGGGGTGCAGCGGGGTGAGGTTCTCGAACAGGATCTTGTGCTTGCACTCCTCGGGTGCTTCGCCATTGATCTTGTCCAGCTTCACCATTGCGAAGTACCGCTCGCCATCCTTGGGCGTGCGGATTTCGCCTTCGATGGTGTCGCCGGTGTGCAGATTGAAGCGCCGGATCTGCGAAGGCGACACGTAGATGTCATCGGTGCCGGCCAGATACGAGGTGTCGGGCGATCGCAGAAATCCGAAGCCATCGGGCAGGACTTCGAGTGCGCCATCACCGTAGATCGGTTCGCCCTTCTTGGCGCGATTCTTCAGCAGGGCGAAGACGAGCTCCTGCTTCTTCAGGCGATTTGCACCGTCAATGCCGTTGGCCGTGGCCATTTCGAGCAGTTGACTGACGTGGAGGGCTTTTAGCTCCGATAGTTGCATGGCGGCAGGACGCGACTGGGCGTTGGTGAGTGAATCGGATGAAGGGAAAGGAAGGATGGTATCAGTGACGCCGATTTGAACTGCGGACCCGTCCGGCGCCACGAATGCTGCTGCCCGGGCGTGCAGGACGTTCAGAGGTTGCTGTCGATGAATGCGGTGAGTTGCGATTTCGAGAGTGCACCGACCTTGGTGGCCTCAACGTTGCCGCCCTTGAACAGCATGAGCGTCGGAATGCCACGAATACCGAACTTCGCCGGGGTTTCCTGATTCTCATCGATGTTGAGCTTGGCCACCTTGAGCTTTCCGGCATACTCCTTCGCGACATCGTCCAGAATCGGCGCGATCATCTTGCACGGGCCACACCATTCGGCCCAGTAGTCGACTAGAACGGGTGTCTGTTGTTGCAGAACCTCGGACTCGAAGTTCGCATCGGTAACGTAGTGAATATGCTCGCTCATGATTCCTCGCTTCAGGGGGTGGCGACAGCGGCTTAGACCGGGAGGGTGAACTCGGGGGAGCTCGGCAGGATCTTGCTCGGTAAGGCCGGAAAGCAATGGATCACTTTTCGGTTTCGGCAAAAGTTATGCGAAGCCGTCGGCCACGTCAAGAATTTCTCCCCATTTGATGGAAGCCGATCGTATCGACGTGGTAAAAATGCCCGTCAGTCGGATATATTGTGCGCAATTGACCGACAACGCCCGGCTCGGGGCTGAAGCAAGTACATGGAGAGTCGATAGATGACCTACGTTGTTACCGAATCCTGTATCCGGTGCAAGTACACCGATTGCGTCGATGTCTGCCCGGTGGATTGCTTTCGGGAAGGGCCAAACTTTCTCGTGATCGACCCCGATGAATGCATCGATTGTACCCTTTGCGTGCCGGAATGTCCGGTCGAGGCAATTTTTGCCGAGGACGACGTTCCCGCCGGCCAAGAACACTTCATCGCGCTCAATGCGGAACTCGCGAAGGAGTGGCAGCCGATCGTCGAGCGCAAGGAAGCGTTGCCCGATGCCGACGAGTGGGCGAAGCACAAGGACAAGCTGGACAAACTCGAGCGCTGAGGCCCGATCTCGCCTTGCCCCTGACACGGCGGACCAGCCCGGAATTCTCGGAATCGCCTCCCGTTACATGCGGAAGGGCTTCCGCAGGTGTCTCGATACGCAGGCCGACAGGCTCCAGATGCTGGTCGAGTGGGGAGCAATCGCATAACATGGCACGGACGAAGAATGGTTCGGGCATGGCAAGGGGGCTGGAATGCTGGTAAGCGAGATCCTTGCGATCAAGGGCAAGGTGCTCTACACGATCGCGCCCGGCAGGCACCTCGGTGAGGCCGTCGCCATCATGTCCGAGCAGGACGTCGGATCCCTGGTGGTGTTCTCGGGCGGACAGATGACGGGAATCCTGACCTTTCTCGAGGTCCTGAAGGCGGTGCATCGTGCCGGGGCTTCATGGGCCGAGGTGGAGGTCGGGGACGCGATGGTCGAGAGTCCGCGGGTAGCCTCCCCGAACATGGAGATGGACGAATTGCGCCGTCTCATGCTTGATCATCATCAGCGCTATCTGCCCGTCATGGACGGCGACACGCTCATGGGCGTGGTCTCCTTCCATGACGTCGCCAAGGCAGTGCTCGAAGAGCAGAGTTTCGACAACAGGATGCTGAAGAACTACATTCGCGACTGGCCCGAAGAGGCTGGCGAGAGTTGAGCGTACGCAAATAGCTGCCTGCCGCAAGAATACAAGCAAACGATGCCATGCCGGGCCCGGCATTGTACGAGTCTGGAAAACCCGCCTGCGTCACGCTTGCGGGGATCGCCTTGGGAGGGCGGAGCCGGAGATCGATTCCGGCGAGATTTTCCAACTCATGGAGGCGACAACATGGAAAAGATCTGGCTGAAGAGCTATCCGCCCGGTATCCCTGCTGAAATCGACGTAAACGAGTTCCGCTCGCTGGGTGATCTGTTCGAGCAGGGAACACGCAAGTTCGGCGACCGGACTGCATACATCAACATGGCGCGCAGCATCACCTATGCGGAGCTCGATCGCCTGTCGGCGCAGTTCGCGGGCTACCTGCAGGGTGAGCTGAAGCTCCGGAAGGGAGACCGGGTCGCCCTGATGATGCCCAACCTGCTGCAGTACCCGATCGCCATGTTCGGTGTGCTGAGGGCCGGTTGCACCGTCGTGAACGTCAATCCGCTGTATACCGCTCGTGAGCTCGAGCATCAACTGCGTGACTCGGGCGCGAACACCATCGTCATCGTCGAGAATTTCGCCCATACGCTCGAACGCATTCTTCCCACGGTGAAGGTGTCGAACGTGGTGGTCACCAGCCTGGGCGAACTGCTGGGCTTCCCCAGGAGCCTGATCGTGAATTTCGTGGTGCGGCGTGTGAAGAAGCTGGTTCCGGCGTGGAATCTTACCGGGCACGTCCGCTTCTCGGAGGCGCTCTCGAGCGGCGCACGCCATGCAATAGAGCCGGTGGAGGTCGGTCACGAAGACATCGCCTACCTGCAATACACCGGTGGCACCACAGGTGTGGCGAAGGGTGCGGTGCTGACCCACGGCAACATCATCGCCAACCTGCAGCAGGCCCATGCGTGGATCGCACCCTTCCTGAACGAGGGCGGCGAGATCATCATCACGGCGTTGCCTCTCTATCACATCTTTTCCCTGACTGCGAATTGCCTGACTTTCTTCAAGATCGGCGCAACCAATGTACTGATCACCAATCCACGGGATATCCCCGGCTTCGTAAAGGAGATGTCGAAGCACAGGTTCACGGTGATCACAGGCGTAAATACGCTGTTTAATGCGCTGTTGAACGATCCCGACTTCGCGAAACTGGACTTTTCCGCGCTGCATTTTGCGCTTGGCGGGGGGATGGCGGTTCAGCAGGCGGTGGCCGAGAAGTGGGGACAGGTGACCGGGAATCCGCTTATCGAAGCCTACGGCCTGACCGAGACATCGCCGGCGGTCACGATCAATCCGCTGAATCTGTCCGGATTCAACCATTCCATCGGCCTGCCGGTGTCGTCGACCGAGGTCAGCTTGCGCGATGACGATGGCAACGAGGTGCCCCTAGGCCGGCCGGGCGAGCTGTGTGTGCGCGGACCGCAGGTCATGCGCGAGTACTGGAATCGTCCGGAAGAAACGGCACGGGTGTTCACCGCCGACGGGTTCCTGCGCACCGGCGATATCGCCACGATCGACGAAGCCGGATTCGTGCGCATCGTCGATCGCAAGAAGGACATGATCCTGGTTTCGGGGTTCAACGTTTTCCCCAACGAGGTCGAGGACGTGGCCGCGAACCATCCCGGTGTCCTCGAGGTTGCGGCGGTCGGAGTGCCTGACGAGCGTAGCGGAGAGGCCGTCAAGCTCTTCGTGGTGCGCAAGGACCCTTCACTGACCAAGGAAGACATCATTGCGCACTGCAAGGAGAATCTTACTGCCTACAAGGTGCCGCACCTGGTCGAATTCCGCGACGAGTTGCCAAAGACGAACGTGGGCAAGATTCTTCGCCGGATGTTGCGCGACGGGAAAGCCTGAGTCGCACACCGCGGCAGCGCGCACGACGATGCTGCGGGGCACGGATTGGCGGGTGCCGGTGGGTCCGATCGGCCGGATCGGCATCCGGTAACATTTCGCTTGTACTTCATGGTCCCGCATGACTAGAATGCAAAGCATACCCCTATCTGTTCCGACAATGAACATCGTGGTCCGGTCCCTCGCAGCAGTAACGCTGGTACGCGTAGTAGTAAGCGTAGGCGTGCGTGCGTCGTAAGGGCAAGGACAAGAGACAGATCAGACCGAATCCAACCCCCGCCGGCGCTCAGGCCCGGCGGGGGTTTTCTTTTGGCCCGCCGTCCTGCCCGCCGAACCGATCCTAAGGAGAAGACGATGCTGCAGATGACCGGCGCCGAACTGATCGTTCGATTGCTCGAGCGCCAGGGCGTGCGAACGATTGCCGGGATTCCCGGTGGGGCGATCCTGCCCCTGTACGACGCCCTGTCGGGTAGTTCGAGCATTCGCCATGTGCTTGCCCGGCACGAGCAGGGCGCGGGCTTCATCGCGCAGGGAATGGCCAGGGTGTCGGGGCGACCCGAGGTCTGTTTCGCATCCAGTGGTCCGGGCGCGACCAACCTGGTCACGGCAATTGCCGACGCCATGCTCGATTCCATCCCGCTTGTTGCGATCACGGGACAGGTACCTCTGTCGATGATTGGCACCGACGCCTTCCAGGAGGTTGACATCTACGGGATGACGGTGCCGGTCACCAAGCACAATTTCCTGGTGCGGTCGGCCGCCGAGTTGCTCGACGTCGTCCCGAAGGCGTTCCGCATCGCGATGTCGGGCCGACCCGGTCCCGTGCTCGTGGACGTGCCCAAGGACGTCCAGAACCAGTCCGTGGCGTTTGATGCTTTTCCCGCCCCGGCGGCACCGGCAAACGGTCCGGCGCTCGATCCAGGCGCGATCGAAGAAGCCGCGCACATGATCAACGAAGCCGAGCGGCCGGTCCTCTTTCTCGGGGGCGGGGTGATCCACTCGGGTGCATCGCATCAGGCGGTCACTTTCGCGGAGCAGGCCGGACTGCCGACGACGATGACCCTGATGGGGCTCGGGGCGATGCCGCTCGATCATCCGTTGTCGATCGGTATGCTCGGCATGCACGCCGCACGCTACACGAACTTCGTGCTCGAAGAGTCCGATCTGCTCGTTTGCATCGGCGCGCGCTTCGATGATCGTGCGATCGGAAAGGCGGCGCAGTTCTGCCCCGGCGCCCGGATCATCCATATCGATGTCGATCCTTCGGAGCTGCACAAGATCAAGGCCGCCCATGTCGCGATCAATGGCGATGTGGCGCGGGTGCTCGAAGCCCTGCTGCCGAAGGTCAAGGTCAAGTTGCGCAAGCGGTGGCTGTCCCACGTGGAAAGTCTCAAGACACGATTCCCGATGCAGATGCCGGGGCGCGACGACGCGCGCAGCCACTATGGGCTTGTTCATGCAGTCGCGTCGGTGCTCGATGACGAGGCGATCATCACGACCGACGTGGGGCAGCACCAGATGTGGGTTGCGCAGGCCTATCCGCTTCGGCGTCCGCGCCAGTGGCTGACGTCGGGGGGGCTGGGCACCATGGGTTTCGGGCTGCCCGCTGCGATCGGTGCGGCACTTGCGGCCCCGGAGCGCACCGTGGTGTGCTTTTCCGGTGACGGCAGCTTGAAGATGAACATACAGGAGCTCGCGACGCTGGCCGAGGAAGGCCTGAACGTCAAGATCGTGCTGATGAACAATAACTCTCTCGGTCTCGTATATCAGCAGCAGAACCTGTTCTACGGCAAGCGCGTGTTCGCATCGAAATATCGCGGGGCGCCGGATTATCTGAAGATTGCAGAAGGATTCGGGATTGCCGCGGTCGATCTCGATTGCGCCGTCAATCCGCGAGCGATGCTTGCCCAGGCGCTTGCTGAACCCGGACCGTGCCTGATCCACGTTTCGATTGACCGGGAGCAGTTCGTCTATCCAATGGTGCCCCCCGGTGCCGCCAACACCGAAATGATCGGAGGCTGACCATGATCGAACAAGTCGCCGAACCCCTGCAGCAGACCGGTTTTGCCAAGGTCGTGCTGGAGCTGGAGGTCAATAACCATCCGGGGGTGATGAGCCACATCTGCAATCTGTTCGCACGGCGTGCGTTCAATGTGGAAGGGATCTTGTGCATGCCCATGACCAACCCGGAGCGAAGCCGGATCTGGCTGCTGGTTTTCGAGGATCAGCGCCTCGAGCAGATGGTCCTGCAACTGGAGAAACTCATCGACGTGCTGTCCGTCAGGCGTCATGCTGCGGAGCACGAGGTGTTCGAGCGCCTCGAGCGGTTTTTCCACTGAGGTCCGGTTCGGGTCGCCGTGCCCAAGGGCTGATTCACGCGGGCGCTGTGCTAAACTGCGCGGCCTGCGATCCCTGATTTTCTGGTGAGCAATCCATGTCGGGCAACACCACAGGCAAGCTTTTCTGCGTGACCTCCTTCGGCGAATCGCACGGCGCCGCGATTGGCTGCGTGGTCGACGGCTGCCCGCCGGGATTGAATCTTTCCACAGCCGACATTCAGGCCGAACTCGACCGGCGCAAGCCGGGCACGTCCCGCCATGTCACGCAGCGCCGCGAACCGGACGAGGTCGAGATTCTCTCCGGCGTATTCGAGGGTGTGACCACCGGCACGCCGATCGCGCTGCTCATCCGCAACCAGGATCAGCGCTCGCGCGATTACGGAAGTATCGCCGAAACCTTCAGACCGGGGCACGCCGATTACACGTACTGGCAGAAGTACGGCGTGCGCGATCATCGGGGCGGGGGACGCGCATCGGCGCGTGAAACTGCGGTACGGGTCGCTGCCGGTGCAATCGCGCGCAGGTGGCTGCACGAACGCTGCGGAATCGTGGTGCGCGGCTACATGGCTCAGCTGGGCAGCGTCGAGATTCCGTTTGCCGATTGGAGCGAAGTCGATCGCAATCCATTCTTTGCGCCGAATGCCGCGATCGTGCCGGAACTCGAGTCTTTCATGGACGCGTTGCGCAAGTCCGGGGATTCCGTCGGGGCACGAATCAACGTCGTTGCCGGTGGCGTGCCGGCGGGTTGGGGAGAACCGGTCTATGACCGTCTCGATGCCGACATCGCACAGGCGATGATGGGCATCAACGCCGTCAAGGGCGTCGAGATCGGGGCCGGTTTCGCAAGCGTGGCGCAAAAAGGTACGGAGCACTCCGACGAGATGACCCCCGCCGGTTTTCTGTCGAACAATGCGGGGGGGGTGCTGGGCGGCATATCCACCGGCCAGGACGTCATTGTCAGCATCGCGATCAAGCCCACATCGAGCGTTCGGCTCGACCGCCGTTCGGTCGACAAGCAGGGCCGGCCGGTCATCGTGAATACGCATGGGCGGCACGATCCATGCGTCGGCATTCGTGCCACGCCGATCGCCGAAGCAATGCTGGCGCTGGTACTGATGGACCATGCCTTGCGTCATCGTGCCCAGTGCGGCGACGTGAAGACAACGACACCGCGCATTGCGCCACTTGCTCCGGAGGGCATGCAACGACCGCCTTCCCCGTCGGAGCGCTGACGACTAGGGTCGTCCGTTCGCAATCGGACATGCTTCCGTACTGGCGCCTGTCCGGCTATTATTTCTTCTATTTCGCGTTCATCGGCGCCTTCTCGCCGTATTTCACCCTTTATCTCCAGTCATTGGCCTTTTCGGCGACGGACATCGCGATCCTGATGTCGCTGATGCAGGTGATGCGTATCGTCGCGCCCAACCTCTGGGGTTGGCTCGCAGAGCGCACGGGAATGCGGGTGCCGATCGTGCGCATGTCGGCATTGGCGAGTCTGGGCGGATTCTCGATCTTCTTCTTCACGACCGGTTTCGAAGGCGTTTTTCTCGGAATGGCACTCATGGCCTTCTTCTGGAGTGCGGCTCTGCCCCTCGTCGAGAGCATCACGTTCAGTCATCTCGGCAGCGACGGCCATCGCTACAGCAGCATTCGCGTGTGGGGGTCGGTGGGATTCATTGCAGCGGTGCTGGCAATTGGCCATGCCCTCGATCATCTTCCGATCGCATCGATGCTGTGGATGACCGCCCTCGTGCTGGCAGGGATTGTGGTGTACGCGTTTGCGGTTCCCGAATCCGCGGTCGCGCCGGCGCAGCGTGAGGGCGTCAGCCTGGGGACGACGCTGCGTCGCCCGGAGGTCAGGGCCCTGCTGGGAGGCTGTTTTTTCATGTCGGCCGCCCACGGAGCCTTGTACGTTTTCTACTCCATCTACCTGGTCGACAATGGGTACGGAAAGTCCGTCGTGGGCTGGATGTGGACGCTCGGCGTCCTGGCCGAGATCGGCGTTTTCCTCCTGATGCCGCACCTTGTGCGCCGCTTCTCGATGCGTGCGATCCTGCTCTTCGCGTTCCTGTCTGCGGTGGCGCGCTTCGTGATGATCGGCTGGGGCGTGGGCAGCCTTGGCGTACTCCTTGTCGCGCAAGTGCTGCACGGCGCCACTTTCGGCGCCTATCATGCGGCTGCGATTGCACTGGTGAACCAATGGTTTCCGGGCAGACTCCAATCTCGAGGGCAAGCCCTGTACGGGAGTCTGTCGTTCGGGGCGGGGGGCATGCTTGGCGGACTGTTGAGTGGTCTGACCTGGGAGGGCATCGGTCCGGCGTGGACCTTTACCATGGGTTCGGGCCTGGCTCTGATCGGACTGGCGTGGTTGGTGAAGGGTTGGAATAGCATCCCCTGACGCCGACCGTGCCCAAGCGGAGGACGTGAAAATGAGGAACTGGAGTGCGGATCTGGTAGCCGTCATGCTCGCCGGAACCATTCTCGCCGCCTGTCAGACGGTACAGACGACCGGAGCGGGCACGGTGGGCGTGGATCGTTCGCAGATGATGATGGTTTCGTCGCAGCAGATGGAGGAGGCGTCCAATCAACAGTATCAGCAGATACTGGCTGAGGCGCGCAAGAATAACGCGTTGAATCGCGACTCGCGGCAACTTGCGAGGGTGCGTGCGATTACAGGCCGACTGGTCGCGCAAACGGCCGCATTCAGACCGGATGCATTGCGCTGGAACTGGGAGATCAACGTCCTGCAGTCGGATCAGTTGAATGCGTGGTGCATGGCGGGCGGCAAGATGGCGATCTACTCGGGCCTGATCGCGCAATTGAAGCTCAGCGACGACGAGATTGCAGCGGTACTTGGCCATGAGATGGCGCATGCGCTGCGTGAGCATGCACGTGAACGGGCGTCGCGTGCGATGGCGACGGGCCTCGGGATCTCCATGGCCGGAGCCATTCTCGGTGTGGGCGACATGGGACAGGATCTGATGGGAACCGTGGCACACGTGACCTTCGAACTGCCGCATTCCCGACTGCACGAGACCGAGGCGGATCGGATCGGGGTCGAACTCGCGGCACGGGCCGGCTTTGACCCGCGTGCGGCGGTTTCGCTGTGGGACAAGATGGCAACCCGTTCGAGTGCGGCCCCGCCACAATGGCTGTCCACCCATCCGAGTCACGCAAACCGCAAGCGCGAACTGAGCGAAGCCGCAGCCCGGGTCATGCCGCTTTACGGTGCTGCAAGGCGCTAAACTATTCACATCTTTCGCGCTGTGAAATAATTAACGGCTATTTACCCGTGTCGCGGTATGCGATTTTCAGCGGCGGCGGGCGCTGTCGCTGTATATGTAGATCGAACCCCGCACACTGGAACACCACGGATGAAGTTGCAAACCCTGTACGAAAAGCTCTGGTCAAGTCACCTCGTGCGCGAGGAGGTCGACGGTACGGCGTTGATCTACATCGATCGCCATCTGGTGCATGAGGTCACAAGTCCGCAGGCCTTCGAGGGGCTCAAACTGGCGAACCGGAAACCCTGGCGGGTGAGTTCGATCGTTGCCACGGCGGATCACAATACCCCGACCGACCATTGGGAAGAGGGCATCAAGGATCCGGTGTCACGCCAGCAGGTCGAGACGTTGGACGCCAACATCCGTGAGGTCGGCGCGCTTGCGTATTTCCCGTTCAGAAGCGAGCGCCAGGGAATCGTGCACGTGATCGGTCCGGAAAACGGCGCGACCCTGCCGGGCATGACCGTGGTGTGCGGCGATTCGCACACATCGACGCACGGGGCGTTCGCGTGTCTTGCGCATGGCATCGGCACGTCCGAGGTCGAGCATGTGCTGGCGACGCAGTGCCTGCTGCAGAAACGGTCGAAGACGATGCTGGTGCGAGTCGACGGTACTCTGCCGCGCGGTGTAACAGCCAAGGACGTCGTGCTGGCGATCATCGGCGTTATCGGCACGGCAGGCGGTACGGGCTATGCAATCGAGTTCGGGGGCCGTGCGATTCGTTCCCTCTCGATGGAGGGGCGCATGACCCTGTGCAACATGGCGATCGAGGCGGGCGCGCGCGCGGGTCTGGTCGCCGTCGACGGCGTCACGATCGATTACCTCGAGGGCAGGCCTTTCGCACCGACCGGGCAGATGTGGGACAAGGCCGTTGCCCACTGGCGCACGTTGCATTCGGACGAGGGTGCCGAGTTCGACCGTGTCGTCGAATTCGACGCGAGGCTTATCGAACCGCAGGTGACATGGGGGACGTCCCCGGAAATGGTCGCCCCGGTCGGCGGCTGCATTCCCGATCCCGCCGCGGTGATCGATCCGGTCAAGCGCGAGGGCATGGAGCGTGCGCTCAGGTATATGGGGCTGGCCGCGAATACCCCCATCGGCGAGATTCCCGTCGACCAGGTGTTCATCGGGTCGTGTACGAATTCGCGCATCGAGGATCTGCGCGAGGCCGCGGCCATCGCAAGGGGGCGGACAAAGTCGCCCGGAGTCAAGCGGGTGCTGGTGGTTCCCGGTTCCGGGCTGGTAAAGCGCCAGGCGGAAGCGGAGGGCCTGCACGAGGTTTTCATTGCGGCCGGATTCGAATGGCGCGAGCCGGGCTGTTCGATGTGCCTGGCAATGAACGCCGACCGCCTCGAGCCGGGCGAGCATTGTGCCTCGACGTCGAACCGGAACTTTGAGGGGCGCCAGGGTGCCGGCGGACGAACCCACCTTGTCAGTCCCGCGATGGCGGCTGCGGCCGCGGTCACGGGACGTTTCACCGATGTGCGTACATTGATCTGATCAATCAGGAGTCGACCATGAGCGGAATCATCGTTGCCGTTTCCCTCGCCATCCTTGGGTTGCTGGCTGTGGGCTGCAACACCATTCACGGTGTGGGCAAGAACATCGAGAAGGGTGGTGAAGCGATCCCGAGGTCCGTCAAGTGATGAAGCCCTTGACGTTCGTCGACGGACTCGTCGCGCCGCTGGATCGTGCGAACGTCGACACTGACGCGATCATCCCGAAGCAGTTCCTCAAGTCGATCAAGCGCAGCGGCTTCGGACCGAACCTCTTTGATCAGTGGCGCTATCTCGATCACGGCGAGCCGGGTCAGGACTGCAGTCGGCGCCCCAGGAATCCTGATTTCGTGCTCAACCAGCCGCGTTACGCGGGAGCGCAGATCCTGCTCACTCGGGAGAACTTCGGCTGTGGCAGCTCACGCGAGCATGCACCCTGGGCGTTGGAGGACTATGGTTTCAGGACACTCATCGGACCGAGCTTCGCGGACATCTTCTTCAACAACTGTTTCAAGAATGGATTGTTGCCGATCGTGCTTCCGGCCGCGCAGGTCGAAGAGTTGTTCGGTGCCTGCCTGGCTTCCGAGGGCTACCGTCTGAAGGTCGACCTTCCCGGTCAGACGATCACCCGGCCGGACGGGAAGCGGATCGGCTTCGAGGTGGATGCCTTTCGCAAGGAATGCCTGATCAACGGTTGGGACGATGTCGACCTGACCCTGCGTCACGCGGACGCAATTCGCGATTTCGAGCGGAAGCGGCGTGCCGATCATCCCTATTATTTCGCCTGACGATCGGGCCAGAGGGAGATACGTGTCGATGAAAGTCTGCGTCCTGCCCGGCGACGGGATCGGCCCCGAAATCATGGCCGAGGCCGTTCGAGTACTCGATGCCCTGGACCTGGAGTTCGAACTCGAACAGGCTCAGCTGGGCGGGTGTGCCGTCGATGCGACCGGTCAGCCGTATCCCGAGGCCACTTCGGCGCTGGCCCGCGCCGCCGATGCCGTACTGCTCGGCGCCGTGGGCGGGCCGCGGTGGGACGGCCTGCCGCGTGAGCAGCGCCCGGAGCGCGGCCTGCT
>CAYOKH010000048.1:0-11699 GCA_964404505.1 uncultured Azoarcus sp.
GGTCGCGCGCATGGTGTGGCTCAACGGCGCGGCGATCGACGCCCGCGAACAGTCGGTGATCGTCGACTATCTGGCCGCAACCCATCCGGCCGACGTCAAGGCCCGCATCCTCGAACACGGCTTGCCGACAGCGCTCGCGGCCGCCCTGGCTGCAGCGATCCACGTCGGCCGCCGCGTGTACGCAAGGCGCCACAACCAACGGAAAGGAGTAATGCAATGAATCATGGCGAAGGCAACACGATGACGGTGCGCTGCGTGCTGCGCGACCAGACCGGCGAGCAGATCAACGCAGGCGAACGTCCTCTGACCTTCACTTTCGGTCGCGGCGAGGTGATTGCCGGCCTGGAGGCGCTGCTGCGGAACCGCCCTGTCGGCTACCGCGGCTGCCACCACATTGCCGCCGAACACGCCTATGGCGCCCATCGACCCGAACTGGTGTTCGAGGCCGTGCGCGATAACCTGCCGGCCGGCATCAAGCTCGCACCCGGCGTCGTGCTCGAACCCGGCGGCGCCGCGGGCCGCTTCCAGCTCAGGGTGGTGTCGATGACCGAGCGCGGCGCGCTCCTAGACGGGAATCATCCGCTTGCCGGCAAGGATCTCGATGTGGAGGTCGAGGTGCTGCAGGTCGGATCGCCGACACCTCCACGAACACACGGTCTCGACAGGCCGGAACCCGGAGCATGACGAAAAAGCCGCGGGGATGCGCTTGATCGCGCCGGCCCGAACCGGTGTTCGAGGCGGCAGGTGCTGATCCTCCACCGGACGTCGTCATCGAGCTCCGGGTCGAGCTTTTTCGTCGGTAGAGGAACCGGCCAGCCGTTCGTCTGCGCATGGCCAGGTCAAACACGGAATGGCGCGCTGTTCTGCGGCGATCATCGAGTCGCAACAAGCCCGTACGGGAACTCTGGAGATTCAGGAACCATGACCACCTCACAACATCCTGCCCGCCCTCGCGCCATCGCCCTGGTCCTGACCATGCTTCTGCTCGGATCGCCGATCACATTCGGCCAGAACGCTGCTCGGAGTCAGGTCGATGAGCCCGCCGTCGTGCCCCGACCCACTGTCGAGCCGCGTGAAGCCGTTGGCGACCGTGACACCGGGACGAAAGACGCGCAATTCAGCCGGCCATCGAACAACATGAGTCGAGCAGACGATGCGCTTCAAGGTGCAATCCGGCCCGCACCCGACGAGCCCCTGTCCCTGGGCCTGTGCGATGGCAGCTGAACCGTCGGCGGGAATCGAGCCTGCAGCTGACACTCGCGTCGTTTCGCAGACGCTGACCGACCCGATTGCGGCGATGTGCCAACTGCTCCAGGTTCAGCTAGACTGAAACGACAAACCGCCCGGGAGAAGCGCATGGACGTAATCAACGGCATTCTCGCCTCGTTTCGCAACACCTTGCCTGCCGGCTGCAGGACTGCGGCCGCGATCGACTCCGGCGCATCCCCGGAGGAAATATCCACCCTCGCAACCGAGGAGGGTCTGCACGCCCTCGCCGGTGCACTGTTCGAGGCCTGCGAGCAGGGACTCGACGCCGGCCCGGCTTCAGATCCCGATATCAGCGTCGGCGGAGCAATCAATGAACGCCTGCATGATTTCCGCCTTCAGCTCCCGGCCGACAGCGAAACCGGACGACTCATCGACGCAGGCGCCTCGCTCGAGGAGATCTCTGAGTCCGCCGAACAGGAGGGCCTGGACTCCCTCGCCGCGATGCTTCTCGAGGCGGAGCAGAAGCAGTCCGGCGGACCTTCGTGAATCGTTCGCACGTCTGCTGACTCTTGCCCGGGGTCGTGTCCAGGTGCCGGACATTACCGCTCCAGACCGGGGACGGGCTGTTGCCAGGCGTCACGCACCTGGGGTTTCGGCGGCTCGGTGAGACCGATCAGCTCGAGTTCGAAGACGAGCGTCTCCTCCGGCCCGATGGGGCCGCCTCCTGCGCGTCCGTAAGCGAGGCCCGGCGGAATGACGAGGCGAGCGTGCGAGCCGACGGGCAGGCCGACGAGTACCTGTTGCCATCCGGCGATGGTCCGTTCCACCGGCACGACGGCCGGTGCGCCATGTCGCCGGGAGTCGTCGAACACCCGCCCGTCGATGTGCGTACCCCGATAGTGCACGATCACCCAGTCGTCGACGACCGGCATCGGGCCGTCCCCAAGCGTGAGCATCTCGACCTGCAGTCCGCCGGAGAGTTCGATCACTCCGTCGCGTCGGCGGTTGGCCGAACGGAACGCCTCCCCCTCTTCGACGTTGAGTTCCGCCAGCAGCACCTTCGCCTCGACCTGCGCCGGCGTAAGACCGCAGCCACGCGCGCCCACGGCCAGGGCAACGAGGGCGAAGAGACTGAAAAAGATGGCCTTGAGCATCGGATTGGGTGCGTTCAGCCCTGCGTCGATCGATCGAGCGCCCACATCAGGCTGCGGTCCATGACGGCCTTGCGCTCTTCGGCGGACAGTTCACGGGCGAGCGCCTCGTGCAATTCGCGCCCCAGCGGATCGCCGCCCCCGGCGGCCAGCGCGGCCCAGAATGCCGCCTCCATGCGGTCGACGGGGACACCATCGCCCTTCAGGTGCATCAGCCCGAGCCAGCCCTGCATCTGCGCGTGACCATCCTCCGCCGCGATGCGCGTGTAGTAAGCGCCCGGATCGGCGTGCACAGGATGTCCGCCGACGCCCTCGACGTAGATTCTTGCGAGGAAAAAGGCCGCGATACGCTCCCCGCCCTCGATCGCCCGTTCGAGCAGGCGGCGCGCCTCGTACACGCGTTCGACGGCAATGCCGCCGAGTGCGTCGGCAATCATTACCGAGGCGAGCGCCACGTTTGCCGGCAAGTGCCCGCGATCGATTGCCTGCCGAAACCAGCGCTCCGCGCCGGCCTGGTCCGCGGGTCCAAATGCGCCGCCCAGGTGCATCCAGCCGAGCTTGACTGCAAACTCCGGCACTCCGGCGCCGGCCACTTTGACATACCAGCGTGCAGCTTCCAGCAGATCCTGTGGGACGCCGCGCCCGTGTTCGTGCATCCACCCGAGATAGGACTTTGCACGTACCGATCCGAGTTCGGCGGCACGCAGGAACTCGGCGCGTGCCGCCGCCCAGTCGGGCGGGTCCGATTCCATCAGCCGAAGTGCCCGGGATTCGGCGGCAGCCCGTGCCGGGTTTGCGGCCGGGGATTCACCCGCATACGAGATGATCGGTGCCGCAAGCGCCAATGCCAGGGCTGCCGAGCCGGCGATCCGGCCCAGACAGCCCACACGGCGATCCGCGGACTCCACCATCCAACGTATGACCGTGGTGTTCATCGACGCCCGCATACTCAACCGTAACGACCCGTGATGTAGTCTTCGGTGGCTTTCCTGGACGGTGTCACGAACAGTCGCCTGGTATCCCCGTACTCGATCAGTTCGCCCAGATACATGTAGGCTGTGTAATCGGAAACACGAGCAGCCTGCTGCATGTTGTGGGTGACGATCAGGATCGTGTAATCCCGCTTCAGGTCCTCGATCAGTTCCTCGATCTTGGCGGTCGAGATCGGGTCGAGTGCCGAAGTGGGTTCATCGAGCAGGATAACCTCCGGTTCGATTGCGATCGCGCGGGCGATGACCAGACGTTGCTGCTGTCCCCCGGACAGGCCGAACGCATTGGTCTGCATGCGGTCCTTCACCTCATCCCACAATGCCACGCTCTTCAGCGAACGCTCGACGACCCCGTCGAGCACGGACTTGTCCTTCACGCCCTGCAAGCGCAGGCCATAGGCGACGTTCTCGTAGATCGTCTTCGGAAACGGGTTGGGCTTCTGGAAGACCATGCCGATCTTGCGGCGCAGTTCGGCCGCATCCACACCTTTGGCGTAGATGTTCTCTCCGTGGAGATTGATCGAACCCTCGATCCGGCACGAATCGATGAGATCGTTCATTCGGTTGAAGCAGCGCAACAGAGTTGACTTGCCGCAGCCGGACGGACCGATGAAGGCGGTCACGCGCTTGGCCGGAATCTGCATGCTCACCGACTTCAGCGCCTGGACGTTGCCATAGTACAGATCGAGATTTTCGACCGTAATCGCGATTTCCTCGTCCTCCAGGGACAGGTGCGCCCGGGAGTCATCGGCGAAAAGGCCTGCGCTCATGCTGGTCGGGATGGTCGCCATGTTCATCGTGCCTCTCCGATCTGATTCGATATATTCCTTGTACCGGGGGCGCCGCCCGCGGGATGGTCAGTCGCTTTCGGCACGGTATTTCTCCCGGAGATGATTGCGAATGGTGATCGCGCTCAGGTTCAGCGTGACGATCAACAGCACCAGGATCAGCGCCGTCGCATACACCAGCGCCTCGGCCGCCTCGGCGTGCGGGCTCTGGAAGCCGACGTCGTAGATGTGAAACCCCAGATGCATGATCTTGCGTTCGAGGTGGATGAACGGAAAGTTGCCGTCGATCGGCAGGGTCGGGGCGAGCTTCACCACGCCGACGAGCATCAACGGCGCGACCTCCCCCGCGGCACGCGCGATCGCCAGGATCAGTCCGGTCATCATCGCCGGAGTCGCCAGCGGCACGACCACCTTCCACAGGGTCTCGCCCTTGGTCGCTCCGAGGGCGAGCGAACCCATGCGGATCGTCGAGGGAATTCGCGACAGTCCCTCCTCGGTCGACACGATCACCACCGGCAGGGTCAGCAGCGCCAGCGTCAGCGACGCCCAGAACAGCCCTGGCGTACCGAAGGTCGGGGCGGGCAGTGCCTCCGGATAGAAGGCACTGTCGATCGCGCCGCCCAGCACATAGACGAAGAAGCCGAGACCGAACACCCCGAACACGATCGATGGCACCCCGGCGAGGTTGTAAACCGAGATCCGGATCGCCCTCAACAGCGCGCCCTGCCTGGCGTACTCGCGCAGGTATATCGCCGCGAGCACGCCGAACGGCGTCACGATGATGGCCATCACAAGCACCATCACCACGGTTCCGAAGATCGCCGGGAAGATGCCCCCTTCGGTGTTCGCCTCGCGCGGGTAGCCGGAGATGAAATCGTAGAAGGACTTGATGTAGAAACCCACCTTCGCTGGGATGGACATGTCGTTCGGTTGCCAGGCGTTGATGATCCGGTTCAGCCCGACCGTCACCTCCTTGCCCTCGGCAACCATCATCACCAGCGCATCGCGCTTGACCGCCTCCAGCAGGGCGTCGAGGCGCTTCTGCAGCACCGCATAGTCGGCGTTCAGCGCCGCAGTTCGGTCGGCGAACGCCCTTTCGGCTTCAGGCGTGAGCGCCCCCAGCAGTTCGGCGCGACGCTTTTCCAAACGCACGCGTTCGAGCCGGAAGTTGATGTTTCCGATCTCGCCGCGTTCGATCGCGCGAATCTCGTCGAAAAGACCGTTACTGCGCTTGATGCGCTCCTGAAGTGCCGGCCAGAGAGCCCCGGCCTCGGCGACCACTTCCCCGTTTTCGAGCAGCCGCAGCGGTTGTCCAAAGAAATCACCCCACTCCCGGCGTTCCAGCACCGTGACGTTCTTCGGATATGTCCAGTCGCCCATGAAGTCTTCGATGTAATAGACGAAATCGCGTCCGGTCACGTCGCGGTTGCCGTTCTTGAGCAGATGCCGCGTGACCACGCGCTGCGCTTCTGGCAGGTTCACCCCCGCGTCACGCAGCGATTGGGCAGTCAGGGTCTCGGACTTGCGCAGCTGGCCGATGACCCTGACCTGCTCGCCGTCAGGCTGCATGTAGGTAGTGCTGATGACGTTGTGCGGCCAGAAGTGACCGAACCCGCGCACCAGAATCAGCGCCAGCAAACCGAACACCATGATCACGCTGATGCTGACCGCCCCCGCGTTCAGCCAGATCCATGGGGAACCGCTTTTCCACCATTTGTTCATTTCATCGACCTCCGCGGCTCGTATCAGAGGGACGCATAGCGCTTGCGCAGGCGTTGGCGGACGACTTCTGCCGCGGTATTCAACAGGAAGGTGAAGCCCAGCAGGACCAGCGCCGACAGGAACAGCACCCGGAAGTGGGTGGATCCAACCGCGGTCTCGGGCAGTTCGACCGCGATATTGGCGGCGAGCGTGCGCATGCCTTCGAACATGTTGAAATTCACGATCGGACTGTTGCCCGAAGCCATCAGGACGATCATGGTCTCTCCGACCGCACGGCCGAAGCCAATCATGACCGCCGAAAAGATGCCGGGGCTGGCGGTCAGCAGAACCACGCCCATCACCGTCTGCCACGGCGTCGCGCCCAGCGCCAGCGACCCCTGCGTAAGGTGGCGCGGAACGTTGAACACGGCATCCTCCGCGATCGAGAAGATCGTGGGAATGACCGCAAAGCCCATCGCTATGCCCACGATAAGTGCGTTGCGCTGGTCGTAGGGGATGCCCACGTCCGTGAGCCACTGGCGCATCGAGCCATTGAAAAAAGTCACCTCGATCCATGGACTGGAGCTGACGGCAACCCACCCCAGAACGAGTACCACGGGAACCAGCATTGCCGCTTCCCATCCCCCCGGCACCGCGTTGCGGACTGTCGCAGGCATGCGGCTCCAGACGTATCCCCACAGAACGACGCCGACCGGGATCAGGACCAGGCACGTGACGAGAATCGGCAGATTGTTCTCGATATAGGGCGCGAGCCAGATCCCCGCCAGAAAGCCCAGAATCACCGTCGGGAGCGCCTCCATCAGCTCGATCGAGGGCTTGATGATCTTGCGCATCGGGGCGGACATGAAGTAGGCGGTGTAGATGGCGCCCATGATGGCAAGCGGCGTCGCGAGCAGCATTGCGAAAAGGGCGGCCTTCAGCGTCCCGATCGAAAGGGGAACGAGGCTCAGCTTGGATTCGAAGGCATCGTCTCCCGAGGACGACTGCCAGATGTATTCGGGTTGCGAACGCCCTTCATACCAGACCTTGCTCCACAACCCACTCAACGAGGTCTGCGGATGCGGGTTGTAGATGTTCAGGATCTTCAGCACGTTCGCCTCGGAACCTTCGACCAGGGCCATGCTGTTGATCGGGGAGATGGCCAGACGCCCCACCGTCCCATCGACGACCGGCAACTGCTTCAGCGTCACGCTCGAGGTCGCATAGTGCAAGCCGACACTTCCACCCGCGTCCCCCGCCAGGAATCCCTTGCGGCTGTGCTCCGGATCGATGAAGGTGATCGCAGCCGGGTGGCTCCTGAAGCCGCGGATGCGGGTGAGATTGGTCACCCCTCGCTCATCGCTCCTGACCAGGAACCACTGCGCCAGGCTGCCGTCCGACCCGCCGACGATGAGCGAGCGCGCACCGACCAGAAATTCGGCCGCAGTCACGGTCACGCCGTCTGGGACCAGATCGACGGTTTCCACCAGGGCCGGATCGGTGGGGGAGACGATGTCGAAGTGATACAGCCGCCCCTCGTCGTCGATCGCGAACAGATTGCGCAGAGACTCGTTGACCAGAAGCTGGCTCACCGGCCGTCCGATCGAGGGCAGCTCATGGTCCTGCCGCTCGATCCTCGTTTCGCCGGTAAACATGTTGGTGGCCGTGCTGAACAGCGCCATCGAGATCGCTCCTTCACGGGTGCCCGCGGCCACCACATAGCCCCCGCGGCCGTCCACCACGTGCAGCGCCGAATACTCCGTCGCTCCGCCCGCACCCAGGCTGATCGGTTCGTCCCCCAGGGGATAGTCGAGCCGCGGCGTGATCACACGGACGCCGTCCGGATAGCTCAGGTCATATTCGACGCGGACCGGAAGAATGGAACCGTCGGAGAAGCCATAGACCATCAGCCGCTTGCGGCTTTCCGATCGCCCGAAGGCAGTCACGACGGCACCCTCCGCCATCGGGACGAGCTGTTGCGACAGGATATGTCCGCTACGCGCCTGGAAGAACGTGATCGTCCCGGAGTCGGAGAAACGACCACCGACCTCCTCGAAGCGGTCGACGGTAAGGAGGAGAGTCTCCCCTTCATCTTCGGACGCCACCGCATACTCGCCGACGACCTCGACGCGTACCGGCTTCAGAAGGGGCAGTGTCTCGTAGAAGAGATACAGGAATATCAGCGCCAGAGCGAAAATGACACCGATGCCGCCGATACCGACGCCATAGCGGGACAAGCGGTCATGCATTCGCCGCGTCCCGCGCAGCTTTTCCCTCCTCTGCGGGCTCGGCAGCAGGGATTCGCGCGGACTTGCGGTGCCTGGCGTGATCGCTGACATCTTCATTCATTCCCGGGTGCCATCAACGGGCAGGAGAAGCGCTCCTTCATCGACAAGCAGGAGTCCGCCGCATCCGCGGCGAAGCCCCCTGATCATCGCAACAGCCACTTATTGCAGGCCCTTTTCATTTCGAAAGCGCTCAGCCACGGTCGCCGGCAGGGTCACGTAACCGTCCTTGTGCACCACTTCCTGGCCTTCCTTGGACAGGACCATGCGGAAGAACTCCCGCTCGAGCGGATTCCAGCCAGTGTTCGGGTTGGCGTTGGCATACACATACAGGAAGCGCGCAAGCGGATACGTGCCCGCGACCGCGTTCTCGCCGGCGGGCTCGACCAGCTTGCCCCCATGATCCTTAGAGAGCGGAATCGCACGCACGCCCGAGGTCTTGTAGCCGATGCCCGAGTAGCCGATACCGTTTATGGTCTGCTCGACACCACGCACGACCGCCGATGAGCCCGGCTGCTCGTTGATCGTCGACTTGAAGTCGCCGCCACACAGCGCGTTTTCCTTGAAATAGCCGTAGGTACCGGACACCGCGTTGCGGCTGTAAAGCGTGATGTCGCGGTTGGCCCACGCACCGGTCAGGCCGACCTGACCCCAGGTCGTGATGTCTTCCTTGTAGCCGCAGGCGCGGGTCGCGGAGAAGATTGCGTCGACCTGCGGAAGCGAAAGCCCTTCGATGGGGTTGTCCTTGTTGACATAGACGGCCAGCATGTCGATCGCGACCGGCACTTCGACCGGTGCGTAGCCGTGCTTGTCCTCGAACGCACGGATCTCGGAGGACTTCATTGCACGACTCATCGGCCCGAGGTTGGCCGTACCTTCGACGAGTGCCGGGGGTGCGGTGGAGGAACCTGCACCCTGGATCTGGATATTGACGTTGGGGTAGAACTTTGCGAACTCCTCGGCCCACAGCGTCATCTGATTGTTCAGCGTATCGGAACCGATGGACGTCAGATTGCCTGAAATTCCCGATACACGCTCGTAGCCCGGCAGGTTCGCATCCACCTGCGCGAACGCGCCTCCGGCGGAAAGGCCGAAGGCGGCGGCAATGCCCAGGACCAGGGGTTTCTTCAGCATCATGTCGATCTTCCTCAAGTGAGTGTGATGTCCACGAACCCGGCATGCTCCGGTGCATGCCTGACTTCGAGGACTGCATTCTCACGCCCGCAAGTTACAGAAAGATGACACCATTGATTCGGGCCTCCGCTCAGCCCGCTGCGTCCCCGGCCGAGTCGGCGATCATGCGTGCAAGTCGCTCCACCTGTCCGGCGACACGCCCCTCCACCATGACGCGCAGGAGCGGTTCGGTGCCCGACGGACGCAGCAACACGCGGCCGCTTTCACCAAGCTCGCACTCCGCCGCGCTCCTGGCCTCTTCGATACCCGGATCGGCCTCCCAGTCGAAACCCGCGGGAATAGGCACGTTGATGAGTCTCTGGGGATAGAAAGCGAGATCGGCACAGGCCTGCCCAAGCGTCTGGTCACGCTGCTTGAGGGCCGAGAGCACCTGCAGGGCCGACACGATGCCGTCACCGGTCGTGTGACAATCGAGGCAGATGATGTGTCCGGAGTTCTCGCCTCCGAGCTTCCATCCCCGTTCCTGCAGCAGTTCCAGAACGTAGCGATCGCCCACCCTTGCGCGCGCGAAGGGCACACCGAGCCGCCCGATTGCATGCTCGAAGCCGAGATTGCTCATCAGGGTACCGACCACCCCATCGAGTCGTCCGGTGGCTTGGCGTGCGGATGCGATAACGTACAGCAGCTTGTCGCCGTCATAGATCTCGCCCTCGGAGTCCGCCATGATCAGACGGTCGCCATCGCCGTCCAGCGCAATGCCCAGATCCGCATTGTTCGCCAGAACGGCCCGACGCAGACTCTCGGGGCGCGTCGCACCCACTTCGTCATTGATGTTGATTCCGTTGGGGTCGACGCCGACCGGGAAAACTTCGGCACCGAGTTCGTGAAACACGCTCGGCGCAATGTGGTAGGCCGCACCATGCGCGCAGTCGAGCGCAATCCTGAGACCGCGCAGATCCAGGTCGTTGGGAAAGGTGCTCTTGCAGAACTCGATATACCGGCCGGCCGCATCCTCGATGCGCCGTGCCTTGCCGAGCCGGGCAGAATCGACGCAGCCCATCGGCTTGTCGACCCATTCCTCGATCTCCAGCTCGACCTCGTCGGGCAACTTGGCCCCATCCGCCGAAAAGAATTTGATCCCATTGTCGAAGAAGGGATTGTGCGACGCCGAGATCACGACGCCGGCCTGAAGCCGCAGTGCGCGGGTGAGATAGGCGACCGCGGGAGTCGGCATGGGTCCGGCAAGCATGACGTCGACACCGGCAGCCGCGAATCCCGCCTCGAGTGCCGCCTCCAGCATGTAACCGGAGATTCGGGTGTCCTTGCCGATCAGGACCGCGGGATGCTCACCGCGGGGAAGATTCTCGCGGCGGACCAGGGACAGGCCGGCGGCATAACCTAGCCGCATGACGAACTCAGGTGTGATCGGAGCTTCACCGACCAGTCCGCGCACGCCATCCGTGCCGAAATACTTACGTGCCATGATGCTTCCGAAAATTGAAAGTAGTGATTATGACACCAAGCAGTCGCGCCGATCCGCGCAGTGGACCGCATTCCATACGGCGAACGCATCTTTCGTCGCAGCAACGTCATGGACGCGAACGATGCGTGCGCCGAGACCGACGGCGAGCAGGGCTGCGGCAACGCTGGCAATGGTGCGTTGATCGACGGGGCGACCGGTGATTGTGCCCAGCATGGATTTCCTCGACATGCCGACCAGCACCGGAAACCCCGATTCAAGGAGTTCCGGGATTCCACGCAACAACTCGAGATTGTGCTCCAGCGTCTTGCCGAAGCCGAAACCGGGATCGATCACAATACGCTCAGGCGCGACCCCGGCCGTCGCAAGTGCGGCAACCCGCTCGGCCAGGAATGCGCCGACTTCAGCCACGACGTCGTCGTATTGGGGCATGCTCTGCATCGTCCGCGGCTCACCGCGCATATGCATCACGCACAGCGCCGCCTCCGAGCCGGCAACTGCCTCGACCGCCGATTCTGCGCGGAATGCATTGATGTCGTTGATCATGGAGGCCCCGGCGTCGATCGCCGCGCGCATCACCGCCGGCTTGACCGTGTCAACCGATACCGGTATCGGCCACGACGCCAGGCGCTCGAGCAGAGGCAGGATCCGGTCGAGTTCTTCGTGCTCCGCAACGGGATCGGCACCCGGACGCGAGGATTCGCCACCGATGTCGAGCATGTCCGCCCCCGCCTCTGCCGCAGCCTCGGCGCGTGCAATCGCCCCATCGAGATTCCGGTCCAGACCGTCCCCGGAGAACGAATCAGGTGTCAGGTTGACGATCGCCATGATTCTGGGCATGGACAAGTCCAGCCGGAAACGACCACATCGGAGCACGCGTGCATTTGCGTCCATCGCACTCATCCAATCCTCCAAGTGTCCGCGTCCGGTTAGTCCAGACCGAACGAATTACCCGAATGAAT
>CAYOKH010000048.1:11799-13615 GCA_964404505.1 uncultured Azoarcus sp.
GAATTACCCGAATGAATCCAGCTCGACAATCCGTTACATATTCGAATTGATTGGCATCGCAAACCGGCCATAATTAAAGTTCGACAGTGGCGTCAAGACAAACGCGCCGAAGTGCCGGATGCGAGGGTCGCAAGAACCCTCATATTCCACCCGGGTTGCCTCCCACGTCGTCCGCGCGATCCCATTGCAAGCTCGCCGTTTCGCTTGCCAGGCCCGCCGGATTGTCGCTGGAGGCAGATGGGTCCAGGAGGAGAACTCATGAGAAAGACAGGAAAGGTGGCAACCTGGCTGGAAATGGTCGCCGCCCCTCATTCGCACGACAGGAACGTCAAGTTGCGCGTCCATCCGGTTCAAGAGCCCGAGGAACACGGCGATGGACCCCGGGATCAGTGCTACGCGATTTCGGTAGATGGGCGCTGGTTGCATTCCGGTCAGGGGTGCCTTACGGTCCTGCAGGGTCCAAAGGCCGTGGAACGCTTCATGCGGCTGATAAACATGCCCCGGTATGAACATGGAGAGCCTGCAACATTCAAGGTCGATTGCGGCAAGAACACGCACTGCATCGCAATCGGTCCGGACCAGTCACTTTACGGATGCGCCTGCCCCCCTCACAGCCCTTCATAGCCAGACGTACTCCGACGCATTCAGCGTCAGCGTTCCGTACGTGTCACGAAAAGACCGGCTGAATGCCGGTCTTTTCGATTCCTGCTTCTGATCAGGCCACGGGAGCCGCCGCGTTCGGCTCGGCTCCGGGCGCGTCATCCTTCGGCCTTGGCGGCGGAGCCGACACCTGCTTGGGGGGACGCGGCGGACGGCCATCCATGATGTCGTCGAGCTGGTCCGAGTCAAGGGTTTCCCATTCCAGGAGGGCTTGGGCCATTGCCTCGATCTTGTCCCTGTTCTCCTCGATCAGCCTGCGTGCAAGCGCATACTGCTGATCGATTATGCGGCGAATCTCCGCATCGACCTTCTGCATCGTCGCTTCGGACACGTTGCGATGGGTCGTCACCTGGCGACCGAGGAAGATCTCGCCTTCCTCCTCGCCGTACACCATCGGACCGAGATTGTCGGACATGCCCCACTGCGTCACCATCCGGCGCGCCAGGTCGGTCGCCCGGGCAAAATCGTTCGACGCACCGGTCGTCATCTGGTGCATGAAAATCTCTTCGCAGATCCGCCCGCCGAACAGCACCGCGATCGTTTGCAGGAGGCGTTCACGATCCTGGCTGTAGCGATCGGTCTCGGGCAACTGCATGGTCACGCCGAGTGCGCGCCCGCGCGGGATGATCGTGACCTTGTGCACCGGGTCGGTCTTGTCGAGCAGCTTGGCCACCAGCACATGCCCGGACTCGTGATACGCGGTGTTGCGGCGTTCTTCCTCCGGCATGACCATGGAACGCCGCTCCGAACCCATCATGATCTTGTCCTTGGCGCGCTCGAAGTCCTCCATGTCGACCAGGCGCTTCGCCCCGCGTGCGGCGAACAGGGCCGCCTCGTTCACCAAATTGGCCAGGTCGGCACCCGAAAAGCCGGGCGTACCGCGCGCCAGCACTACCGGTTCGACGTCCGGCGCGATCGGCACCTTGCGCATGTGCACCTTCAGGATCTGTTCGCGGCCTCGGATATCCGGCAGCGGCACCACCACCTGACGGTCGAAACGACCGGGGCGCAGCAGCGCAGGATCGAGCACGTCGGGACGGTTGGTTGCAGCGATGACAATGACGCCCGCCGTCCCTTCGAATCCGTCCATCTCGACGAGCAGCTGGTTCAGCGTCTGCTCGCGTTCGTCATTGCCTCCGCCCATGCCGGCGCCACG
>CAYOKH010000049.1:0-12935 GCA_964404505.1 uncultured Azoarcus sp.
TAGATGTGCGAGACCTTGCGCTTGGCGATCGTGCCGAAGAACACGATCGCGTAAGAAACCCACACGACCGCGATCAGGATGTCGATCGGCCATTCGAGTTCAGCGTACTCTTTGGTCGACGTGTAACCGAGCGGCAAGGTGATCGCTGCGAGAACGATGACAAGTTGCCATCCCCAAAAGGTGAATGCCGCCAGGCGGGGCGCGAACAGGGGCGTGTGACAGGTCCGCTGGACGACGAAATACGAGGTCGCGAAAAGCGCGCTGCCGCCGAACGCAAAGATCACCGCATTGGTGTGCAACGGACGCAGCTTGCCGAAATGGAACCATTCGCCCAGTCCGCTCAGGTTGAGCGCGGGCCAGACAAGCTGTGCGGCAATGATGACGCCGACGAGCATGCCCACGATACCCCACACTACCGTCATGATCGAAAACTGGCGAACGACTTTGTAGTTATAAGTCGCCTGCGATTGCATGTGAGTCACCTCTCTGATTGAAAGCCTTTTTCTTGCAGCGGCCCGTGGTCACACCGTTTGCGGCACGCCATGCGGCAGAAGGATACGCTGAACGCCACAGCTGGATTTGACATAGATCAATATCTTATTGCAGCGCAGTATTTTTACGTATTCTAATGGATAAATTGGGTCCAAGATATTCGGAACTGCTAGAATGCATCGGCTTGCAGGCGGAAGCGCCGCAGGCAAAAAAAAAGGGTGCGCACGAAACGCACCCCCAACCCCAACAGAGAGACAAAAAACCGGACTCCACGCTCGCCCCGCTCCTTCTTGGGACGACCATCAAAAACCATGGGTCAAGTATGCCTATGGCCCCAGCAGCGGGCTTTGACCTATGTCAACAAACGTTATCGAAGTGACGAACCCGCACAAACCGGAGCGGGCGCTTTAGCTCATGAACCGCAGGCCGGCCCCATGGAAGCCGGTCAGGTCGTTACCCCGCATCTTTCCGGCCGCCGCGCGGTACGTCCTCTTCCACGGATTCGGCATCGGGGGCGTTGCCGCCTGCAGGCTCCGAACCGGGGGTGGGCGGATCCCGATCGTCAAGCAGGAGCCTGTACGCGGGGCCTTCGAGGTCATCGTACTGGCCCGAGCGTACCGACCACCAGAAGATGATGCCGATCACGAATACGAGCACCACCGACAGGGGGATGAGCAGGTACAGGCCAATGTTCAATTTCCGCTCCCTGGCCGAATCTGCAGGCGCAGCGCGTTGAGCACGACCAGCAGTGAACTGCCAGCCATTCCGATGCCCGCCATCCATGGCGTAATGAAGCCCATCATCGCCAGAGGCACCGAGATGAAGTTGTAGGCGAAGGACCACCACAGGTTTTGGCGGATGACATGCAGCGTTCGGCGTGCGAGGCTGATGCCCCGCGACAGTCCCGCGAGGTTCTCCGAGAGCAGCACGATATCGGCCTGGTTCCTCGCCAGGTCTGTTCCTCCTCCCATCGCTATCGATACCTGCGCCTGCGCAAGCACCGGCGCGTCGTTGACGCCGTCGCCGACCATTGCGACGATCGCGCCGCGCTCGCGCTGCCTTGCTTCGACCCAGGCCTGCTTGTCCTCGGGCGTCATCCCTGCATGAGCCTCGTCGACACCGACGCATCGCGCGACTGCGTCAACGGCTGCAAGGGCATCGCCGCTGATGATCGCGGTCGGAATTCCCTCCCCGCCGAGCCGCCCGATCAGCGTCGCCGCATCCTTGCGCACCACGTCGGCAAGCCTGAACAGCGCAAGCCAGCGCCCTCGAGCACCGAGCGCAACTACCGTGGCACCATCGACTCCGAGCCTCGCGGTATCGGCCGGAACCTCGCCGGCAAGTGCGGAAACGAAACCGGGGCAACCGATGCGCAGCGGCTCGCCGTCGATCGACCCCTCCACGCCCTGACCGGTCACCGACCGCAGTCCCGCGACCGGCCGCAGTTCAAGACCGGCGGCTGCAATGCGCACCGCCGCCGCGACGGGGTGTTCGGAGGCCTGTTCCAGCGCCGCCGCAAGCGCAAGCACCTCCCGTTCGTCGGAACCATCGGGCACATGCACTGCGTCGACCCGCATCTCACCCACGGTAAGCGTTCCAGTCTTGTCAAAAACGAACCTGTTCGCCCCTGCCAATGCCTCGATTGCATGCCCGCGCGTGACGAGTACGCCCATGCGCGCCAGGGAGTCGGTGGCCACCGTGAGGGCGGTGGGGGTCGCCAGCGACAGCGCGCAGGGACAGGCGACGACGAGCACCGACACGAAGACCCACAGCGCCCGGTCCGGATCTATGAACTGCCATCCGACATAGGTGAACGCCGACAGGCTCAGCAGGGCCACGATGAAGACTCGTGCGACCCGGTCGGCCTGGGTTGCGATGGCGGGCCGATCGGCTGCCGCCCTGTCCATGAGTTTGCGGATCGCCGCGAGCCGCGTCGAGTCCCCCACCCGTGTCACCCGAATCACGAGCGGGCTGGCGACGTTGATGCTCCCGCCGGTCACGCTTGCGCCGGCACGCTTGACCACTGGCCGGCTTTCGCCGGTCAGCAGCGCCTCGTTCGCCTTGCTCTCGCCTTCCAGGACCAGACCGTCGGCCGGAATGACCTCGCCCGGCCGCACCCTCACCCGGTCTCCGGGCATCAGCCGCGAGACCGGCACCCGGGCGCCACGAGCCGAATCCTCCTCCAGACGCTCCGCGAAAACGGGGATTACCTTGCCGAGTTCCTCCACTCCGCGGACCGCCTTCTGGCGTGCCAGCATCTCCAGATAGCGGCCGCACAACAACAGGAACACGAACATCGTGACCGAATCGAAATACACTTCCGGCCCGTGCGACAGGGTCGCCCAGACGCTCGCGACAAAGGCACTGCCGACGCCAAGCGCGACCGGAACGTCCATCCCCAACCGACGCAACCGGATGTCGCGCACTGCGCGCTGAAAGAATGGCGCCGCCGAATAGAACACCACCGGCACGGTGAGAATCAGGCTCGCCCAGCGCATCAGTACATCGGCATCGGGCGAGAGATCCCCCTCCCCGGCGATATACGCGGGGTAGGCGTACATCATGACCTGCATCATGCCGAAACCGGCAACGAACACGCGCCACAGCATCGATCTGCGTTCGCGCTGCGCGATCTGCTCGGAACGCTCGGCATCGTATGGATAGGCGCGATAACCGATGGACTGGATCGCGGCGAGAATTTCGGAAAGCTTCGTGCGGGTTTCGTCCCAGCGCACCCGCGCGCGTCGCGTCGCGTAGTTCACCTCGATCAGCGAAACCCCGGGCTGGCGTGCCACGTGCTGTTCATTCAGCCAGACACAGGCCGCGCAGGTGATGCCTTCCAGGATGAGAGCGGCTTCGCGCTCGTGTTCACCGACCGGCTGGACGAAGGATCTCTGAAAATCCGGATGATCGAACAGGCCCAATTCCCGCAACTCGACCGGAAGCGCCTCCTTCTGAGGCTCGGGCATCGCATCCCGGTGCCGATAGTAATCACCAAGCCCGGTGTCGACGATGGAACGTGCAACTGCCTCGCATCCGATGCAACACATTCGGCGTTCAACACCGTCGATGGCCACGAGATGACGGCTGTCGGGAGGAACGGGCAGGCCGCAGTGGTAGCAATCCTCTGCCTGTTCGCCAGCAGGGGAAACGGCGATCTCAGCAGAACTCATCTCGGACCTGCCACGTAGTCGGGAACCGGGCCCGCGGGACGGCGGGGCTTGCAGGACGCGCACCTTCTAGCACACTCTACCCACCTGACCAATCGCGCAAGGGAAAGGTTCGCCCGCATGTCACGCCGAGCGACTCCCATGCGGGTTCACTTGGGTGCCATCCGGATCGCCCCGTCAAGACGGATCACTTCCCCGTTGAGATAGGTATTCTCGATGACGTGACGTACCAGCGCGGCATACTCGGCGGGACGCCCGAGGCGTGACGGGAAGGGCACCATCTTGCCGAGCGAGTCCTGCACCTCCTGCGGCATCCCCATCAGCATCGGCGTTTCCATGATTCCCGGCGCGATGGTCATCACGCGAATGCCGAAACGTGCGAGTTCGCGCGCGACCGGCAGCGTCAGACCGACGATGCCCGCCTTCGACGCCGCATAGGCCGCCTGCCCGATCTGACCGTCGAACGCGGCGACCGAAGCGGTACTGACGATCACGCCTCGCTCGCCCTCGGCGTCGGGTTGCGCCTTGGACATCACATCGGCGGCAAGGCGCATCATGTTGAAGCTGCCGACGAGATTGACGCCGACGATCCGGGAGAAGGACTCGAGCCGGTGCGGTGCTTCCCGCCCGACGATCTTCTCCGCCGGCGCAACGCCGGCGCAGTTGATCAGGCCGTGCAGGCCGCCGAAACCCGAAGCCGCACGGTCGATCGCTGCCTTCGCACTCGCTTCATCGGTGACATCGGTGGTGACGAAGACCGCAGCAGCACCCAACTCGCCCGCAACCTGCTCGCCCGCCTCACGATTGACGTCGGCCAGCACGACGCGCCCGCCGGCGTCGACCAGCATCCGTGCGGTCGCCGCACCAAGGCCGGAACCGCCGCCGGTGACCACGAATACGCCGTTTTCGATCTTCATCTTTCGTTCTCCTCAGGATGGCTGCACATTGAAAGTCGGTCCCGAACATAAATACTGTTGACGTTAACGTCAACGACAGCGGTCCCGGAGCAGAAAGTCCTTGTGCCGGATCGGCAATGGCCTCATACTGCGTGCAGCGGGTTTTCAAAGTATGTCAGCTCTTACGCAGTGCCCCTTTCAGCGGTACCCCAGTTCGACAGCTCCAAGCCTTGATTCTCGTCATTCCGGGCATTCGCCCATATTTCATATCATTGCAAGGAAGCATGTCATGGCAACAGGTACTGTCAAGTGGTTCAACGACGCCAAGGGTTTCGGATTCATTACCCCGACTGATGGAGGCGAAGATCTTTTCGCACATTTCTCCGCAATTCAGGGCAACGGGTTCAAGTCTCTCGCAGAGAACCAGAAAGTCACGTTCGACGTCACGAACGGCCCGAAGGGCAAGCAGGCAGCGAACATTCGGCCCGCCGAATAATCGCCGCAGTTTGACGTGAAAAAGCCCGGTTCGCCGGGCTTTTTTAATGGCGCCGCAGGTGCGCGCAAGCGACGAAGACCTGCCCTTCACGGACGGCGGGCACGTTCACGCAGCGTGCTCAGCGAGGCAATCAGATCGCTGAAGCGTTCACCCTGCACCGTCACATGGTCGCGCAATGCGTTCGCTGCGCGCTCGCTGTCGCCATTCAGAATCGCTTCGGTGATCTCGTTGTGCTCGTCGAACGATACCCGGACGCGGTCACGCACGTGCAGCTGCATGCGGCGATAGGGACGCAGACGTCGTTGCAGCTGAAGGGCCTGCTCGATCAGGAACTGGTTATGGCTGGCAGCGTAGATCAAATGGTGGAAGCGTTCGTTGAGATAGAAATAGCTGTTGGGGTCTCCCGAATTCACCGTCTCCTTGCTTGCCTGATGCGCGGCGAGAAGTTCGGCCTCTTCTTCGGGTGTGATCCGGCGCGCGGCAAGTCGTGCGCACATCGCTTCCAATTCGGCCATCACTTCGAACATCTCGCACAGACGTTGTGCCGAAACCTCGACGACGATCGCCCCCCTGCGGGGTCGCATCTCGACCAGACCCTCCGAGTCGAGCTGAATCAGCGCCTCACGTATCGGCGTGCGGGATACGCCGAACTCTTCGGCGAGTTCCGTCTCATCCAGGCGCATGCCCGGCAGATACTCGCCGGTCGCGATGCGCTCCTCTATGGTTTCACGCAGGTGCTCGGAACGACGGCCGGTCACCGGCTGATCATCAGGGCTGTTCATATTTCCCCCGCTTTTCGATGGTTCGAATCGTACGTAGAGACCTTGACACGGGTTCATTTTAGGTTATTCTCGTATACATACAACGTCTTTATGCATACATTCAGGCGGTGTATGAATACGCAACGGCCCTGCAAAGTCACCTTCCGATGGTGCTGCACGGGGCAATGCAGGGAATGCGAATTCACTCGGTGGCTGCGCCGCCGCGCAGAAGCGGTACCCGCATGCGCCCATGCATACGCGAGCTTGACTCGGCAATACAACAATATCTTTGGAGACAACGTCATGATCCGTAAACTTCAGTTCGACCGCAGAAGCTTCTTCCGGGGTGCGGTCGGTGTTTGTGCCGCGGTGGTGCTCGCCGGCGGCGTGATCAGCCAGGCAGCTGCGCAACAGACACTGCGTCTGTCCCATCAGTGGTCGACCAACGACATTCGTCACAAGGTCGCCGAGATTCTCGCAACCGAACTGGAGAACGCGAAGGTCGGCCTAAGCATCCAGATCTTCCCGAACCAGTCGCTGTTCAAGGCCAACGACCAGTGGGGCGCCGTCGCATCGGGCCGCCTGGACATGACGGTGATTCCGCTTTCCTACGCCGGCGGCCGACATCCCGAATTCAACCTGACCCTGATGCCGGGCCTGGTCAAGAACCATGCTCACTCCGAGCGGATCAACACCTCCCCGTTCATGGACAGGATCGAGGAGATAGCCAACGGGGCGGGGGTGGTGACCGTCGCCAAGGGGTGGCTGGCTGGCGGCTTCGCATCCAAGCGTAACTGCATCCTCGAGCCGGACGATGTGCGCGGTCAGCAGATGCGTGCGGCCGGCAAGGCCTTCGAGCAGATGATCGCCGGGGCCGGCGCATCGATCGCGTCGATGCCCAGCTCCGAAGTCTATAGTGCGATGCAGACCGGGGTTCTGGATGCGATCAACACCAGCTCGTCGAGCTTCGTGTCCTTCCGCCTCTACGAGCAGGTGAAGTGCTATACGCCGGCCGGCGAGTATGCGCTGTGGTTCATGTATCAGCCGGTGATGATGTCCAAGCGCACCTACGACCGACTCAACGATGAGCAGAAGGCAGCGCTGGCCGCGGCCGCCAGGAAGGCCGAGGACTACTACGTGACCGAAGCGGCCAAGGAAGATGCCGAATCGGTGGACGTATTCCGCAAGGCCGGCGTCGAGATCGCGGAGATGAACGCCGAACAGTTCGCCAAGTGGCGCGAACTGGCCGAGGCCACCTCCTACAAGGCCTTCGTCGAAGAAGTTCGCGGTGGCAAGGAGATCCTCGACCTCGCACTATCGGTCGAGTAAGCCCCTCGGGCTGGCGCCGACCGGGCGCCAGCCTGCCCCCTTCTTCAGGATTCAGTCAATGTCCCGGGAGCGGCAAGATGCTTCTCTACGTCCGAGCAGTGCACACACTGTCACGCCTTTGCGGGGTTGCGGCCGCGGCGATGATTCTGGCGTCGGTCGTACTCGTCTGCCAGCTCGTGTTCGTGCGCTATGTGCTCAATGCCTCCACCGTATGGCAGACCGAGACGGTCATTTTCCTGATGGTTGGCGCCACCCTGGTCGGCATGCCCTATGTCCAGCTGATTCGCGGCCATATCAACGTCGATCTGCTACCGATCTACCTGTCCCCCAAGGCGCGCAAGGTCCTCTTCGTCTGCTGCATCATCGTGCAGGCCATCGCCTGTCTGGCAATCGCCTACTACTCTTTTGAACTCTTCCTCGAATCGGTTCACGGCGGCTGGCGCTCCGCCTCGGTCTGGGGTCCTCCCCTCTGGATTCCCTACGTCACGATGCCGCTTGGCTTTGGACTCCTTGTCCTGCAGTACGTTGCCGACCTGATCATGCTGCCGCGGGTCGATGATCCATTCGCGCCGCCTTCCGGCCTGCTGCATGCGGCAGTTGAAGGCGACAGCCATCCGGCTGACGCCGACAAGTCCCGCGGGAGAGGCTGATGGACCCATTATTGTTGAGCGCGCTGGTCGGCATCGTCACCATCGTGGTGTTGTTCTCCGGCGTTTCGATCGGGTTCGGCCTGATGATCGTGTCGATGATCTTCATCCTCGCATTCGAAGGTGTTTACGGTCTCGCGGTCCTCCCCGAAGTCCTGTTCAGCAAGCTCGACAGCTTCGCCCTGCTGTCGATACCGATGTTCATCCTGATGGGTGCGGCAGTGGCCTCCTCGCGGGCCGGCGCCGACCTGTACGCCCTGCTGGAGCGCTGGCTCACACGGGTACCGGGTGGACTGGTGGTTTCGAATCTCGGTGCCTGTGCACTGTTCTCGTCGATGTCCGGCTCGTCTCCCGCGACCTGCGCGGCGATCGGCAAAATGGGCATCCCGGAAATGATCAAACGCGGCTACCCCAAGGGCGTTGCCGCCGGATCGATCGCAGCGGGCGGTACCCTCGGCATCCTGATCCCTCCCAGCGTCACGATGATCGTATACGGCATCGCCACCGAGACCTCGATCGGGCGTCTGTTCCTGGCCGGGGTGATACCGGGGCTGATGCTCACGGGGCTGTTCATCGCATGGGCGATCTACTCCACGTGGCGGCAGACCGAGGGGGTCATCCTTTCCCGCGTGAAGTACACACTGAAACAGCGCTTCGAGCTGGTGCCGAGGATCCTGCCTTTCCTGCTGGTCATCATCGCTGTGCTCTATGCACTGTACGGCGGCATCGCGACGCCGTCGGAAACCGCGGGGGTCGGCGCGCTGCTGTGCATCCTGCTCGCGGTGGTCATCTATCGCATGTGGCAGCCCGGAATCGTCTGGCACATGTTCCGCGACGCCACCAAGGAATCCGTGATGATCCTGATCATCATCGGGGCCTCGGGGCTGTTCAGTTACATGTTGTCCAGTCTTTACATCACGCAGACCATCGCGCACTGGATCATCGAGATGGAGCTCAATCCATGGATGCTGATGATCTGGATCAACATCTTCCTCCTGTGCGCCGGCTTCTTCCTGCCACCCGTCGCGGTCATCCTGATGGCGGCGCCGATTTTGTTGCCGATCGTACTCGAAGCAGGCTTCGACCCATACTGGTTCGCCGTGGTCCTTACGATCAACATGGAAATCGGCCTGATCACGCCTCCGGTGGGTCTCAACCTCTACGTGATCAACGGCATCGCGCCGGATATCCGCCTGCAGACCATTCTGTGGGGTTCGCTGCCCTACGTCGGCTGCATGGTCCTGGCAATCCTGCTGCTGTGCCTCTTCCCGGGCATCGCGACCTGGCTCCCGGAGTATCTCATGGGTCCCGCAGTCTGAGCCTCGCCCGGTGCCGGAATCGCGCGACGGCGCAAGGCCTCGGGCACGGGGTGCAACTCTGATCAGCCACGCACGACGATATCGGAGAAGCATGAATGAAACGCAACGATCACCAGTCGCCCGGCTCGACACCGAAGGCCGCACGCAAATCGCGCGGTGCGAGTCTGGCCGACGGGAAACGCGTGATGGCCAAGGATGCAAGCGCGCTGATGGAGGCGGTCATCGAGTGCGGCGACCGCGTCTGCATCGAGGGCAACAATCAGAAACAGGCGGACTTCCTCGCCGCGGCTCTCAATCAGGTCGATCCGGCGCGCGTCCATGATCTGCACCTGGTCCAATCCGTGGTATCTCTGCCGGAACATGTCGCGCTGTTCGACAAGGGCATCGCATCCCAGATCGACCTCTCCTTCTCAGGGCCGCAGGGCACCCGCCTTGCCGGCCTGGTTGCCGAAGGCAAGATCCGGATCAACGCGATCCATACTTATCTGGAGCTGTTTGCCCGCTACTTCATCGACCTGACGCCGAACGTGTCGCTGATCGCAGCCGAGGCGGCCGACCCGCAAGGCAATCTGTACACCGGCCCGAACACCGAAGACACCCCGGCCATCGTCGAGGCGACCGCGTTTCGCGGCGGAATCGTCATCGCGCAAGTGAACGAGATTCGCGATGCCCTACCGCGCGTGGATATCCCGGCCGACTGGGTGGACTACGTCATCGAGTCGCCCAAGCCCTTTTACATCGAACCCTTGTTCACCCGCGACCCCGCCCAGATCTCGGAAATTCAGGTGCTGATGGCAATGATGGTGATCAAGGGCATCTACGCTGAATACGGCGTCAAGCGCCTGAACCATGGAATCGGCTTCGACACCGCCGCGATCGAGCTGCTGCTGCCGACCTATGCCGAATCGCTCGGGCTGAAGGGCAAGATCTGCACCCACTGGGCGCTGAACCCCCACCCCGCGATGATCCCGGCGATCGAAGCCGGTTTCGTCGAATCCATCCACAGTTTCGGATCGGAACTGGGCATGGAGGCCTACATCGAATCACGCCCGGACGTCTTCTTCACCGGCCCGGATGGTTCGATGCGCTCCAACCGCGCCTTCTGCCAGGCAGCCGGACATTACGCCTGCGACCTGTTCATCGGTTCGACCCTGCAGATCGACCTGCAGGGCAACAGTTCAACCGCGACCAAGGGGCGCATCGCCGGTTTCGGCGGCGCTCCGAACATGGGCGCCGATGCCCGCGGCCGTCGTCACGAGAGCAGCGCCTGGCTCAAGGCCGGCGAGGAGGCGCGCCAAGGCCGCGACATCATGCCGCGAGGGCGCAAGCTGGTAGTACAGATGGTCGAGACCTTTCGCGAGCATATGGCACCCGCCTTCGTCGAGCGGCTCGATGCCTGGGGCCTCGCCCGCGACATGGGGCTGGCCAATCCACCGGTGATGATCTTCGGCGACGACGTGACCCACATCGTCACCGAGGAAGGCATCGCCAACCTGTTGCTGTGCCGCAACCCGGACGAGCGGGAACAGGCGATTCGCGGCGTGGCCGGTTACACCGAGGTCGGTCTGCGCCGTGACCGGCGCAAGGTTGCCGAACTGCGCGAACGCGGCGTGATCCGTCGCCCCGAGGATCTCGGCATTTCCCGGCGCGATGCGACCCGTGATCTGCTCGCTGCGCGCTCCATCAAGGATCTGGTGCGCGCCTCGGGCGGACTGTATGACCCGCCCAGCCGCTTTCGCAGCTGGTAGGCATTGGAGAACAAGATGGAGAAACTGCACTACGAGCTGGACACGCGCGGCGCAGCCGCGGCGCGCAAGCCGGTGCTGGTCGGCGTCACCGCATCCGGAAACTGCGAGGTCCTGATCGAGGGCGGCGGCGCCGCACAGCGCTGCAGCATTGCCGTGAACACATCGGCGCGCGGCTTCGCGCCGATCTGGGAAGCGGTGTTCAGGGACTTCAGCGAGCGACATCCTGCCGGCGGCCTGAGGATCGAGATCAACGACGTCGGCGCAACCCCTGCCGTGGTGAGCCTGCGTCTCGATCAGGCGCTGGAAGCCTGGGAGGACACCGATGCCTAAGAGCTACCTGGAAGCCTCGGCCCGCGCACGCCTGCTCGGCGTGATCGATGCCGGATCGTTTCACGAGTTCATCCCGCCCGAGGCACGCGCATCCAGCCCGCATCTGGTCATGCTCGACCAGCCGGTCGCGCTCGACGACGGTCTCATCATCGGGGCCGGTACGCTGGACGGACAGCCCGTGCTCGCGGCGTCCCAGGAAGGGCTTTTCGTGGGGGGTGCGATCGGCGAGATTCACGGTGCAAAGCTGGTCGGACTCGTCCGACGCGCCGTCGCGGAAAAACCGACGGCTGTGCTGCTCCTGTTCGACTCGGGTGGCGTGCGCCTGCATGAAGCCAATGCCGGCCTGATCGCAGTGTCCGAGATCCTGCGCGCGGTGCTCGGTGCGCGTGCCGAAGGCGTTCGTTTCATCGGCCTGATCGGTGGCAGCGGCGGCTGCTTCGGCGGTACCGGACTGATCGCACGCTGCTGCGATGCCCTGGTGATGTCAGAGGAAGGCCGGCTCGCGATGTCCGGCCCGGAAGTCATCGAGACGGTGCACGGGGTGGAGGAATTCGATTCACGCGATCGCGCGCTGGTGTGGCGGGTCACCGGCGGCAAGCACCGCTATCTGGTCGGCGAGGCGAGCACCCTGGTCGATGATGACATCGACGCCTTTCGCGCTGCGGCGATCGGCTTGCTTGACACGCCGGCGGGGCTCACGCTGGACGACATCGAGCGTGAGCACGCGATGCTGCAGGCGCGTTGGTCGCAGTTTCATGCCTGCGACGACGCGCTCGATATCTGGCGGCAACTCGGCGTACCCGACCCGAATGCAGTGGCGATGATGCCGGCCGACGAGTTCGTGCGCATGGCCGAGCCCTGCAGGAGAGCGGCCCGATGAAGCGCGATACCCTGTTGAACGTTCTGTTCCCGAATGGCTGGGAAGCCAGCGTCATGGAGGCCGACTATTTCCAGGGACGTGCTCACGTCAGTGACATCGGCATCACCGTCATCGGCACCGCCAACCGTGCCGAGGTCGGCGTCGACCTGTGCTTGCGGATGTCCGCGGCGGTTCTCGACGCGGTGCGCCAGCGCCCCGGCGAACCGATCCTGTTCTTGCTCGACACTCAGGGGCAGCGCCTGCGGCGGCGCGACGAACTGCTCGGTCTCAACGGCTACATGGCCCATCTCGCAAAATGCGTGGAACTTGCGCGCCGTCGCGGTCATCCGCTACTGAGCCTCGTGTATGGAGAAGCGGTCAGCGGCGGATATCTGACCACCGGCATGATGGCGGACGCCTGTTATGCGCTGGCCGACGCCGAGATCAAGGTCATGAATCTGCCCGCCATGGCCAGGATCACCAGGATTCCGTTGGAACGGCTCGAGGCCCTGGCACAAGAGTCACCGGTATTTTCGCCCGGTGTCGACAACTACCTGCGCATGGGCCATCTGCGCGCAGTGTGGTCCGATCAGCCGGCCGAGCGGCTTGCGGCCGCGCTGAGGGAACTGATCAACGCGGATCCGCCCGGGCGCAGCCGCGACGACCGCATGACCGCCGGACGCGAGCGTGGCGGCAGAACGCTGGCAGCCGACATCGTGGAACGTGTCCTCGATCATGCCTGAGCTTCTGCGACAGCGTCATGCCCTGGTGTGGCTGGCAGCCGACAGCGCGACCGCGGCGCGGCCGCAGGTCGCTTGCAGCCAGGCGAACCCGCAGGCGATCGCATGGCTGACCGAATGGGTCGCCGCGCAGCGTCCGCTGGTGGTC